>CAZGUY010000009.1:0-7493 GCA_964528795.1 uncultured Gammaproteobacteria bacterium
ACGATGTTAAACTATATTTAACGAGTGACGTTCGATTCCCGTCTCTCGCTTTTTTATTTTTATAATTGATTTACTATTAAATAAACCTTATAATAATTATAGAATCATTAATTTATAAAAGATGAAAACTATTATTATATACTCTTCATACCATCATAAAAACACTGAAAAAATTGCTAAAGCAATAGCTGATATTTTAAATGCTAAACTTATTAAAGCTAAAAATGCTAATAAAAGCGATATTAAAAATGCTGATTTAGTTGGTTTTGGCTCTGGAATTTATTATGGTGAATCCCACAAAAACATGCTAGATTTTGCTAATAGTCTAGAAAAAATAGATAATAAAAAGGCTTTTATATTCTCAACCTCTGGTATGAAGGTAGATTGGTTTTTCAATAAAAATCATAAAGTGATTAAAAGAATTCTTAAAAATAAAAACTTCAATATTATAGGAAATTTTAATTGCTTAGGACATGACAGTTATAGTCTTTTAAAATTAATTGGTGGAGTAAATAAAAAAAGACCTAATAAAAAAGATATTAAAAAAGCAAAGAATTTTGCTAAAAATCTTAAAATTAAATAAAATTTAATCAATTTTTATAATAGACCCATCTGGCATTATATTATCAGGATGGGTTTTTTCTTTTTGCTCTAATTTATATCTTTTACAATTTTTCCAATTGCTTTTCGTTTCACAATATTTATTTTTCCATTTGTCACTTATTTTGCCTTGTTTTTCTAAATTCCTTAAAGGACAAACACTATACCATTTACATGACATATTAGTTAAAATAAATTTATTTTATTATATAGTATTATAAAATATATTATTAAAAGAAAAAAGTCCTCATTACGAGGACTTAAAATATTTTAATAGCATTCTAACTTGAGTTTGGATAAGTTCTTCTTTTTTGAGTTCTCCGCTTATAGTCTTAACAATTTCAATCTTATCTTTAAAATCACTAATTGATTTTTGATAACCAGCCTTTGCCTTTTTAAGATACATTTTCTTTTCAAAAAACTCATTGTCTTCTTTTAATTTGTTCTTTCGATCTAAACATGTCATAACATCTGTGTTTACAAAGAATAATGCATCCGGTAACATAGTTTGCTCATTTAAATTATAAAGGTATCTTAAATCGACCCCAGAAGCAAAGCCATAAGCAAAAGTAGAAAAGAAATAGCGATCTGAAATTACATACTTACCTTGGTCTAGAGCTGGAATAATTTCCCTTTTAATATGTTTTAACCGGTCCTTAGTATAGAGTTCTTGAAACTCTTTTAAATCAATTTCAATCTCTCCCTTCAACACTTTTTTAATCTTTCTACCTTCCTTGGAATGATTGGTTGGCTCTTTAGTTAAAAAAACCTCAAAACCATTTTCTACCATTAAGTCTTTTAAGATTTTTGATCTTAATGACTTGCCTGATCCATCTAACCCTTCAAATACAATAAACTTACCTTTCTCGTATGGATTGCCATACATCTTTACCTCCTTTTTTTATTTTAAATATCTTGTTTTTATTATAGGATAAATCTGTAAACTAATCAAATGAATTATCTTTCAATCCTATTTTTTAAATTTTTAAATATCTTTATAAGTTCTTTTTTAGTATTAAGGTTAGTTTTTAAAATGGGTTGAAATTGGGATACTTTTTTAAAAATTTCTTTGTTATAAGATATTTTTCCTAAAACTCTATTTTTAAAAAACTTTTCTATTTTTCGAGTTAATTTTTTATTTAAATCCCATTTATTTATTACAACTCCATATTTTAAACTAAAATGATTAACTACTTCTAAAGTGTTTTTAATATCTTCAAATCCCGAAGGGGTTGGTTCTACTACTAAAACAACAAAATCTGTATTTCTCAGGGCAGCATTAACTGGACAACCAGTACCTGGAGCTGAATCAATAATCATAAAATCCCAATCTTTTTTATTGCCTTGTTTTTTAATTTCTTCCACTATTTTTCCAGATCCAGTAAAACCGGGAATTAATTGACCCGTAATTAAAGGAAAGTCAAATTGAGTTACCTTCTCTTTTATGTATGCATTTTCTACCTTTTTCATTGTAATAGCATTTTTAGGGCATACTTCTTTGCAAACCCCACAACCTTCACAAATAAAATTATTAACCTTAGGTTTGCCATTTTTCATTTTCATTGCCCCAAATTGACAGTGCTTCACACATTCACCACAACCATCGCATTTGTTGTAATTAATTACTGGCAAAGATGAAAGTTTTAATTTAGATTTACTTTTCCATTTTCCTTTTTGTCCAAGCCAAATATCTAAATTAGGAGCATCAACATCTGAGTCAAGAGCTAATACTCTATGCTCCCTTGATAAGAATATAGCTAAACTTGAGCTAATCATTGATTTTCCTACTCCCCCTTTACCACTTCCGACAACTATTTTAAATTTATCCATATTTTTTTAATAATTTAAAATCCTTTTTTAAAACATCTTTCATGTTTGGGTTATAAGTAGCTACAGCTGGATGATACATAGGAATAAAAACAGTTTTTTTAGAAAACACTTTAATTTCATACTTATTACCATGATCCTTGCTAATTGACTTTACTTCGTCTTTTAAGCCATACTTATTCATCAAAAATGTCATAGCAAACCTTCCTAAAGAACATATGACTTCGGGTTTAATAATTTTAATTTGTTTTTCTAAATAAGGAGTACATTTCTTAATCTCTTCTGATTTTGGATCTCTATTTTTAGGAGGTCTGCATTTTAAAATATTACATATATAAACATTTTCTCTGTCCAAATCAACACTTTTTAATAATTCATCCAAAATTTTACCAGCTCGACCACAAAACGGAATACCAGTCTCATCTTCATTTTTGCCAGGTGCTTCTCCTACAAATAAAATATCTGCATTATGATCACCTTGCCCAATCACAGGCAAGTTCCTTGTTTTATAAAGAGAGCATTTTTTACAATTTACAACCTGATTTTTTAATCTTTTTAATTTTTGATCTTTTTCTTTTAAGTTCATAATAATTAAATTTCAATTTTCAAAAGTTGACCTTTTGAATATTTTTTGGCTATTTTTTTAGAATAAGGAATCTCTTGAAAAATATTTAAATCTTCTTTTTTAAGAATTTTTTTGATTTGAGATTTATCTCCTAAATTAGCCTGATTTAAAACCACTTTAACTGGAACATCCAATTTTTGACACAAATTTAAAATTAAATTTAGGTCATAAGCTCCCATTGGGGTAGGCTCAGTCACAAGATAAGCTAGATCTACCCCCATTAAAGCATTAACAACTGGACAATGAGTACCAGCTGCTGTATCAAATAACATTATATCAGGTTTTTCTTTTTTTGCTAAATTAAAAGCATGAGCTTTAACTTGTCTTACCACAGGGCCAGTTTCTTCTAAACCAGGATTTGATTTACCAGTAATTAAAGAAAATTTCTTCTTTACTTTATTTAAAAATATTTTACCTGTTTCTTTCTTTTTAAAATCTATTGCTCCATAAGGACACTTTAAAGAGCAAAGCCCACAACCAGAACAAAGGTCTAAATTGAAAATAGGATATTGACCCTTTGCTTGGAAAATAGCATTTTCTGGACAAGCATTACTACAAATACCGCATTTTTTACATTTACTTTTATTAAGCTCTGGAAATTTAGCATAAGTATAATCAGTTGGGTTTTCTAATTTTTCACCTATTAAAAGGTGATCATTGGGACACTCTACATCTAAATCAACTAAAATTACTTTTTTGCCTTTTTTAATTAAACGATTCGCTAAAATAATAGAAAAAGTGGATTTACCTGTTCCACCTTTTCCTCCTGTAATAGCTATTTTTTTCATATATTAAATCTTAAGTTTTCTTACGAGTCGGTTTTTTTAAAAATTTTAAATTATTTTCAAAATAAAGCCTAACTGTTTCTTTAATATTATAATTAGAATTTTTATAAACATCTACAATATTATCTCTTAAAGTATGCAATGAAATAGGACCCATCTGGTTAGTTATAACAAGGTCAACTTTTTCTTTAATTACAAATTTAGACGCTTTAAGGCCAGCCCTTACTTCATCATCTGAATAAATGTTTTCTTTAATGTAAAAATCTTTAATTTCCCCATCATCTGTATTTAAAAAGATAAAATACTTTGCTCTTCCAAAATGATCGGATATTTTTGAATCTAAACCATTTTGCTCATTTATAGGAATACAAATTTTTTGCTTTTTAGTTTCAAAAGGCTTAAAAGAAATAGTAAAAGAGTCTAAATTTTTAACCTTTTCTTTTATATTTTTTTCAATATTTTCTGAAATCTCATTAGCCTTTTTAATATCTAATCTTTTACCAATTTTTGCTGTTACTTCACCAAAAACAAAAGGACCTGATTTTCTTAATTTAAGACCCTCAAAACTCCTTAAACCAGAAATCTTACTCAAAGTCTTTTTAATAGTTTTTTCAGTTTCCGAATCAGGCGAAACATCCATTAAAGAAAAAATAGAATCCTTTAAAGTATCAATACCTGCTTCAAATATGAATAGTGAAATTATAATACCAGTAATTCCCTCTAAATAGGGTATATTAAAGTGGGCTGCCAAAACACCGACTAATACAACCGATGATGACAAAAGATGCATTCTAGATTCTTTACCGTCAGCAATTAAACTTTGAGAATTAATAGATCTTCCCTTTTTAACCTCATAACGACCAACAAAAAACATTACTAAACCATCTAGAGCAGCTGCACCCATAGCTAAAATAGGAATTGATAATTCAGGGCTAGATAAAATATTACCAATACTTTCCTTAATAATACTATAACCAGCAAACAAAATTAAAAACGAAATAATCAAAGCAGTAACGCTTTCTGCTTTATAAAAACCATAATGGAACTGCTCAGTAGGTTTTTTCTTAGCAATTTTTAACCCAACCCAAGCTGCAAAAGATGAAAAAGAATCAGCAAAACTATGAACTGCATCACCTAAAAGAACTACACTACCTGATAAAAAACCTATTACTGCTTTTATAATAGCTAAACTAACTGTTACTGAAGCAGCAATTAAGGAAGTTTTTTGTCCTGTTTTAAAAATTTTATTCATATATTTTAAATTTATCTTCCTTGGCGCCTGCCTAATCCTTTGCCAGGACCTTGGCCCCTTCCTTGGCCCATTCCAAAACCGCCTGGAGCAGGAGAAGTCATTTTTTTAACATTGCCTTTTTTAAAATCATCAATCACTTCCTTTATAGTCTTTTGAGTTGTTTGAAAGCAATCAATATTAGCACTTGTAAGGACGCTTAGTGCCTTAGGACCAAGATTTACAACAACTACGGCTTGGATACCTTTATTAGCAACAAGTTGAGCTGCACTAATACCAGCCCCTCTATTAGCTCGAACACCTGTATTTTTAATAAAATCTATATCATCAGGATTTTTAGTATCAACTATTGCAAAAAATTGACATCTTCCAAAACGAGGATCTAATAAAGAATCTTTACCTTCTTTTTTTGAAGGGATACATATTTTCATAATTTTTAAATTAAATTTATCTTTTTCTAGTTAATTTAGTATCACACTTAGGACATTTCATCTTAAAACACGGAGTACCTCTTTGGTGTTTCACTTCTTTACCACAATTTGGGCAAACACAAGTTCCTCCAGGTCCTAAACCAGCTCCGCCTGGTTGACGACCTCTTCCTCTACCACGACCTTGTCCAAGTGGATTTTTTTGAGTAGGCATAAATTTATATAATTAATTTTAACTTACTTCAATATCATAACTCGATATTAAATCAAGTCAACTATACCAAACCTAAAATCATAGCTATACCCAAAAGAACCATAATCGAGCCAGCTATTAAATGAAGATATTTAATATTATTATCTTTCCATTTTTGAACATCTTTAATTCGACTCATTCCACCATAAATCAAAAAGACGATAACAAGCATTGGGAGAACAAAAATAAAATTATAAAGTAAAAGCCAAGGTATTACTTCTATCATTTCCAAAACAGATAAAATACCTCCAGCTATTACATAAGGCCCTATTGTACAAGGAAGTAAAAATACTGTAACGAAAAAGCCTGTTCCCATTGCTCCAATAGGTGAAGTAACTCCAGAAATAATCTTTTTAACTTTTGGTCTTAAAAACATAGGCATTTCTGTACCAAAACTTCCTGGAGTATAATGGAAAAAATCTCGTATATTTAAAACACCTAATATAATTGCAATAACTCCTAAGATTCTATAAAGCCATATCTTTATTGAAGCCAGAGCTTGAACTACTTGAAAAAACTTCACAATTATAATTCCATAAATAATATAAGTCACAAACACGGCCAAAACAAACCCTAAACCCGCTAAAAGCAGTTTTTTCTTATCTTTAGCATTATAAGTAACAATAGTTATCATCATCAAAATTAAGACAGCTAAAGCACAAGGGTTAACAGCATCAACTGTTCCTAAAGATAAAACTTTTGCTATTGTTAAGGTTTTTTCTTTTTTATTTTGGTTATCTTGACTTTGAGATCCTGAATTCTCTTCATTTAAACCTATAATTGAACCTTGATTTGAAGAATCTTCAGATGATAAGTTAGATGTTTTCCATTGATAAAGCCAACCATTAATATTAGCTGCTTTGTCAAATTTAATTGATTGACCTGACAAAGCTATTTTTTTAGGCTTAGTTAAATCAAACCTATTTTCCTTTATTAATTTTTCAGGACTATTAGTAGTTAAAAGTTGATGCAAAAAAGCATTGTCAGCTCCCCCCTTTTGTTTAACTAAAATTTTATTATTGTGCCAAATCTTTGGCTTACCAGCTAATGTGTTAAAGTCTAAATTATTTAAAGAAACAGTTTCACCTGTTTTTAAAGAGCATTTATTACCTTCTTTTTGGTTAATATTCTGATCTAAATTTTTTAAAATATCCCTATCTCCAACTAAAAAATCTTGCTTTCCAAAAACTAAGGTAGGTACACCTAAAGGGGTTGAATATTTTTCATGATAATCCATTAAAAAGGGGGCATTAACCTTGTCTTTAAACACTTCATATTCAATCACATAAAAGTTTGAATGTTTATCAAAAACTTCATTTAAAACTACTGGGTCTGTTTTTGCACAATGAGTACAGCCAACTTGAGTTAAATAAGTAGCACAAACAGGCTCTTTAGCCTGAGTTTTTAATGGTAAAAGAATAAACAAAAGTAAAAGAGATAAAAGTGGTACAAGTTTCTTAATTTTCATAGATAATTATTTATTAATCATTTTTATAATTCTTTTTATTATAACAAAAATATAGAAAATTATAAATAAAAGAGTGCCAAGGGGCAGAATCGAACTGCCGACACGTTGATTTTCAGTCAACTGCTCTACCACTGAGCTACCTTGGCACAAAGTGGACGGTGTAGGACTCGAACCTACGACCTTCTCGGTGTAAACGAGACGCTCTAGCCAGCTGAGCTAACCGTCCTTTTTAAATTACATGGTGGACCTGGAGGGATT
>CAZGUY010000009.1:7593-29448 GCA_964528795.1 uncultured Gammaproteobacteria bacterium
GTGCCCGGAGTGGGATTTGAACCCACATGCTCAAAAGAGCCATGGCCCTCAACCATGCGCGTATGCCGATTCCGCCATCCGGGCAAAAATTACTTTTTTTCTTTGAGCTTTTTCTTGTTATTTCTAAGGTAATATAATTTTGAACGACGCACTTTATGTCGTTTAACTACTTCTATTTTTTGAATAGCTGGCAAATGGAGAGGGAATATTTTTTCAACTCCAACTCCTCCCGTAGCTTCTTTTCTTACTGTAAAAGTAGCATTTAGGCCTTTCCCATGTTTTCTAGCTATTACAATACCTTTAAAAATTTGAGTATAAGTTTTACCACCTCTTTCTACTTCCTGATAAACTTTAATTAAGTCACCAGGACCAAATTCCGGAATTTCTTTTTTGGTCTCTTTTTTACTTTCTTTTTGTTTTTCTTTAGAACCTTTTTCTTCTTGTCCTTTGGCTTCTTTTTTTTCTTCCTTATCTTTTTCTTTTTTCTTTTCCTCTTTTTCCTTTTTACTTTCTTTTTTTTCTTGTTTTTTCTTTTCTTGTTTCTCTTTTTTATTTTTTTTCTTTTTATCTTGATCTTGAGGTTTCTTTTTTGTTTCCTTTTTTTTATTTGTATCTTTATAAGCCATATTTATATTTTGTATTAATTATTCAAGGATTTACTACCTTAAATTATTTTACTTATTAAATTATTTATTAAATTCTTTTTTAATTATTGTTTTAACTTTTTCAACTGTTTTATCTAATTTATTTTGTTTATTTTCCACTATGTAATCCCATTTGTTTAGAGTTTTTAATTCTTCTTGGGCTTGATTCAATCTTTTTTTAATTGACTCGTCCGTTTCAGTTTCTCGATCTTTAAGGCGTTTTTTAATAACATCTAAGTCAGACACGGTTATGAAAATTACTACGGCATCAGGAATTTTTTCTTTAATTGTTTTTGCTCCCTGACAATCGATTCTTAAAATAACAGGTTTATTAGATTTTAAAGCCTGTTTTACAGCTTTTCTTGAATTACCATAATAATTACCATAAACTTTCGCCCACTCTAAAAATTCATTACTATCAATCATGCTTTTAAACTTTTCTTCACTAACAAACCAATAATCTTTGCCATTTACTTCGCTTTCTCTTTTATCTCTTGTAGTAGTAGTTACAATTCTTTTATAATCTAAACCTGATTTTTTCAAACCATCTATAACGCTGTCTTTTCCTGCGCCTGATAGGCCTGATATAACAAAAAGTTTCGCCATGTTATTTTATTTTATTTAAAATATTTTTTAATTTATTAGGTAAATTAGATTCGAATTCATGCCATTTTTCATCTAAGTCGTGAAAACCAAGAAAACTTGCATGCAAAAAAATTCTATTCAAATCAAAATCCTTGCTTTTTCTATCTCCTACTATAGGAGAGCCAATACTTTTTAAATGAAGTCTAATTTGATGAGTTCTTCCAGTTAAAATATTTACCCTTAAAAGGGTATAATTTTTAAATCTTTTTATAACTTTATATCGAGTAATTGCTTGTTTTTTAAATTTAGCATCCCTATCTGATTCAATTACAGCCAGCTTATTAGACTTAGTTCTACCAATAGGCTTTTTTATAACTCCTTTTTCATTAACTTTTCCATAAATCAAGACAGTGTATTCCTTTTCTACTCTTCTATACTTAAACTGAGATTTTAAAGACTTATACATTGCTTGGTTTTTTGCTATAACCATAAGACCAGAAACTTGCCTATCTAGCCTGTGAACAATACCATATCTTCCTTTTTCGCCAACCTTTTTTATTTCTGGAAATTTTTTAACTAACCAATCAACTAATGTATTTTTCTTTTGGTGTTTGGTGTGATGAACCAGAATTCCGGCTGGTTTTTCCAAAACTAAAAAATCCCTATCTGTATATATTATATTTATTTTTGGAGAATTGTCAACCATATTGGTATTATAACATAAAAAATATGTGAAAAAAAGAGAGGAAGAGATTTTTCTCTTCCTCGTGTTTATATGAGAATTATTCAAAAGAACGATACTTTGGTTTCATACGGGTAATGTTGCCGTTTTCGTCCAAAGTCATTTCTGTAATCCACATTCCTAAATAAGGATGTAGACCCTTAGAATGGAGATACCAAGTTTGACCTTCCAAACAAGGCACTAAGAAGCTAGCTATACCTCGATATATCATAGCAAATGAAACATGCAAATGTCCAGTTAAAAACAATTTGACAGAACTTCTTGTGTCTTCTATTTCCTCTATAAAATTGTTAATAAACTTTTGAACTTTGTATGACTTTGCATATGATACACCACCTTTAGGATGAAAGAGTTTGATTTTTACATCATTTAACTCTTTAACAGCTTCTAAACCTTTTTCACCACCAATGTATTTCATGTTAGGAATATCACGGGCAAGTGTTTCAACAACATTGTGTCCACAACGAGTCTTATAAACCCATTCATGTGAACTACCAGTAATAATCCAGGTTGGAATATCAGAATGGGGCCAAACTTCAACTGCTTTTTTACGCTGGGCATCAGCTCCATGTTGAACTAATTCCTGTTCGTGACCCCTATAAGCATTCATACCATCACATACATCGCCAGAGTGAGTAATAAGATCAACATTTTCTTCTTCTGCGATCCTATAAACCTCAGATATTAAATCTAACCTTGCATCTCTGTTTCCAATATGAGTATCAGAAAAAGCGGCTACCTTAATATTAGTATCAAACATGTTTCTTTTATCTAAGGCAGTAAAGCTTCTTTCAGTCCAAAAGAAAGGAATTGAAAGTGTACCTTTGGTTCTATCATAAGGTATATTGTAACCTTTCTTCCTTAAAGAGGATACAATATTTTTAACTTCCTTTTTAGGAATATCTAACTTTCTTGAAACTTCACCATAACGATAAGGTTTTTGTTCCAACAAATTAAGAACTTCCTTTTCTGTTTCTGAAAGAACAGTTGACATCAAGTCTCTGTTACCACGCCAACCCGTTGGGGTTTGGTAAGCGGTTAAAGGAAACCATTCATAGTCAAAATCAACTGCCCGGCCATCATCATCTAAATTAACAGTTACAATAGTGTAACCTAAAGACATAGATCCACTACGCCGTCTTTTTGTTTTTTGGGAACTTGTCATTGCATGAAGGCTCGGCAGTCCAATAACGTCCATACCACCAGTTTTTTTTGCAGGAAGATACATAAAAGTATCAACTCCGCCTACTATTAAAAGATCGGGATTTTCCTTTTCTTTATTCACATAGTAGACATTTCCTTGCAAATTTTCCTTCATACCCTGAATCATATAAGATTTAGCGTATGTGGAACGGTCTTTACCATGAATAACTCTAACGTTTTTCCCGCGAATATGAAAATTACTTTCAACATCACCGGAATAACGATAGTTTTTTCGCTTTGAAGCTAACAATCTGGCTGGGTTTTGGCCCTTTTTTTTCTTATGCTTTAAGTCCTTTGGACCGTTTATAAAATAGGTCTTAAAGGTAACTTTCGGCATTCTAGAAGCATAATTAATTTGCTTTTTCAAATCAGAACTATAATAATCCTGTCTTTTAGAGCGAGTTGAATATCCGCCAGTAATATTACCAGCATGAACTGCAAAATCAACATCTTCTTCTTCTGCTCTTTCAAAAGCTGTAGCTACTAATTCAGGCTGATATGCTTTTAAGCCAAAGCCAGTATCAGATATAACTAAAAACTTTATCTTATCCTGGGAAATACCTTCGTACTCAATTGGAGCAGAGGGTTTTGGCTCTTTTTCAAGTTCTATCATATAAGTTGAATCTTCCAACTTCCTATCCTTAATACGTCTCATTGAAATATCATAACCTTTTTCACGCATACCATCAATTAATTGAACTACACCATTTTTTGAAAGACCAAGCTCAACACTTAACTCTTTCAAAGGAACAGGTTCTTTTTTAACCTTTTTAAAAATTTTCCTTTGAGACTGATTCAGGCTAGTCTCTCCTTTCATAGCATAAGTTTCACTGTCAAAATCCTTTTTTAGGATAATTTCACCATTTCTGACTTCTTTCACCTTTTTAAGTCTTCGAACTTTCGTCCTAATTGAGCCCCAAGATCTTTCAGAAAACTTTCTTTCTGCTACTTCCCTAAGATCCTGCATAGTAGAATACTCATCTACTAAGGACTCTAGAATAATCACTTCTTCCTTTGTCCATTTTCTTCTCATAATTACCTCCTTTTTTCATTTTTTGTTTATTGTTTTATTTTATTTTCAAAGAACATTATCTATTTTAAATCTATCAAAATAATACGCTTTAGTCAAGTTTTTTAATGAAATCTAGAGCTTGTTTTTTAGTTTTAAGATCTCCTTGTAATTGCTTTTCTCTTACTTTTTCTAAAATTTCTCCAATTTTAGGACCAGGTTTTAAATCAAGCTCTTTCATAATATCGTGGCCGTTAATTAACCTTTCAGGTAAATCTTTTTTATCTTTACTCATTTCTTTTAATTCTTTAATTCTTTTTTTCATTTGATTATATTCTCTAAAATTAGGATTACCGCTTTTAGGAATGGTAGCAGATACGTCAGCAAAAGAAATTTTTAATAAATCTTTGCTTGGTTTATCAGGATTGAAAAAATATTTTTCAATAGTAGAATTTCTCATTTTGCTAATATCGCCTCTTACTAAAATCATATGTTCTTTTATAAGCCAACAAATATCACTAACATCAATCCCTACTTCAGGTGGGCTTGATAATTTTAAACGTTTAGCAATTTCTCTTGTTTTGTCAGCTCCTACTCTATCGTGCTCATTAAAACGAATTCTATCTGTACCATCTTCTTTTGGGGTTTGGATAGTATAAGGTTTACCAATATCATGGAAAAGAGTAGCTATTATTAATTCTAAAGATGGTGTTTCATTATCAAATTCTTTTTTAAATTCATCTGAAAAAAGTTTTTGAAGAGCTATCTTGGTGTGCTCCCAAACATCACCTTCATGATGATAATTATCAGGTTGAGGACAATCTTTCATTTTTAAAATTTCTGGCATAATTTCCTTAAAAGCTCCACTTTTATCATAAAGCTCCATGGCTTGAACCGGGTTTTCTTTAAAAGACTTTAAAAGTTCTTTAGCAATTACCTCATAAGGCACCACCCTTTCTTCTTCTACATCAGGCAAAGACATATTGCCTTCTTGTTTCATATGAAGTTCGCTTTTGATCTTGTTAATATTTTCCATGTTTTCTTTTAAAGCCTGCCAAGTTTTTTCTTCGATTTTCCAATTTTTGTCTGACTTCTCATGCAAAGTATTAAGTTGACAAACAAAACGCATAGCTCTTAGCATTCTAGAATAATCTTCTTGAAATCTATCTTTAGGATCTCTTACCGCTTTAATTAAATTATTTTTTAAATCCTCCATCCCATTAAATGGATCTACGATTTCAAGATCTGAATCAATTTTTAAAGCCATTGCATTTACAGTAAAATCGCGTCGTGATAAATCAGACTCAATGTCTAGAGAAGGATAAGTTTCTATTTCTACATCTCTATAGCCCCCCGTGCCTAAAGCATAATCTTTTCTTGGTAAAGCGATATCTAAAGGATGAGATAATTTTGATTCTTTTGGATTAAATTTAAAAACACCAAAAGTCTGACCAACTAAATTAACTTGGCCTTTAGTATTTAAAAAACTTTCTAACTTTTTTGAGTCAACATTTCTAACCACAAAATCATAATCTTTAGTATCGCGATCTAAAATCGTGTCCCTAACAGCTCCACCAACTAAAAAAATCTCTGCTTTAGGAAATTCCTTTTGCAGATCTTGAAAAATTTCATAACAACCATATTCTTTTAAGGTTTCATCTAAACCTTCAAGTCTTTTTTTTATGTTGATATCTTGAGAATTGTCCATATTATTTTCTTTAGAACAATTTGTATTAAAGTTTTCTTTAAACATAATAATTAATTTAAATCAGGATGCCAAAGAATACTTTTTATTTTTCTATGTTTTGGTTCTGATTTTTCACCATAAGTAAAATGATGTTTATGAGGCACCTTTTTTTTAAAGCTATTACTTATAGCTTGATTATAGCCCATATAAAAGCCTAAATGAGAGTGTTTTTCTCCACTTTCATATTTTACCTTTTCCCAGACAATAACAGCTCCTTTTTTAAGCTCATCAATTTCTTTCCAACCAAAATTTTTCATATCTTTTTCCGTGCTTGAAACAGTAGCATGAGGAGTCTTAATTAAATCAAAAAAGTAAAGTATATTAGATACAAAAAAAGCGCAAGAGAGTTCACCACCTTGCACCACGTCTTTTGATTGACTTTGGTCTTTGTTTTTAATGTATAAATGCTGAAACATCCTAGAGCCGATACTATTTTCAATCATAGCTAGATAAGTCTTTTTTATATCAACTATATTTTTATCCATAAAAAAATATATTTTACTTAAAAAGATGGTGGGCGATACAGGATTGAACGTCGCTCGTTCCACATCACTCCCTAAAACCACTCGGTTTTAATATTTCCTCCACGGGAAAACATACAGTTTTCCCGACCCCTTTCTGGTTCGAATCCTTTCAAGGATGTAAAAACAGATGGCTTGCCATGAACCAAACAGAGTTCATGGTGGGCGATACAGGATTCGAACCTGTGACCCCTTGCGTGTCGAGCAAGTGCTCTAAACCACTGAGCTAATCGCCCTAACAACTTTATAATACAACAAAATTAAAATTTAGTCAATATTTTTTAAAGCTTCTATTCTTTGTAAAACTGGAGGATGACTGTAATTTAAAAATACATATAAAGAGTGGGGAGTTAAATTACTTAAGTTATTTAAGGATAGTTTTTTCAAAGCTTTTACTAAGTGTTTATGGGTCCCAGTAGTTTTTTTAGCAAAATAATCAGCTTGATATTCAAACTTTCTAAAAAGAGTATTTGTAAAAACAGAAATAATATAACTAATTGGTGTATATAAAAAACCAAAAATAACAATTCCTACATAAATATTGGGCTCGCTTACACCAAAAGCATTAAAAAGAGCAAAATTATTTAAAAATAAAGAAAACAAATAAAACATTAAACCTAAATTACATATACTAATAAGTAATTGTATTAATATATGCTTTTTTTTATAATGGCCCATTTCATGACCTAGAATTGCTACTATTTCATCTGTATTTTGTTTATCTAAAAGCGTATCATAAAGAGCAATTTTTTTATTTTTCCCAAAACCCATAAAAAGAGCATTAGACTTTGTTGATCGTCTTGAGCCATCCATTATAAAAATATTTTTTAAGGGGTAATTAATTTTTTTAGCATAATCAAAAATTGCTTTTCTTAATTCACCCTTTTTTAAGGGTTTAAATTTATTAAACATGGGAGCTATTATTTTTGGAGAAATAAACATAATAAAAACTTCAAAAACAGCTACTATAAACCAGACATAAATCCAAGCAAATTGTTGAACGTATTTAAATATCAAAAATACTGCCGATAAAACTATACTCCCTAATACAAAACTAATCAACAAGTTTTTTAAAATATCAAGAAAAAAGGTTTTAACACTAGTTTTATTAAATCCGTACTTTTCTTCAATTACAAAAGTGAAATAAGCATTAAAAGGAATATCAATTATTGTAGACAAAAGATAAATAATACCAACATATGAAAGACCAGTTAGTAAAAATGGTAAATTCCAAGCTTGAACCAACATGTTTAAACCGTAAAAACCGCCTAAAAACCAAAACAAAAGTAAAAATAAAAGATTAAAACTATCAACTATAATACTAAACTTTATTTTATCTTTTGTATATTTTTGGGATTTTTTATATTTTTTTTTATCATATACGCCTTGAAATTCTTTTGGAATATTAGGATCAAAACTTTGAGATTGTAAAATTTTTGAAACTAAATCAAGACCATACTTCAAAATTAAAATGATTAATATAACAACACCAAAAGTATTTAACATATATATTTATTTATTAAATTTATTTATTAATCTAAAAATACACTATTTTTTCTTATTTGTCAAAAAAAATAAGACCCTTGTTTTTCAAGGGTTTTTTTGTATGGGCACAACTGTAGGCGGAGGGGGAGATCAGACCTCCGTAGGGAGGTCTGATCTCCCTTTTTTATTTAAATAACTTTAATTTAATGATTTTAATTTTAATAAAAAGTGCGCGTGGGAGGAGTCGAACCTCCGACCTCTTCTTTATCAGAGAAGCGCTCTAGACCACTGAGCTACACGCGCAAAATAACTAAAATTTATTATATCAAAAAATAAAAATTAGTCAATTTTTATAAACAAAAAAACCCATTAAAGACAGAGATAGGTATATGTCCATCTTTGATAAAATCAAAGTGGATCGACCTATCAACCCTTAAAAAAGGATTGAATAGAAATTGAAATATAATCCATCCGCAGCTTC
This sequence comes from uncultured Gammaproteobacteria bacterium, assembly GCA_964528795.1. Classification (GTDB taxonomy): domain Bacteria; phylum Patescibacteriota; class Patescibacteriia; order UBA2591; family UBA6264; genus DATFJC01. The sequence continues at coordinate 16,011 of CAZGUY010000009.1, forward strand.
CGCTACGGACGCCTTGTTACGACTTCGCCCCTGTCACCAGTCCTACCTTATTTCCACTAGCGTGGACTTTCGGGTATTACCGGCTTCCTTGGCGTGACGGGCAGTGAGTACAAAGCTCGAGAACGTATTCACCGTACCATTGATGATATACGGTTACTAGCGATTCCGACTTCATGAGGTCGAATTGCAGACCTCAATCCGAACTGGGACCGACTTTGATGGGATTAGCTCCATCTTGCGACTTAGCGACCCATTGTATCGGCCATTGTACCATGTGTGTAGCCCAGAGCATAAGGGCCATGCTGATTTGACGTCATCCTCACCTTCCTCCAGTTTATCACTGGCAGTCTCCCTAGAGTCCCCGGCTTAAACCGCTGGCAACTAAGGACAAGGGTTGCGCTCGTTTCCCGACTTAACGGAACATTTCACAACACGAGCTGACGACAACCATGCAGCACCTGTACTAGGTTTCCTAAAAGGATCGGTCCACGTTTCGGCGGACCTACGTCCTAGTATGTCAAGCCCTGGTAAGGTTCCTCGCTTAGCGTCGAATTAAACCACATGGTCCACCGCTTGTGCGAGCTCCCGTCTATTCCTTTGAGTTTTAGCCTTGCGGCCGTAGTTCCCAGGCGGGATGCTTAACGTATTAACTTTTATATGCGACACTGAAAGGGTCGACACTTCCAATGCCCAACATCCAATGTTTACGGCATGGACTACGAGGGTATCTAATCCTCTTCGCTACCCATGCTTTCGTACCTCAGCGTCAGGTCCGTTCTAGTAAGCTGCCTTCGCCTTTGGTGTTCCTGCCGATATTAACGGATTTAACCCCTACACCGGCAGTTCCGCTTACCTCTTCCGGCCTCTAGTTTAGCAGTTTTCTTGGCAATCCTAATGTTAAGCAAAAGGCTTTAACCAAAAACTTGCTAAACCGCCTACGTACCCTTTATGCCCAGTGAATCCGGATAACGCTTGCCGCCTCCGTATTACCGCAGCTGCTGGCACGAAGTTAGCGGCGGCTTATTCCTGAAGTACCATCAACTTAAAAAGCTTTTTCCTTCAGAAAAGCACTTTACACTCCGAAGAGCGTCTTCATGCACGCGGCGTCGCTCCTTCAGCCTTTCGGCCATTGAGGAAGATCCTTAACTGCAGCCTCCCGTAGGAGGTTGGACAGTGTCTCAGTTCCAATGAGGCGGGCAGTGCTCTAACACCCGCTACTCGTCATAGGCTTGGTAAGCCTTTACCTTACCAACTACCTGATGAGCCATAAACTCCTCCTTGAGCGCAAAACTTTACTCAAACCCCTTCAAAGGGTGTGAGACCATCGAGTATTAGCTTTGTTTTCACAAAGTTATCCTCGTCTCAAGGGCAGATTATTAATGTGTTACTCACCCGTTTGCCACTTTATCCTAAAAAGGATTCGTTTGACTTGCATGCCTTAGACACGCCGCCAGCGTTCATCCTGAGCCAGGATCGAACTCTCTTAAAGGAATATAAATAAAAGAGTGTCCTGTGTAATAATAGACCTATCTCTGTCTTTGATAGGCTTTTTTGATAGTAAATAACTAATCAGATGAAATTAATTATCTTTTAATTTTAATGAGCATGTTTTTCTTTCCATTCTTTGATCTTTTTATGATTGCCAGATAACAAAACTTTTGGTACTTTCATTTCGTGTATATTGTCTTTTTTATCTTTATATTTAAAAATTTCGGGTCTAGTATATTGAGGGTATTCAATCTTTTTCTCTTGTTTTTTATTATTTAACGAATATGTTTCTTCTTTTAAAGATTTTGATTCAATCACATTTGGCACAAGTCTACAAACAGCATCAACAATTATCATAGCGGGTAATTCTCCACCTGTCAAGACATAAGGACCAATTGAAATTTTTTCATCAACGAATTGGTTAACCCTTGCATCAAATGCTTCATAACGTCCTGCAATTAAAGTGATTCTTTTTTTCTTGGAAAATTTATCTGCTTTTTTTTGGTTAAATTGTTTTCCTTTTGGTGTTAAAAGAACTTTATGCGATTTTTCTTTTTTTTCAATAGCTTTTAAAGCTCTAAATATCGGACCAACTTTTAAAACCATCCCCGGACCTCCACCAAAAGGACGATCATCAACAGTCCTATGTTTATCATTTGTAAAATCGCGTAAATCGTGAACTTTAATTTCTATTAAACCATTTTCTCTTGCTCTTCCCAAAATAGAAGTGTTAAAATATTCTTTAAAAACTTTAGGAAAAATAGTAATAATATCAAAAGTTATCATAAGATTTTAAATAAGCAAAGGCGCATCACCTCTAAAAAGAGACAATGCCCTTTGCTTTAATTTTTGGGCTATTATTATAACTTTAGCTCGTCTTCGTCATCAGAGCTAGAAGATTTCTTCTTAGAACTTTTAGACTTTTTCTTTGAAGAGCCTTCTGGTTCTTCAATCTTTAAGTTGACTCGAGCATCTTCTTTAAGTCCGACAATGCGGAGTAAAGTTCGAAGAGCTCTAGCTGTGGACCCCTTTCGGCCAATTACTTGACCCATGTCATCAGCATGAACATGTAAAGAAAGGAGAACGCCCATTTCGTCAACTTTTCTGTCAATCTTAACATCCTCAGGATGTTCAACAATGTGTTCTATAATGAATTTAAGAAACTTCTTGTCTTTGTGTTTTTCTGCCATACGTTTAGAAAATTAATACTTATCATTTCAATCAGTCTTTGCGACCTTTTTAGCGGACATGTGGAATAAAACCACATTAAGACTGAAACTATTGTTAGTCTAATATATTAAAAATATCTTGTCAACAGGGATAAGTTGTCAATAAACTTTATTTTTCTTTGTTTTTTTCTTTAGAATCTTTGTCTTTCTTTTTATTATTCTCTTTTTTCTTTTTTTCGTTTTTATCTTTGTTTTTTTCTTTTTTGGATTGGGAACTATCCTTTTCTTTATTGTTTTCTTTAGATTCCTTTTCTTTATCTTTTTTCTTTTCATCCTTTTTATTCCCTTTCTTTTCTTGTTTTTCTTTAGTCTTTTCTTTTTGGCTATCTTTTTGATCCTTTTTTTCTTTTTTACTTTCTTTTGGTTCTTTTTTAGAATCTTCTTCTTGTTCTTTGGTTTCTTTTTTATCGTCATTGTTTTCTTTTTTATATTTAGAAACCTTTTTCTTTTCTCCTTTAATAACTCCTTTGGAAACTAACAAGTTATGAACTGAGCCAGTAGGCTTAGCCCCGTTAGATAACCAATGTTTAATTCTATCTTCCTTAAGTTTAGTTTTTTTAGTTAAAGGATTATAAAAACCAAGATCCTCTAAATAATCACCAAAAGGATCTTTATGTCTTTCAACAACCACTATTCTAAAAAATGGCTGATTCTTTTTTCCTTTTCTATTAAATCTAATTCTTAGCATGTTTGAAACTTAATTAAGTTTAATTAAATGTATGTCTTTCATTGTAACTAATATTTTAACTGAGTCAAGTTAGTTTGTTTTTTTAACTTGTTTTTCTTTATACACTTCAATTACATCTCCTTCTTCTATATCAACTCCAACAATATTTACTCCGCATTCTTTACCTGCTTTTACTTGGTCGGTAGTTTGCTTATGAATTTGAAGTTCTTGAATCCTTCCTTCTCCTTTTAAGCCTGATAAATCTTTTTCATCAAGGTCTTTTTTTGAACCTACAAATTTTCCTTTTTCCCAAACTCTTACTAAGGCACCATTTTCAATTTTCCCTTTTTGGGTTCGACAACCAACTATCATACTGTTTTTATTATCCTTAAAGATCTTAATCACTTCCATAACCCCTAAAGGTACTTCAATAGTTTTTTCAGGAACAAGTTCTTCAAGTTCATCTTGAATATAATTTATTAAACGATATATTACACCATCTGTTTTTATATCAATATTTTTTTCACTAGCTAATTTTTTGGCAGCTGAATTTGCTTCTACCCCAAAACCTAAAACTTTTGCTTTTACAGACAAGGCAAGTTCAACATCTGCTTCTGTAATATCTCCCAAACCTTTTTTAACTATCTTTACCTCAACATCAGGTAGGGATAAGGCTTTTAAAGAGGTAACTAAAGCTTGAAGTGAACCCCTAACATCAGCTCTTAAAATTAAGGGCAATGTTTGCTCTGTTTCCATGGAAGTAGCCTTTTGCTTAGTTTTCTGAAATTCAGAAGATTTTTTATAATCTTTCTTTTCAATTTCTCTTACTTTCTTTTTAAATTTATCTTTATTTGTAAATACTTTTAATATACTTCCAACCTGAGGAACTGTATTTAAGCCAACCACTTGAGCTGGCATACTTGGTAAAACTTTTTCCATTCTTTTGCCAGTAAAAGATATCAAAGATCTTACCTTACCTATACTTTTACCTAAAATAATTCTATCACCCTTTTTTAGGGTACCATTATATAAAACTAAAGTTCCAACTGGACCTAATCCTTCATCCTTGTGACTTTCAATAACTATACCAAACGGTTCTCCACTTTTATTAGCTAATAAATTTTTTTCTTCTACTTCTGCTATTAAATTTATTGTATCTAGTAATTCCTGTATACCTTTCTTAGTTTTAGCAGAAACAGGAACACAAATTACATCTCCACCCCAGTCTTCAGGCATTAAGTTAACTTCAGAAAGTTGTTTTTTAATGGATTCAATATCAGCCTCAGGTTTATCAATTTTATTTATTGCTACTACAAAAGGAATATTTTTTTCTTGAATAATTTTAATTGATTCCAAAGTTTGGGGTTGAATTTTATCATCAGCTGCAATAACTAGTACTACAATATCAGCCACCTCTCCTCCAGTAGACCTCATAGATTGAAAAGCTTTATGTCCAGGTGTATCTATAAAAGTGATTAAACTTTCTTTATTTTTAACCTGATAAGCACCAATGTGTTGTGTTATACCACCTTTTTCTTTTTCTACAATTTTTGATTTTCGAATAGCATCTAAAATAGAACTTTTACCATGATCAACATGACCCAAAACTGTAACCACTGGTGGTCTTGGTTTTAAATCCTTTTTATTTTCTGATGATAAGATATCTTTTAATTGATTTTTTAGACTCTTTTTAGTACCAGCTTCTTTTTTATCTACCTTTTTCAATTCAAAGCCTAAGCTTTCTGCTACAATAGCAGCAATTTCAAAATCAAGAGCTTCGTTCACACTAGCTGATACTCCATTTTTCATTAATTCACTTATTAGTTTAGTTACTGGCACATCTAATTTTTGAGCCAAAGCATAAACTTGAATATTAGAAGGCACTTCTATTTTTTCCGACTCTTTTTTAGTAGTCTTTTTTTCTTTCTTTTCACTACTTTTCTTTTGACGTAATCGCCTAATAGCTTTTAATTTTTTTTGTCTTTTTTTCCAAGCTTTCATAACTTTTTCGGCTTGTTCATCAGGGATTTGAATTGCTTTCTTACCAATATGAAAACCTAGTTTCGGGAGTTCGTGTTTTAACTTTTCTGGAGTAATTTTTAATTTTCTAGCAAGTTCTGTTATATTCATAAATATTTATAAATTTTTATTAATTAGTTTCGTTATTAGAATTATTATCTTCGACTTTGTCTTGTTCTTTTTTGCCGACCATCCAAACTTCAGGCCAAGCTTTATAATAACTATGCCATTTTCTTTCTCTTTTAATACCATTAGCAAAAATAACAGTATTTGTAAACACGGCTTGGGCTCCTTTATGAGAAGATTCGACTTTTTTTCGCTCTCCTGGAGGCAATTGATCTGTTTTTATAATTTTAGGAGAACCAGGCTCAGTAATATTAAAGACTTTAGGTTCACCTGTTATAACCTTCCTTCCGTCAGGGGTGCCATATAATTTAAAAATCAAGTTATTACCATCAATTTCACCTTGCAAAAGTAAATGGTGATCCATATCATTAATAAACTTAAAATCCGGTTTTGGTATATAAATAGTGGCATCCATACCAACTGGGGGTTCATAATAATGAACTCGATAAGAGTGATTTCTTCTTTCTGTAATAGAAAGACCAGCATCTAATGCAACTCTAAACATAGTAGTGGCAATTTGGCAAAGCCCGCCCCCATACTCTGGTATTGTCCTATCTTCTTTTATAACAAGTTCTGGCAAAAATCCATGTTTTTTATCAACTTCCCCTAAGGCTTCAACTAATGAAAACTCTTCGCCTGGTTTTATTAAAATACCATGTAATTTTTCCATCCCTACTCTAATATTGTGGCGTCTATTTTGAGGGCTGCCTGCAAAATTGGATGTACCTTTTCCTACTAAGTCATCAATCCCTAAATTACTTAAATCTTCTGGTAAGGCTGGTGGATTAACTTCATCTACTACTATTTTAGTTTCTTGATTTGAATTTAATACATTCTTAGATAAGGAGTTAAAGGTTTGATCCATATTAACTATTTGACCCCTTTTCTTTTCTTTAAATTCTATCACTTTACCATTTTCAATTTCTAATCGTCCTTTTTGAGGAGGAATATTAATATCTTTTGCTTTTTCTTTTAAAAACTCTTTAACTTGATTTTCTTTTAAAGCTAATTTAACCTGAGGGTTTGAAACAATATGAAGCCAGTTTATTATATTACTTTTGTCTATTAACCATTCTTTATCCTTATAAAAAACTTTATAAGGGGCTTTATCAGAAATTTTTATTGTTTTTTGAAGTAAAGTTTGTTTTTGACTATCAGTTACTTTTGGTTGCTCTTTTTTAAGATGTAAAACTTGTTTTTCGTTTTTTAATAAACTCAAATCATGATATAAGTCTTTAATTACTTTATCATAATCAAGAGAAAACCCTGGTTTGCCTTGTGTTAATACTACTTCACCTTGTTGAAGTTTAAAACCAGGATTTATAGGCTTCTTTTCTATTTCTTCAAATTTACGCTGAAGAATTCTTTTAAATTCTTTTTCTTTTATTTCAACTAAAAAATCTATATTAGTGCTTTTAAAATGAGATTCAATTATTTTTTTTAGCCTAGAAAAAATAGACCCTTTTCTCCCTATTTTAAAAGCATAATTTACTGTTTCTTTTACTTGAAAGTTAACTAAAGAACGGGATAAGTCAGGATCTTGAAGAGCAATAAGTCGAGGATCGATAGTAACCTGCTTTTCTCCTTCGGGAGTTTTAGCATAAAATTTAAAACTTTCGTCTTCAATTTCTTTTATAAAAATATTCAAAAGATCTTCAGCTTGATCCTTTGTCAGGGCTCCTATCTTAAAGCTATTACAACATTCCACTCTAGGAAATATAGAATCAGCAAAAATTTTATTAAAAGCAATAAAATAACCAGCTATAATAAAAATTATTAAAAATGTATAAAAAAATACTCTCTTAAGCACAAGTTTTTAAGAATTAAATTTATTATTTTACTTCAACGTGAGAACTCTCTTCTTTAACTTTTGGTAAAACAATAGTTAAAACTCCTTGCTTTAAACTAGCATCTACTTTTTCGGGTTTAACTCGACAAGGCAATACCAACCTTCTTAAAAACTCTCCCCAAGCACATTCTCTATAATAATAGTGATGAGAATCTTTTCTACTTTCATAAGACCTTTCTCCTCTAATAATAAGAAGATCAGGTTCTACGACTACATCTACGTCGTCTGCTTTAACACCAGGAATTTTAGCTTTGATAACTAAATTATTATTTTTTGTATCCTCATATAAATCAATATCAATTTGACCTTTTTCCGAAGCTGATACAAAATCTTTATCACTTTCTTTTAGTTTTGTGGTTTTCTTTTTTTTCTTAGCTTTAGATTTAGTTTTAGTTTTTTTGGTTTTAGGTTCTTCATAAACTACTTCTACTTCTTGAGATTCCTTTGATAAAACATCATCATTTAAACCTAAAAGTTTAGACCACGAAAATTTCATAATTTAATAAATTAAATTTTATTTTTATTTTAATAACCCTTTGAATTCATCGTAGTTATACTGGCCCCTCCCATAAACTCACGATCAAATCCATAAAACTCTGATATTTGATCCCCTTGCGAATTAAAAAGTTTAATTTGAGTAGATTTCCCATAAGAAGGAACTGTAGCAATTTCAACCTTACCATCATCATCAAAGTCTTCTACTGTCACATTAACTCCATTATAAAAACCTTTTCCGTATGCTAAAAATTGTAATCTTAAAAGTAAAAACACTGAATCAAAAACCCTTACATAAGAAGAGGCTCCTGAACCAACACTTGTTATAACCTCACTAGTTCCATCTCCGTCAGCATCTCCACTTGAAACATGAACTCCTCCTCTATATTCTTTGTTAAAGGCAAAAAATTGAAACTCAACATCCCCATTTTTATTAAAAGCTCTGACATGTGGTCCTCCACCAGCCTTGGCTCCTGTTATTATTTCATCAATTCCATCTCCATTTATGTCTCCAGCTGCAACATTAACTCCCCCTTTGAAGTTATCACCATAAGCAAAAAAACTTGCCTGTTGAACTCCACTTTTATTAAAAGCTCTAACATGTGGTCCTCCACTTGGTCCAGCTCCTGTTATGATTTCATCAATTCCATCTCCATTTATGTCGCCGACTGCAACACTCACTCCTCCTTTAAACTCTTTGTCATAAGCAAAGAAACTTGCTTTTGGGGTACCGTTTAAACTAAAAGCTCTGACATGTGGTCCACCACTTGCCTTAGCTCCTGTTATGATTTCATCAATTCCATCTCCATTTATGTCTCCAGCTGCAACACTCACACCTCCTTTGAACTCTTTGTTATAAGCAAAGAAACCATTAACAGAAAGACCAGCACTATCAAAAATTCTAACGTGTGGTCCTCCGCTTGGTCCAGCTCCTACTACAATATAATCACCCCCTGATAAAACTTTCATCTGACTATGAGCATGATCTAGGCTAGCATATGCATTAATACGACCACTACCTAGTTCTCCTTGAAAATCTGGATTCATAACTTCTACGCTGTCTGCCTTATTGATTATAAAATCATAAATTTGTTCATTTTCAAATAAAGGATTAATAGAATATAAAAGCCCAGCTAAACCAGACACTAATGGAGCAGCAATTGAGGTACCAGACCAATAACCCCCATAATAATCTTGAAATTCCTCTATATCAGAATTCTGAGCTAAGGCCCCATAAATATGACTACCAGGAGCAGAAACATCTACACATTTTGTTCCATAATCAGAAAAACTTGCTTTTTTATCAGAACTATCTAGAGCAGCTACTCCTATAATAAAATTATCATCATCTTCATCTAAACAAATTGGATAATTTGATTTTTCATCTAAATCAATAGGGTCTGTTCCTCTTTCATTACCTGCTGCTGCCACTATTGTTACTCCTTCTTGCCAAGCTTTTTTAAGGGTTTGTTTTAAAAAATAACTTTTATCAGTTCCAACAAAACTTAAATTAATTACTTTAGCTCCATTATCAACTGCATAATTTATAGCATTAATAACTTCCTCCACATTACCTCCTCCTTGACTATCTAAAACCCTAAGAGGCATAATAGTATTTTTCCAAGCTAAGCCTGTTACTCCTTCACCATTATTGCCTTGAGCAGCTGCAACACCTGCAATTAAAGTACCGTGATGGATACCACTTTCAGTATATTCCTCATTAAATTTAGGGTTTGGGTCAGGCCCATCATTTACAAAGTCCCAACCATTAATATCGTCAACGTAGCCATTCTTATCATTGTCTTTTCCATCTCCTTTTATTTCATCTTTATTAACCCAGATATTGTCTTTAAGGTCAGGATGATCAATATCAACCCCTGTATCTAAAACAGCAATTTTAATATCTTTATTACCGCCTTTAGTAAAATCCCAAGCCTGAGGAGCTTTTATTTTATCTAAATACCATTGTTTATCATAAAGGGGGTCGGCCGGTAAAAAACTGCTTTCAAGTCTATAATTAGGTTCTGCCCATTCAATAGTAGGTATTTTTAAAACTTGCTCTTGCCAATCTGATATGTTATAGCCAGAAATCTTTTCAACTTTATAAATTTTTTCACTTGCTTTTAGTTTAATTAAAAGACTATCCGCCCCTTTGGATTTCTCAATAGCTTTAGTCCTAGGCGGTAAAATTAATAAGATAAATAAACTTATAAGTATAATAATTTTTCTCTTATCAAAATTAAACATAATATCTAAGAATCTTTTACTAAGGGAACAAAAGTAAAACCGTGAAATGATTTACGATTTATTCCTTTTTTAGTTTTTGTTATTAAAACAAGATCATTATTGTCTCTTATCGGTATAATCATTTTCCCTCCCTTTTTCAATTGTTTTATAAGATTTTCAGGAACTTTCCGGGCAGCAGCAGCTATATGAATTCTATCGAATGGAGCTTTTTCTTCTAAACCCTTATAACCACTTCGTAAGTAAAATTTAACTCTGCCTGATTTTACAAAATTATATTTAGAAACATTATCTTTACCAAAATTCTTTAATTTCTGAATTCTTTCTAAAGCAAAAACCTTTCCCTTTTTTCCTACAACATGAGATAAAAGAGCTGTAACCCAACCAGAACCAGAGCCAATATCTAAAACCTTGTCTCCTTTTTTGGGAGACAAAAGTTCTAACATAAAAGCCACTGTTAAAGGTTGAGAAATAGTTTGTCCTTCACCTATAGAAATGGGAAAATTTTTATTTGCTTGATCTTTATATTTTTCAGGAATAAAATCTTTTCTTTGTATTTCTTGGAAAGCATTTATAATTCTATCTGATTTCAAATAACCTTTATCAATAAGTTTTTGAATAAGTTCTTTCATTTTACTCCATTATATTAAATGAAGTTAGTTTATCATTTGACTCTTTAAATCTCATAAGTTTAACTCCCTGAGTTGCTCTTCCTATAGTAGAAACATCTTTTAAAGGAGTTCTTATAATTTGGCCTTTTTTAGAAACTAATAATAAATCACCTTTTTCTTTTTCTATAACTCTACCTCCAACTACAGGGCCAGTTTTTTTAGTTACATCTGCTGTTTTAATACCAACCCCAGCTCTTGATTGAGCTCGATATTCTTTCATTTCTGTCATTTTTCCAAACCCATTCTCCATTACAACAAAAAGTTTATAATCTTCTTCTTCACCAGAACCTGGTACTACATCCATGCTAACAAGATGACCCTTTTTCAATTTCATACCCTTTACTCCTTGAGCATTCCTTCCCATTGGTCTAAGCTCATCTTCATCAAACCTAATTGCTTTACCTTTGTTAGAAATCAAAACTATTTCATCATTACCAGTAGTAGGTTTTACCCAACCCAACTCATCACCCTTTTTAAGACTTATAGCAATAAGACCAGCTCTTCTCACTTTTTTAAAGTCATCAACTGGCACTTTTTTAGTTTTACCATCTTTAGTTGCCATAACAAGATAATCATACTTTTCTAAATCAGAAACTGGTAACATAGCAGATACTTTTTCGTCCTTATCAAGCTCTAAAAAGTTTATCAAAGCCTTACCTCTGGCAGTTCGAGTAGATTGAGGTAATTCATAGGTTTTTAACTGAAATACTCTTCCCTTAGAAGTGAAAAATAAAAGTCGGGTATGAGTGCTAGTAGATAAAATATGACTTATTTGATCCTCTTCTTTTAAATTCATGCCTTTAATCCCTTTTCCTCCTCGAGCTTGAGATCTAAAGCTTTGAGGAGATACTCTTTTTACATAACCACCTTTAGTATGAATAACAATAGCAGGATTATCAGGAATTAAATCCTCTTGATTAAACTTTTTAATACCTGATTCTACTACTTGAGTTTTTCGACCATTGTCATATTCTTCTTTTAATTCTTTAGTTTGTTTTTTAATAATGTCTAGAATTCTTTTTGGTTTGTCTAGTATATCTTGTAAATCTTTGGCTAATTCTTTTTTATCTTTTAATTCGTCTCTAATCTTTTTCTGTTCTAAATTAGCTAATCTATGAAGACGAATGTTTAAAATTGCTTTAGCTTGAACTTCACTTAAATCATATTCTTTCATTAATTTGTCTTGAGCAGCTGATTTATCTTTTGATTTTTTAATTAATTTTATAATTTCATCAATGTAATCAATTGCAGTTACAAGTCCTTCTAAAACATGAATTCTTTTTTTAGTTTTAACTAAATTATATTTTGTCTTTCGTTTAACAACTTCTTTTCTATGGTTTATATATTCTTGTACTAATTCTTTTAAGGTAAATACCTTAGGTTGAATACCATCTTTTAATGCTACAATATTAACGTGGAAAGTACGTTGTAAATTTGTTGCTTTAAATAAATTGTTTAGTACTTTTTCAGGATAAGCTTGTTTTTTTAAATCAAACACTACCCTAATCCCTTGCTTATCCGATTCATCTCTAACATCTTGAACGTTTTTAAACCTTTTATCTTTATTTTTAATTAATTTAGCAATCTTAGATAAAAGTTTTGCCTTATTTGTCATATAGGGAAGTTCTGTAACAACAATGCGGTGTTTATTTTTAGTTCTTTCTACGATTTCAGTTTTTGCTCTTGTAATAATAGGTCCTTTTCCAGAGGCATAAGTCTCTTTCATTTTATCAACATTAAAAGTAATACCACCAGTTGGATAATCAGGTCCTTTAAAGTGTTCAAATAGATCATCAATATCTGCTTCAGGCTTATCAATTAAAAGTAAAACTAAATCACAAATTTCTCCCAAATTATGGGGTGGAATTTTAGTAGCCATTCCTACTGCAATACCCATCGCCCCATTTACTAAAAGAGAAGGCAAAAGACCTGGTAAAACTTGAGGTTCTTCAATAGTGCCATCATAATTAGCATCAAAGTCAACTGTTTCTTGATCAATATCTTTAAGTGTTTCTTCAGCTATTTTAGTTAATTTTGCCTCTGTATAACGGTAAGCAGCAGCACTGTCACCATCAATTGAACCAAAGTTACCTTGACCATTAACCATTGGATATCTATATGAAAACTCTTGCGCCATTCTTACTAAAGAACTATATACTGAAGCATCACCATGAGGATGAAACTTTCCAAGGGTTTCACCAACTACTGTAGCAGACTTTCTGTGCTTTCCATCATGAGTTAATCCCATTTTATGCATAGCATAAAGTATTCTTCTATGAACTGGTTTAAAGCCATCTCTTACATCTGGCAAAGCTCTTGAAACTATAACACTCATTGCATAATCAATATAAGAATCTTCTACCTCTTCTTTTAAAGAAACAGGTTTTTCATTAGATCTATTTTCTTCTTGTTTTTCATCCTTTTTATTTTCTTCGTCCTTTTTTTTCTTTTTATTTTTCTTCTTTGATTTTTTCTTTGACATATTTTTGTAACACTTTGTCTTTTAATTTGTTTATATTTATATTATTAGAATTGTTTAAATCTAATAAGTCTTTTAATTTTGACTTTTGATAAGATTGATCTGTGGTTTGAATAGCATTTTTCATCTTAGAAAAAAAACTATCTTTTTGAGAGCTTTTTTTAAAATTAA
>CAZGUY010000010.1:0-11141 GCA_964528795.1 uncultured Gammaproteobacteria bacterium
AAAATGGCTCGGGGGGAAGGATTCGAACCTTCATTAGAGGCACCAAAAGCCCCTGTCCTGCCATTAGACGACCCCCGAATACTTACTTTATTCTATCTTAAAAGATGTTATAATAAAATTACATTACTGTTGCTATTTATATTAAAAAAATAAACTCAATTATATCAAGATCAAAGGTGCTTGCAAATATTGTATATTTTTATAAATAAAATTTATCAATAGGCTAAACTATATTATACTAACAATAAATCATTAATTTAAATTTATTAATTTTATGCAATTCAAAATTTTTATTAAAAAGTGGGGAAATTTTTATTTTTTTATCCAGAATTTATCCAAATGGGATTCCCAACACTACAGAGAAAAACATAATAAATTTTGGAAAGAACAATTGGAAGATTTTTCCTCTATTGAAAAAGTGGCATTAAAAAATTTTAAAAATATCCGCTCAGAATATAAATATAAAAGTTTTTTTGAAAAAGCATTTTTCAAAGAAGAAGACCCTTGGTCTTACCTAAAAGATAATTTGTCCCATAAACAATATAATACCTTACAAAATATATTTAACCTTTTTAAAGATAAATTCGAAATCATCTTTAAAAAAAATTTACCAAAATTAAAGAAATGGGAGAAAACCCTTAAAACAAAGCCGGATCCATCAAAAATAAAAAAGATTTGTAAAATATTAAGTAACCTTTATAAGACTTCTCCGAGATCCCAACAAATTGATATTTATCTTTTGATGTCTAGTCCAAGTCAAACAGGTGGGGGCGCTAACATTGATAATAAAAGTATCACCGTTGAAATTTCTCAACAATCAAGGAGCAAAGAAGCAATCAATCACATAATGGCTTTAATATGGCATGAAATTACACATTTATATTTTGAAGTTGGTTATTATGCTCCCCTTATTGAAAAACTATCCATACCACAAAAAGATAGATCTAAAATTAAAGAATTCACTACTAGCAGCCTCTTTCCAAAAGGTATATTGGGAAAAAATTTCTTTAATATTAATAAAAACATGAAAGAACCTATCCACCCTACAATTTCTAAAAAAACAAGCAAGAAAATTGTCACTCTTAGTAAAAGGTATATTGAACAAGAAAAATATTTTGACAAAGAGTACATTCAAACATTACACCAATTAATCCACTCTAAATAAAAAGGGCTACAGATTCTCTGTAGCCCATTTGATCATTACGACCCAAATTTTATCTAGGAGAAATCTTAACTAGGCTGCTCAGGATGCGTGTCCGGAAAAGTATCGGCCCAATCAATATATTCGTCATTTGAGAAATTGTCAGATAACTTAACATTTTTATCATTTTGGGCTGAACTACCATTTGGGTTAATGCCCCTAGATCGAAGATCTGAATCGATTCTCTTTAACGCACCATTTAAGGCTTTAGTACCGCGAGCCATGATTTTTCACCTCCTTTCTTTTATAATTATAGATTAGTCTTCTTGGATTGATTCAACCTTTTCGTCAAGGTAGGAAAATAATTCCTTCCTAGCTTCACAAAAAGCATATTTTCCATCAACTCCACCATTTCTCATAAAAGGACATCCAGCATGGCAAACGTCATACCATTTACAATTAAGGCACTCTGGATCTTTGGGAACAATCTCTTTCGCATATTTTTTTCTTTTATCATTTTTTAATATCGTATCCAAAGAATTTTTACCAATATTACCTAAGAAAGCCCAATCTGGACTAGATGGCCGACCACAAGTCAAATAAATATCTCCATTATACTCAAAAGAAATATACTTGGGACAGGATCCAGAAAAATTACAAATAGAAGGAGTATATCCTTTTAAAGCATACAATAATTTATCAATTTCTCTTATTCTAAGATCTGGATTATCTTCTTTTAACCAAAGATCAATATAGTCTTTCATCACTCTTATCATATCCTTGTTGGTAATACTTTCACCTTTCATTTCTCTATTACTATTATTCCAATCAAAATACCAATTCACTGCCCATCCTTTTAGTTTCAATATATTTACAAAATAATCAAAATATTCACTAGCCCTTTTAGAGATGGTATGAGTTAAAGTTTGAATAACACCTGGCTCAATACCATGATTCCGCAATGTCTTTAGTCCTTTAATTACTCGCTCAAATGTTCCATTACCATTCCTACGTTTCCTAAAACGATTATGAGCTTTTTTATCGCCATCTAAACTTAACCCTACTTTAAAATTATGTTTTTTCAAAAATTTTGCCCATTTATCGTTTATAAGAGTACCATTAGTCTGTATAGCATTACGTATTTCCTGGTCATCATTAGAATATTTATTCTCAAATTCAATAATCTTTTGAAAAAGGGATAATCCTGCCATTAATGGTTCGCCACCATGCCAGTGGAAAGTCAAATTGCCATTAAATAAGTTCATGTACTCACGCAAAAAATTTTCAAGTAAATCTTCTGAGATTACATGTCTATCTCTTTGATTGTCAAGATGATGAAAACAATATGAACAATTAAGGTTACAATAATCCCCAACTAATCTAATAATAGGAGCGGGTCTTTTATTAACAAAACGTTTACTTCTTTCGATTTCTTTCTTCACTTTATTTTGATTCTGAATATTCATTTTTGCCTCCTTGTTTACTGTTAAATTTAAAAGAACTAACCTATTTTAGTATACAATAATAAACGTTTAATGTCAATATTTATGAAATTTAATATTAAATACAACAAATGGTCTAATTTCCTACGTTTTGCTGAAATTTCTTCCGGTTGGAAACCTATACCTAGATTTAAAAAAATTCGGGAGTTTTGGGAATCAAGACTAGGGGGTTTTTCTAAAAAAGAAAAGCGGGCTTTAAGAAATTTTAAAAAAGCTTGTATTGACCATAAGCATGGTAAAAACTTTTTTAGAGAAGCATTTTTTGAAAAGGACAACCCATTGGAATACCTTACACCAATAAAAGAACACGACAGATTGGTTGAATCCTACAAGGTGCTTAAAAATCCATTTGAAAAGATTTACAAAGAAGACCTTCCTAATATAAAAAAATGGAAAAAGGCTTTACCGGTTGAGAAAAATAAAGATGAAATTTTTAAAACACTTAATACTCTCTATAACACTAATTTATCCTCTGAGGATAAATATGTAAATGTCTATATTATGCTATCTGGGACAGAAAAAATGGGCGGCATTGCAACAGGGCGTCACAATGATATTATGGTTGCATTATCTCAATATGAACCAACACAAAAATCTATTCAGCATGTAATGTGTCTTATCTGGCACGAGACAATTCATATCCATTTTGAAGATAAGAAATACAGACCCCTTATTAGGGAAATTTATTCAGATAAAAATAAAGAAAAAAAGATACACGAAGTAACTGTGGGCAGCCTCTTCCCAAGGGGTGCTCTAGCTATGAAATTCTTTAATATCCATAAACAACAAAAAAGTCTATCTATCCTACTATAGTTTCAAAAGCAGAAAGTAAAAAAATAATTTCGCTTAGTAAAGAATATATTAAAAAAGTAAATTCAATTATATCAAAATAAAAGCTGAGAAGATTATTTCTCAGCTTTAATAATTTTGAGTTGACCAGTGACCAGATTCAACCTAGTCAAAGAAGAGATTTATTTATCTTGGAGGTCTCACCTCCTGACGGAGGAAAGACCTCCATATCTAGGAAAACAATTCATGTTTCCCCGACCCCTTTCTGGTTCGAATCCTTGTTAAAAAAATATCACCTCCTCGCAGGTGTCACCTGTTAGGAGGTTAAAATGGCTCGGGGGGAAGGATTCGAACCTTCATTAGAGGCACCAAAAGCCCCTGTCCTGCCATTAGACGACCCCCGATACTAATCTCTAAATTCTAATCTCTAAATTCTAAATACTAAACAAAATATTAAATTCTTATTCTCTTGAGAAATTGAGTTCCCTATATAGAATATGTGGAAATATGTGGGAACAAATATGTGGGAACTAAGTTTCCACACCTTTTTCGTCCCCGAATACTTACTTTATTCTATCTTAAAATAACAATTTAGTCAATCCCCCATTTTAAAAAGTATTTTATCCCACTTAGAATATGAGTCAAAACAACCTTTGAACAAAATCTTTTGTGAGCTGACAATCTTTGATGAAAATGAATTACCTTAGCTTGAGGTAAATAATAAATTTTTTTACCAACTTTTTTTATTTTTCTTGCCAAGTCTATATCCTCAAAATACAAAAAATATCTTTCATCTAAAAAACCAATTTCTTTTAAAACATCCCTTTTTAACATTAAACAAGCCCCTATCATCCAATCTACACTTCTTTTACTTTTATGATTAAAATCTTTCATTAAATAACGATCTATTTCTTTTTTTAAAATTGGCAATTTACCTAAAAATGTTCTTCTTAAAGCCGGGGTATAAATTTTTGGAAAACGACAACATGAATTTTGAATTGTTTTATCAGGATTTAAAATTTGAGGTCCAACCATAGCTACTTTTTCATTTTCTTTTAAAAAGTTTTGTAATTTTTCAACTACCCCTTTTTGAATTATTACATCAGGATTAAGCATTAAAATATAATCTCCGCCAGCTTGTCTTATAGCTTGATTGTTTGCCTTAGCATAACCAAGATTTTTATTATTCTGAATTACAGAAATTTCTTTTTTTGATAAATTACTCAAATATTCTCTACTACTATCTTTAGAATTATTATCAACTATAATAATTTCAAAATCTAAATCTATATTAGCCTTATATATATTTTTAAGACAAAGTTTTAATAAATTTTTTTGATTGTAGTTTACAATAACAATTGAAACCATAATTTAATTATTAAACCAAGAACAAATATCATCCACTTCTAACTTTTTATTAGTCATTATATACTTTCTTTTTTGATATATTTTTTTAAAACCTTTAAAAAACGAAATAATAGATTTTAAAAACAAAACAGGATGAGTAAATAAAAGATAAAATTTCTTACATATTTCATACCATAAAATATGAAAAATACGAGACATAAAACACAAAAGAAGAGAGTTTTTAAAAAGCATCCATAAATGATTTCTATAAGATAATTTTTGAATAAAATCCGGCTTATCAAATCTTTTACCAACTGGAGCGCCTGATCGAAAATGATAAGCAACTGCTTTTGAAAAATACTTTATATCCCAATCAAAAAGACGCATTCTCCAAGACAAATCTACATCTTCCTTATAAGCAAAAAAGTCTTCATCAAAATATTCATAAGAATTACCAACTGGAACCACTACATCTTCTAAGGCTTTGCGCCTGTAAAGAGCACAAGCGCCTGATACACCAAAAACTGGGCCTGTTTTTATACTATTATCATCTTTTTGGCCTTCTCCCCTATCTATTACTCTGTGCGACTTTAAAACTTTTAAACCAGTTGTATCTATAATATTTGTTTTCTCAACTTGTTCTAATTCAATGTCTTCCATTTTAGCTTTTAATAATTTACCAGTTACTGCCCCTAAGGTTCTATCTTTGTCTATAAATCCTACTAACTTTGATAAAAAGTCTGGTTTTAAAATAGTATCTGGATTTAAAACTAAAACATATTCAGAATCAGTTATATTAAGAGCTTGATTATGAGCAGCTGAAAATCCTTTATTTGTTCTATTTCTTACTACAAAAAGCTTTTGATCCTTTTTTTGTTTTGAATAATTTTCATTTATAAATTCAGCTGTTTGGTCACAAGAATTATTATCAATTATAAAAACCTGAAAATCATCAAAATCACTTTGAAATATAGAATCAAGACAGTATTTTATAAACTGTCTACTATTAAAGGTTACAATGTGAATTGATAATTTTTTCATTTTAAAACTAAAGCTAAACTAACTACTATATATAAAATCCCTAAAGGATGAAATAGAAATGGTCCTCCAAGACTAGCCACAAATAAACCTAAAAGACCAGCTGATAAACCAATGTATAATCTTTTATTAAATTCATTACTAGATTTTTTAGCTTTTTGAATACCTTTATAAAATATAGATCCTAACAAAAATAAATAAGTAATTAAACCTAAAAAGCCAAGTTCTAACCAAATCTCTAAATAACCCCAATCTACATGAAAGGTAAATTTGTAATCACCAGACAAAGGATCAGGATAACCTACTTTTGAACCAAGCCCCTTACCAAATATTGGTCTTTGATAAATATCGGATAATAAATCAGGTAAAATCACAAGCCTAGTCAAAGAACTAAGCTCATCCTGGGGTTGAGTTAAGGTTTCCATTCTTTTACCAAACAAACTTGTTCCAGCTATTATATCTCCTCCACTTGCTATACCGTAAAGCAGACTAAATTGAGCTACCATAATTAAAACGACCACCAAGGAAAAAACTAACCACTTTTTAAAATTAATTTTTGTTTTTAAAACAATTAAACCAGCTATTACCCCTAAAAAATAAGCTCTTGAAAAATTTAATAAAAGACAAAAGCTAGAAAGCAAACCTAAGATTATAATATCTTTTTTTTGTTTTATTTTATTTTTAATCTTAGAAAAATATAAACTAAGATAAGCTATAAAAACGGGTAAAATAAAAACATGGGCTGGAGTAACAATTCTAAAGAAATTATCCTTTGTAAAAGTAGCTTTTCCAATTGCCACATCTCGCCACCACCAATAAAACACGTCATGAACTTGAGCTAAATTAAAAGCAAATATTAAAAAGACTACAAAAGTTTCTATAGCTATACCTACCGTACCAGCCACTATTACTAAAAATAAATTCTTTAAAAACTTTTCTTTTTTAACTAGCTCTATTAAAGGCAAAGCTAAAAGTAAAAAGGAATAATTTATTGTATCTTTAATAGCCAACATACCATTACCCCCAAACCAACCATTCAAACAGCCAAAACCCACCAAGAATAAAAATAAATAATAAACTATCAAAATCGGGGATTTGGGCTTTAAAAATTCAAAGTCTTTATTTTTAACCTTTTTAAAAAACCAAATAGCCATTACTAAAATAAAAAGGGCTGACCTTATAGATAGCCCCATAAATTCAAACAAATGCCCACCATGCCCCATTACAAACTCAAATACTAATATTAAAAAGCCAAATTCAATATTTTTAAAAGATAAATAAGCTGTTATCAATACTAAACTAACAAAAACTAATGAGGAAACACTTGACCAAACATCACCTATAATGGACAAGAGCTGAAATCCTAAAAAAGCATAAACAATATACCTAATTTTTTTATTGAAAAAGATATTATTAATCTTTTCTTGGAGGTTCATAGTCTTTAGAAATATTTAAAATTTGAACAATAAAGCTAATAAAAATGCTTAAAGGATACAAAATTAAAAGGGGCCAATAATGTTTAAATTTACCATGCTTTTTAAAATAATAAATAGCACTTTTATTATAAATCATTTGTTTTTTAACAGTTAGCATTTTAGAAAAACTTTCTCCGCCATGATGAAAAACAGACATTTCAGGGTCATAAATTATTTTCCAACCTGCCTGTTTAATTCTTTGACAAAGATCCACTTCTTCAAACCACAAGAAGAAATTTTCATCCCAGTCCCCTACTTCATCTAAAACGCTTTGTCTGGTTAAAAAGGCAGCTCCCATTACCTGCTCAGCTTCTTGCCTTTTATTATAATCAAAATTATGTTTAAAGTATTTTTTCAAAACCCCAGCCTTAGGAAATAAATGATGTAATTTTAAAAATATCATAAGTTGAGCCCGGGTACTTGGAAAGCTTCTTACTGAGGGTTGAGGTCTTCCATTAACTCCTAAAATTTTAGGAGCTAAAACGCCAATTTCTTTATCTTGATCCATTTTTTGAACCATTTTTTTAATTGTTCCAGAACGAATTTCAGCATCAGGATTTAAAAATAAAATATATTCTCCTTGCGCCTTTTTTAGGGCTTGATTATTAGCTGTAGCAAAACCTAAATTTTTATCATTTAAAATAAGTCTTAATCTTTCTCTTTTTTTAGAAAGCATTGTTAAAAAATCTTTACTACCATCACTTGAATTATTATCAACTACAATAACTTCATAATTAAAATTTTTAATGTTTTTAAAAACCGAAAAAAGACAACGTCCAAGCAAAGGTTTGACATTCCAATTAACTACTATAATAGAAAGTTTCATTTTACCTTGGTTTGTCATTTGATTAACCATAAAAACTTTAAATTATTTATTCTTTAATTCCTCCATTATGATATTTATCATTTTATCTGTTTTAAACTTCCAATCATATTGTTTTAATCTTTTTTTTCTTTTTTTGCTCTTATCTTTATCACTTTCTTTTAAAACCTTTTGAATAGCTTTGTTAAAGGATTCTTTATCATTAACAATCTCCATTAAATCATCAAACCTTTCTACTCCAGAACCAGGCGTAGTCACAACCGGTTTGCCACATGCCAAATATTCTAAAGCTTTTAAGGAATTAGTATAAGTTATAAAGCGATTGGTTTTATGAGGTATAATTCCAACATCAAAAGATTTTAAATATTTAGGCGCTTTTTTGTACTTTACCCTTCCTGTAGTAAATACATTAGGCATAGATTTTAATCTTTTTATATCCACTCCTGACCAAACAGGACCAACCAGCAAAAATGATTTATCAGGATTTTTATTAGCTAAATATTCTACCAAATCAACCCTAAATCTATTTTGGATTGTCCCTATATAACCTATAATAGGAGATTTTATACCTTTAGGCAAATCTTTTTTTCTTAAACCTTTAGCCTTTTCAAAATGTTCTAAATCTACCCCATTTGATATCCAATAAATCTGATTTTCCCTGCCCATTTTTTTAAAAAACTTAACTAAGGGCTTAGCTACTGTAAAAATTAAGTCAGATTTATTAGAAATTATTTCATAATTAGTTTTTAAAGTATCCCTAAACTTACTAAAAGACTCATGATAGATCCAATTATCAACTGCATCAAAAACAGTTAAATCTTTAGTCATGTTTTTAAAATAATCAACTGTCATGGGGAAATAAGACCAAATCACCCTTTTAGTATCTTTTCCATTTTTGGTAGAAATTTTATTTAATAATTTATTTAATTTTTTAGAAACCAATTTATCAGAAAACAAAGACAATATTGTTGAAAAAACATACACTTCGCAATCATAACCCTTTAGTTTGGTCATTTGGCTAGTAAAACTCTTATCAATTGTTTTTACTTTCTTGCCTTTTTGAGAAATTGGACTATATAAAATATTTTCTAACCAATTACGAATTGCTCTCTTTAAGGTAAAGGGTAAAAAATCAACCAATACAATACGTTTAACTTTTGGATTTTTAGTTAGCTTTTTAAAAACTTGATAGTTTCTATTAGAAATACCCTTTTGCCATTCAGAAAAACAAGACATGTTAAACATTACAATTTCTAAATTCATAATTTAATCTTTTTTAAAATTAAAAACGTTTTTTAAAAATATTAAGTCCTTTTTATTTATAAGATCTAATATATAAGACAAAGCCCCGTATGATAAAATACCAGCTAAAACACTAACTAAGATATGAACCTTATCCTTTAAAAAATAAATTGCTAATGACATACCAAGACTGGCAATAATAATTAATAGAAATTTTCTAAAGAAATAACCTACTTCAATATCTACAATATTTTTAACAAAACAAAGTTCTATACTCACCAAAATAATCATACTAATTAAAAGAGAAGCAGCAGTTCCTACATGTAAAAATTTTGGAACCAACAAAAAATTTAAGCCGATAAATATGAAAGCGCTTATTCCTCTTATCTTAGTATTAGTCTTTTGTCTATCGCAAGCATTTAAAGTGCTAGCTAAGACATAGTCTACAAACATAAAAGGCAAAGAACAAGCCAAAACTATCATAGCAGGTTGAGCATTAATATATTCTTTGCCGTAAATGAAAAGAATTACAGGTTTAGACAAAATTATAATCCCAAACACTAAAGGTACCCCTAAAAACAAAAGGTAAAAAATGCCTTTATGGAAAATCTTTTTTAACTTTTCTTTAGACCTTACATACCAATAACTAAAAGATGGATATAATGCTCCATTAATTGAGCCTGCTATTAAAAGTAAAAAAGCAACAATTATTTTCTGACCCGACATATACCATCCGACATACTTGTCTCCCCCTAAAAATGAAAGGATTATACTATCAGCCGTTGCAAAAATCTTACTAAAAATAGCTGCTAAAAAGAAAGGGAAAGCAATCTTTAAAAGGTTTGTTAAAATCTTTTTATTAAACCGTGGCAAGGGCCAAAGATTTAATTTTTTCTTTAAAAAATAAACTGCATTAACAAAATAAGCTAAACTAGCAAATACTAAAGGTAAAATCATCCAAATCACATCCATTCCCAACTTCATAAAAATAAGACCTAAAGCAATCATAACGGTTTTATGGACTATAATTCCAATTGCTTCATATTTTAAATTTAAAACTCCCCTAAAAACATGATAAATACACATTGTTAAAGCATCCAAAAATACCATCAAACCCGCAAAATAAACAAACACCCTAGTCATCCTAGGGTGAGAAGTTAAATTAATAATTAAATAAGCTGTACCTAAAACCAAAATTCCAGCTACCACATTAAAAAACATGGCGCTTCCAAGATATTTTTTAATCTTTTTTTTATCTCTTGCTACTTCTCTAGCTATTACTTTAAAAATTCCAAACTGAATAACAACCGAAAACAAAGTCATAAAAGAAATAGCAAAAGTATATTTGCCAAAATTATCTGCTCCTAAATAACGAGCTAAAAATATGAAATAAAAAAGGGCTATCCCCTTTTGGTAAACATATGCAATAAATAAGTAAAAACTATTTTTAGCGGCTGAAAACATAAATAAGTAAATTCACGAAACTTAAAGTTTCTTAATCTTATTAAAAACAAAAACCTTCAAACAAGAATTTATCGCTTTCTCCATTGAGGAGCTCTTCTGGCTCTTTTAAGGCCAGGTTTTTTTCTTTCCTTAACTCTAGCATCACGAGACAAGAATCCTTTACTTTTGAGTTTTTTTCTCCATTCTGGTTCATACTTTTCCAAGGCTCTAGCAATACCTAGCTGAGTTGCCTCTGCTTGACCGTTAAAGCCGCCACCTTTTACTTTAATTTTAAGATCAAAATCATTTTCTTTACCTAAATGTTTTAAAGGAGCAAAAAT
>CAZGUY010000010.1:11241-26336 GCA_964528795.1 uncultured Gammaproteobacteria bacterium
TAATTTTAAGATCAAAATCATTTTCTTTACCTAAATGTTTTAAAGGAGCAAAAATCAGATTTTGACTTTTAAGGTTTGGAAAAAAATCCTTAATATCTTTGCCATTAACTGTTATCTCACCACTGCCATTTGAAAAAAGCCAAACTCTAGCAACAGCTGATTTTCTTTTACCTGTAGCTTTACATTCTTCTTTTTTCCCTTTTTTCTTACTTTTTTTAGCTTTTTTCTTTGATTTTTTCTTACTTTTCTTAGCTTTTTTCTTACTCTTCTTTCCCTTTTTAGCTTTTTTCTTTGATTTTTTCTTACTCTTTTTTGATTTTTTCTTACTCTTTTTTGATTTTTTCTTACTTTTTTTAGCTTTTTTCTTGTTTTTGGTTTTTTTCTTTTTTGATTTCTTTTTTGATTTCTTTTTTTTCTTTTTAGACATAAATTTATATTAAATTATTTGTTTTATCTTAACAAAAAATTGTTTTTTTGACAATAGATAAAATTCAACCCCAACTAAGGGATCGAATTGAATGAATTTGTATTATAATCTAAGAAATTCTTTTGAAACTTGCGCTTCTTTTATTTCAACCACCTTTAAAACTATTAAAAGTCTTATTATTAAACGAGAAAATATAATGATTATAAAACCTAAAAGACCAAATAAAAATCTCAGAAATAAAAACAAAGCCACTGCAATTAAAATTGAAACTTCTTTGGTGTAAGGACCTATAAAATTAGATAATTTATCATTAATCATACCAGCTACTATATCATCAAGCGTTTCATCCCCATTTACTTTCACTCCTAAAGAGTCTTCTATTTCTTGTTTTTTTTCTTCTAAAGCGCTATCAGGAACATTTTCTTTTAATTGACCTGAAAGCATTTTTAAAAATTCTTTATTTTCAAGTAATTGACTAGTATCTAAATTTTCAAAATCTGTCTGGTTTAATTCTTTTTTAATGTTCTTTATTGTATCAGGAGAAATATTAGCCATGATACTAGGATTTTTCATACTCTCACTAGTAATAATCATCTCATCAATTGTCATACCTGGTTGATAAAAGGGTATAGTTTGTCTAATAATACTTTTAAAAGGGGTCATAACAGTACTAAAAAACTGAGTTGGAATTTCCACTTTCTTTTGTTTAATCTTTAAAAGAGGATTAAAATAATAAACTACTGCAATAATTAAAGATAACCCTATAATTAAAATTGGTAAGCCTCTTTTCCAAATCCTTCTTAATGAAATATGTCTTCGTTCTTTTTCTTCTTTACTAATAAATTCATAACCTAAAACAAATAATCCTAAAAACAATAAAAGAGCGCTAATATAAACTTGCAATTCTAAGCCATGGGCTTGAAAAAATAAAAAGAATAACCCCAAAACTATCATGTAAGTTACAAACAAAATATTTCTATTATCTACCAAAACCATAAAAATCAAAGAAAAACAAAGAAAAAGCAATGAAAATATTCCAATTAAAACAAGACGCGACAAACTCGCACTATAGGTAAACAATGACAACTTCCACCAAAATAAAAAAGAGGAAGCAATCACAAATAATGATAAAATAAACATTTTAAGTTTTTTTGCAGTCATACAAAACTTATTATAACAAGTTTTCAAAAAAATAAAAGGTGAATTTTTTCACCTTTTAATTTTTTAATATTTAAAATACTAAAGCAAAAGTGACAATTAAGATCGCATAAATAGCAAACATTAAAGCATTAAACCATATACAATCAACTGAAAAGGTATAAGTGCTTCTTTTCCCGAATTTAGTTTTTTTTATAGCCATAAAAAAAACAAATAAATGACTACCTCCAATTACAAAAAACGGCATTAAAGATAAAAAATTAACTAAATCCTTTTCTTTAGATAAAGCTTTAGCAATATTTAATCCAATAAAACCACCCAACAAACAAAAAACAAATATAGCTGTACTCCATAAAAAGAAACTTTTATGATGGTTGCTTCTAAAAGAAATTAATGTTTTTCCCAAAAAAGACAATCTAACCTTCTTTTCTGAATTCATAAACCCTCCTTTGTATAATTTTTAAATTTATATTTTTGTAATTATCTGCCCCTTAAAATAACAAAAAGATTTAATTTTGTCAATATAAAAGCCCTGGGGGGAGTCCCAGGGCTTTGGGGTTTAATCTGTTATTATTTATTAATCTTTCTCTTCTTTATCTTCTTCATCATCGTTGTTTTCTTCATATTCCCCTTCAATTGTATCATCATCATCTTTCTTTTTCTTTTGTTGTTTAGTTTGAGTACCACCAGCTTTACCTGTTTTAGCCTTAGGTCCTTTATTGCCATACATTGCAGTTCCAACCTTTTGAACCGCTTTAGACAAATCTTTTATAGCATCCTTAATTTTGTCTATATCCTTATCATCTTTAACTTCTTTTAAAGCTTTAATTTTTTCTTTAATTTCTTTTTTGTCTTTTTTATCAATTTTATCACCAGCTTCTTCAATAGCCTTTTTAGAACTATGAATCAGGGTATCTGCTTCGTTTCTAGTCTTAATTAATTTTTCTTTCTTTTTATCCTTTTCAGCAAACTTTTCTGCTTCTTTTTTCATTTTTTCAATTTCTTCATCTGAAAGAGCAGTAGAATCTTTAATAGTAATATTTTGTGATTTTCCAGTTCCTTTATCTTTAGCAGTAACCTGCAGGATTCCATTAGCATCAATTTCAAAAGTGACTTCAATTTTTGGAACACCTCGTGGTGCAGGGGGAATTCCATCTAGTATAAATTTACCCAAACTTCGATTATCAGAAGCCATTTTTCTTTCTCCTTGAACAACATTAATTTCTACTGAACTTTGATTGTCAGCTGCTGTAGAAAATACTTTACTTTCAGAAGTAGGAATAGTAGTATTTTTCTCTATTAAAGGAGTAGTAATACCTCCTAAGGTCTCAATACCTAAAGTAAGGGGAGTAACATCCAAAAGTAATACATCTTGAACATCTTCATCACCAGACAAAATACCAGCCTGGATAGCAGCTCCCATAGCTACACATTCCATTGGATCAATTCCTCTTTCAATTTTTTCACCAATATTATCTTTAATAAACTTTTTAACTAATGGCATTCTAGTTGGTCCACCAACTAAAATAATTCTATCTACTTGGCTTTTATCTAAATCAGCATCATTCAAAGCTGATTTAATTGAATCACTAGATTTTTTAACAATAGGTCGAGCCAATTCTTCCATTTTGCTTCTAGTAATTTTCATATTAAGATGTTTTGGACCATTATCATTAGCTGTTATAAAGGGTAAATTAATTTCTGTTTCTTTGACAGATGAAAGCTCTATTTTAGCCTTTTCAGCAGCAGTTCTTAAACGTTGCATTGCCATTTCATCAGAACTTACATCAATGCCTTCTTTGTCCTTAAACTCATCTAAAATATAATCTACTAAAGCATCATCCATATCTTTACCACCAAGTTTAGTATCTCCAGAAGTAGAAAGAACTTCAAATTGACTTTCTTTCTCACCTTCTTCCATTTCTACCCTAGCAATATTCATAATAGTGACATCTAGGGTTCCAGCTCCCATATCAAAGACCATTACTTTTTGATCTTCGTCTTTTACCTTATCTAAACCATAAGCAAAAGAAGCAGCTGTAGGCTCATTTACTAAGCGAAGTACATCAAGGCCAGCAATTTTACCAGCATCTTTAGTAGCTTGTCTTTGAGAATCATCAAAATAAGCTGGAACAGTAATAACAGCACTATCTACTTCCTCTCCTAAATAATCCTTAGCATCTTTTTTTATTTTTTGCAAAATAAAGGCAGAAATTTGTTGAGGGGTGTATTCTTTATCTTCAATTTTGTATTTATAATCTGTCCCCATTTTTCTTTTAGCTGCAAAAATGGTTTTTTCAGGATTAGCCCTTGCCTGCCTTCTAGCTGGCTCACCTACTAAAAGTTCCCCTTCCTTATCAAAGGCAACATAAGATGGAAAAGCTTTTCCACCAACAATAGTTGTCCCCTCTTTAGAAGGAATCATTTTAGGTTTACCACCTTCCATATAGGCAGCAGCGGAATTAGAAGTACCTAAATCAATACCAATTGTTTTAGACATAATATTTTTTGTTTAAATTTGTTAATTAACTGATAGTTAGCCCTGATAAGCCTAATTTTTATCAGGGCCAATTAATCAGTTAACTAATTTATTTGACATCAATTTTAACTTTTTTCTTTTTATCGAGCTCTTCTTTAATAGGCGCCTCAATTTTAAGGGTTCCTTCAGAATACTTGGCTTTTACTTTACTTTCATCTACTTTAGCAGGAAGGTTAATATTTCTATAAAATCTACCAGAACGAACTTCTTTTCTGTAATAATCCTTTTCTTCTACTTCTGACTTCTTTTCGGTTTTTCCCTTAATGCTTAAGACGTTATCTTCGATAGTAATGTCTACGTCTTCAGGATCAACTCCACTTAAAGGAGATTCAACAACTACATTACCCTGGCTTTTATAAACATCTACAGCAGGAGTAAACTTTCCTGACTTTCTTTCTGGCCAATTATCAAAGAATTTATCCATTTCCTCCCAAGGGTCAAATAACCAATTATTACGAAATGGTACGATAGCCATAAGTTTTAATGGTTAAATGGATTTATAAATTATTGACCTTTAATAAATTATTAAAAATAATTATCTTAACTATTATTTACTCTATTCCAAAACTACTTTAGCTGGCCTTATAACTTTTCCATGCATTATATAACCAGCTTGAACTTCTTTTTTGATTTTATTGCCTTGATTTTCTTTATCGCTTTTATCAACTGCTTCATGATATGTAGTATCAAACTCCTTACCAACTGTTTTGATTCTTTCTACTCCTTGACCTTTTAAAAATTGCTCAAATTGATTTGAAATTTGAATTATACCTTTAACCCAACTATTATCAGCTAAATCATCTGGTACTTGATCAACAGAGTGATTTAAACTATCTAAAATGTAAAGAAGTTCTTTAATTAACTTAAGGTTACTAAATTTCATCCACTTTTCTTTTTCCTTTTGGATTTCTTTTTCTCGGTTTTGGTAATCCGCCCTAGCTCTTTTCCAGCCATTTAAATACTTTTGGGTCAACTCCTCCAATTCTTCTATTTTATTTTTTAAAGCTTTAATATCTTTTTCTTTTTTTTTGCAACCTTTATCTTTGTTTGAATCTTTTTCATCTGTTTTTTTATTTTCGTTTTCTTTGTTCTCTTGGTTGTTTTTAGGGTCAGTCATATGTTTTAATTATTATTTTTTAAAATTTCCCTACCATAATTGAGTAAGGCAAGATTTTTAGCATAATCCATTCTAGTTGGTCCAATAATACCCATAATTTTTTTATGAGGAGAGTCAGGAATCTCAAAACTAGTTAAAATAGCTCCACAAAATTCACTAAAGGGGTTGTCTTCACCAATCATTACCCTAGTTTCTTTACCAATCCGGCCTGAAACTTCTCCCATAATATTATCCAAACTATCAACTACTTGAGAAATTGTTTCAACTGAACTATGATTTTCAAATTCAGGTTGATTAAAAAGATAAGTAAAACCAGTGTAATAAAAACTACGTTTGTTAAAAATTAAAATCCCAAGCTCTTCTGAAAGAGCAGCTATTTCCTTTAAAGTTTCTTTAAGCTTTTTTTGGCCTTGATGCTTTTTAATAATCTTTTTAAAACGCTTTTTTTCTTTTTTGGTTAAATCTTTTAAATTTAAAAGATTATCAATATAGTAATTAAAAGCCTTTAGGGTTGGTACCCTACCAGCTGAAACATGAGGCTTGGAAAGAAAACCTTGATCAGCTAAGTCAGACATTTCATTACGAATAGTAGCACTACTAATATCTAACTTACATTTCTTTTTCAAAAACTTTGAGCCAACAGGCTCAGCTGTTTTAATGTAATTTTTAATAACTAATTTTAATAATTTTTTTTGTCTTTTGGTCATACATTTTGATTATAAAAAACTACTTAGCACTCGTCAAGGGTGAGTGCTAAGTAATTTGTGGAAAACTATATATTCTACCTTAATAAAAGTATTTTTTAAATATTTAATACTTATATTAAGTTGTAAGTTTAGATTTTAATATTTTTATTGATTTTTAGCAAACCCAATATTTGATTTTGGTCCTTTTGCTTCTTCTATTTTACCAAACTTTTCCTCATAAGCTTTAATGTTTTGCTGTAAAGCTTTAGCAACTCTTTTAGCATGAGCTGGGCTAGTTATTACTCTACTTACAAGCTCTCCTCTTGGAGGGATGGCTAAGAAAAAATCTAATACAAATTCAGATTTGTTATGTCTTATTTGCATTAAATTAGAATAATTCCCCCTTAACTCATCATCAGAAGTATTAAACTTTAATTGTTGGTTTTTTTGTTTATTGGCCATATTTATTTAAAGTTAAATTATTTATTATTTAAAGCATTTTTTATTTTTTCTACCTTTTTAGGACGATTAAGTTTTTTATAAGCTCGCTTTTCTATTTTTAACGGATAGCAAAAAATCTTATAACCCCCTAGTCTTTTTTTAATCAAATCTTTTTTATTTTTATTTAAATTTTCAGGATGAAGATCTTTGTCTGTAGTAAAAACTTCTATTTCAACCCTTTTGATTTTAAATTTAAAAGTTTTAAATTTTGTACCATCATTTTTTAAAGACCCCTTTTCTTTAATATTGTACAAAAGATTGTCCTTAAAAACCTTTTCTGCTCTTTTTAAATCAGAAGGTAAAACAACAATATCAATATCATGACCCTTAAAAGCATTAATTCCTTGAATAGCTAAATTAAGACTACCAGTCAAAACCCAATCAATATCTTCTTGTTTTAACCTTTTTGCTATCTCTATGAGAATGTTTTCTATTTTTTGAGATATTAATTTATTCATTATTTTTTTTGATCTTTTATAAAAGATCTTATTGACCTATCATAAGTCTTTTCTTTTTCTTTAGAAAAATAACAAGCTGGCAATTCACCTCTTTGTCTATGATAAGTTATACATTCACAACAAACCCCCTTTCTTGGACAATTAGGATAAGTACAAGGACAGGACTCAAGATTTTCTTGTTTTTGACACTCCATAATTTTATCTCAGTTAAGAAATTATTACAATTTTTTGAAAAAACCCTTTACCTTAGAAGTAATTTTTTGCCAAAAACTTAATTCTTTTGCTACGACAAAAATGTAAAAGATTTCTAAAATTCCAAGAGTATTTATAACAAGCATAACAATAAACCAAATCTTGTCTTCCCTTTGAGCTGCCTTCCATAAAGCTATCCCTGTCCACGGCAAAACCCAAATCAAAAGAAACAAAGTAACTAAAGGATTTTGTAATAAATTAGGTTGCATAAATTTAAATTAAAAATGAATTATATTTATATAAGACTATCCTTATTATACCATTAAAGCTTAAAAATACAAATTAAATATTTTTTAAAATAATATCAGCTATTTTTGAACTTGCTTTAGAATGACTTAATTTCATTATATTCTTAGAAAGTTTTTTCCTCATCGGATCAGATCCTAAAAGATCATTTATCTTTTTTGATAAAATCTTTTCATTTAATTTACTCTGCTTTATGCAAATAGCAGCTTGTTTTTTACAAAACACTCGGGCATTTTGAACTTGAGAAGAATGCGGTAAAGGTATAAAAATTGTTGGCTTACCTAGCCGGGAAAGCTCACTAACAGAACCAACTCCAGCTCGTGACACAACTATATCAGCTATAGTATAGGCATGCTTTAGAGCATCTGTTAAAAATTCATAAGAACGATAATGATAATCTCTTGCTTTTAAAAGCTTATCTTTGCCAGTAATATGAATTACTTGGGCTTTATCGGTTATATTATCTAAAGCCCTTAAAACAATCTTATTTATTTTTTGAGCTCCTGTCCCCCCTCCCATAATCAAAACTGTTTTTAAATCTTTTTTTAAATCAAATTCTTTTAAAGCAACTTTTTTATTACCGTGTAAAACTTCATTTCTTACCGGGGTTCCGGTTACAACAGAATTTTTATGAAAATATTTTTTTAAACTTTCAAAACTTAAAGTGATCTTTGTAGCAAAAAAAGATATAATTTTATTAGCTAAACCAGGCTTTATATCAAGTTGATGAACAAACACAGGTACCTTTAAAACAAAACCAGCTAAACTAACAGGTACTGCTACAAAACTACCTGCTCCTAAAATTGCATCTGGCTTAAATTTTTTAATTAAAAAAATGGATTGGAAAAACCCAATCAATACCTTAAAAGGGTCAATAAAATTCTTAAAGCTAAAATATCTTCTTAATTTACCTGAACAAATTGACTTATAAGGAATATTTTTAGCTTGGGCCAATTTTTTTTCAGGCTCCCCTTTTCTCGTTCCAACAAACAAAAATTCTACATTTGTTTCTTTATCCTGTATCTTATCTGCTATAGAAAGCAAAGGGGTTGTTGACCCAGCTGTTCCTCCTCCAGTTATAATAATTTTTTTTGTTTTCATACTCTTTTTATTATAATACAATATACAAAAATTAAAAGCATAAATTTAAAACTCCTTGACAAAAACAAAAAAATATACTTTAATAAAGATAAATATTTATCTTTAAAATAAAAAGGAGGTAGGTTATGGAAAAGAAGTTTCAAGAACTGGATAAAATAATAGCTGACAGTCTTAACATTAGACTTTTTGCTGATTTAGTAAAGCTAGATCTATTTAACTTTTTTCAATGCATGAAAACTCTTGAAATAACAGACAAAGAACAAATTAAAAACATACTGCTTCAACACATTAAGGACAAAGACCTTTGCCAATTTATTAAACATTTTCAAAAAATCAAAAAACAAGCCGACCCAGAAAAACACCAAATTGTTTTCAAAATGCACAAACTCATTAATCAGCTTACAGAGGAAGTTGCTAAAGAAGACATTGATAAACTGATTAAAAAGTACTATCCCTACTACCAGCCCCCTACTAGAATCTAAACAAAACAAGAGCATTAATTAAAGGACAGGCAAACCTGTCCTTATTTTTTATGTAAAAAAGAAAAGAGTCGTCTATTTTTCAGACGACTCAAATAAATTTAATTGACGGGCCTTATTTTCTTTTTCTTTTTTCAGCTTTTCTTCTGACTCTTTATAAATTGCATAAGCAATCCGCTTTGCTTTTTGAAAGTCTTTCTTAGGCACATAAATTTCATCACCGTTTGAGATCCTTTTACTTTCTAAAGAAGTTTTTGTTCTTAAAACCGGTTTTCCATTTTCTTTAAAGGTAAATTTAAGTTCAATACTATTATCAACTACCATCACTACTTCTTTAACGATTTTAGTATCAAATCCAAGCAGGTTAATCCTTTTTACATTACCAACTTGAACACCCATTTAAACCTCCTTTTTTATTTTAAAATTTGTCAATATATTTTTTTTATGTTAATAATATGGTAGCATAAATTCTTAAAAAAGTCAACCAAAAATCTTATGCAATTAGTGATTGTAGAGTCACCAACTAAATCTAAAACTATTGGCCGATTTATGAAAGATAAATATAATGTTATCTCTTGTAACGGCCATATTAGAGATTTGCCTAAATCCAAACTAGGAATTGACGTTGAAAATAACTTTGAACCTCAATACGTTATTCCAAGAGCAAAAAGAAAAAAGGTAAATGAAATAAAAAAATCTGCTAAAAAGGCAGATACAATATTTTTTGCTACTGATGAAGATAGAGAAGGAGAAGCTATAGCTTGGCACTTAAAAAAGATTTTAGAAAAAGAAAAACTAGATAATCAAAAAACAAAAAGAATTACTTTTCATGAAATTACTAAAGACGCTATTAAAGAATCTTTAAAAAATCCAAGAAAAATAGATGAAAATTTAGTAAAAGCTCAAAAAGCAAGAAGAATATTAGATAGATTAGTTGGTTATAAGCTCTCTCCCCTACTTTGGAAAAAGGTAGTAAAGGGCTTATCAGCTGGAAGAGTTCAATCCCCAGCCTTAAGACTAATTGTAGAAAGAGAACAAGAAAGAAAAAACTTTAACCCAAAAGAATACTGGACCCTGGAAGTCGACCTTAAAACAAAGGATGATAAAAAGGAGGAGTTTAGTGCAGAATTAAATAAAAAAAATGGTGACAAAATTAAAAAGTTTGACATATCAACCAAAAAGCAGGTTGATAAAATTTTAGAAAAACTTGAAAAATCAGACTACAAAGTAGCCAAAGTTTCAAAGAAAAATAAATCTAGAAAACCAAAACCTCCTTTTACAACTAGCACCCTTCAACAAAGTGCTAGTAATAAATTAAATTTCTCTTCTAAAAAAACAATGTATTTGGCTCAAAGATTATATGAAGGTATAAAGCTTGGCAAAGAAACAATTGGTCTTATCACTTACCCTAGAACTGACTCTTACAACCTTTCTAAAAAATTCACTTACGGAGCTAAAAAATATATTGAAGAAAGTTTTGGAAAAAATTACTCTAAAACAAGAGTTTATAAAACAAAATCAAAAACTGCTCAAGAAGCTCATGAAGCAATTAGACCAACCAACCCTCAAAAAGCACCTAAACAAATTAAAAAGTATTTAAGCAAAGACCAGTTTAGACTTTATAAACTTATTTGGAATAGAGCTATGAGCTCTCAAATGAGCAATTACAAATACTTATCTGTTAAAGCAAACATAAAAGCTAAGGAATTTCAATTTAAAGCTAGTGGATCTTCAACTAAGTTTGATGGTTGGATGAAACTTTATCCTAAAAAACAAAAAGAAAAATACATCCCTGAACTGAAAAAGGGACAAATACTAAACCTTTTAAAATTAAACCCAGAGCAACACTTTACACAGCCTCCAGCTCGATATACAGAAGCAAAATTAGTAAAACACTTAGAAAAACACGGCATTGGAAGACCATCTACCTATGCTCCTATTATTTCAACTATTCAAAAAAGAAACTATGTTAAAAAAGAAAAATACAGATTTTATCCTACTAAAATTGGTAATACGGTTATAAAGCTTTTAAAAAAGCATTTCCCTAATATTGTTGATTATAAATTTACTGCTAAAATGGAAAACAATTTAGATGAAATAGCTCAAAAGGGAGAAGATTATAAATCAATGATCAAAGATTTTTATATTCCATTTGAAAAAAGATTAAAAAGAAAAATGAAAGAAATAGACAAACAATTTAAAGACAAAAAAACTGATAAAAAATGTCCAAAGTGTGGCGAACCTATGGTTATTAAAACAGGCCGATATGGGAAATTCTTGGCTTGTACTGGTTTTCCAGAATGCAAATATACCGAACCTCTTGAAAAAGATAAACCAAAAGAGCTTGATATAAAATGTCCTGAGTGTGATTCAAATATGGTAGAGAAAAAAACAAGAAAAGGAAAAACATTTTATGGTTGTTCTAATTGGCCAAAATGTGATTTTGCTCTTTGGCAAAAACCAACCGGTGAAAAGTGTCCAAAGTGTGATTCCATGTTAGTAGAAAACAAAAAAGGTAAAGTTTATTGCTCTAATAAAGAATGTAAGTATAAAAAATAAAATAGACAATAAAAAACCATATAAAATAAAAATGGGTTTTTAAGCCCATTTTTTTATATATAAAATTTATTTATTATAATTATTTTATTTTAATTTAGCACCTATACCTTAATCTTAATTTAACACCTACTTTGATAGTCTTTTTTATAATGGCGAGCAATATTTACACATTGGTCTGATATTCTTTCTAAATTCACTATTATGTCATTAAATATTGGGCCATCTGACACTGGCACTTCTCTTCTATAAAAACGCTGGGCATGGTTTTCTTTAGCTTGATCTGTCAACCTATCTACTTCATTTTCTCTTTCTAAAATTCTAACAACAGCATCTTGACTTTCCTCTTTTATCAAAGGCCTTAAATCTTTTACACTCCCCCTTAAAAGTTCAATAATGTTTTTAAATTCTTTTTTAGCTTCATTTGAAAACTTTACTTCACTTTTTTCTTTGTGCTCTGCTAAGTTAGATACATTGTCAGCATGATCTGATATCCTCTCTAAACTATCTATAATTTCAGAATATCGAATAATTTGTCTAGCTTGATCTTTGCTTAATTTATCTTTGTTAATATTGCTTAAATAATCCATTACTTCTGTTTGTAAACTATCAATTACTATTTCAATATAAGATAAATCTCTTACTACTTTTGGATTAAAATCATAAGTTAGGCTATAGGATTTTTCTAACATATCTTCAACTAAATCTATTCCTCTACAAATTTCTTTTTTAACTCCTTGCAAAGCTTTTTTGGGTTCATTTAAAAAATCCTTGTTTAAGTGCTCTGTCCATAAAGGTATAAGCTTTTCTTCCCCGGGAATAATCTTTTTTATAAAACGAGAAAAAGGCTTTAACCAGAAAAAGAAAAGAAGAACTAAAAAGACGTTAAATAAAAGATGTCCTAAAGCGATTTGATTACCAAGTGATTCATTTAACATTTTTAAAAGATCACCAAAATAGCCAACAAAAGGCAAAATTAAAATAGCTGGAATAAGTTTAAAAATTAAATGAGAATAAGCTGTCCTTTTAGCACTAATATTAGAACCAACACTAGCTAAAATTGCCGTTACAGTTGTTCCTATATTAGCTCCTAAAAATATTGGGATAGCTGTTCCTATTGAAATAAGACCTTGTTGGCCTAATAAGACCAAGATACTAGTTGTAATAGCACTTGATTGAACAATGGCCGTAAAAATAAAACCTACTATCAAACCTAAAATAGGACTACTTATATTAGATAAAAAGCTTAAAAACCAAGGCGCTTCTTGAAAATAAGCCATTGCATCTCCCATTAAACTAAGCCCAAAAAACAAAAGTCCAAAATAAAATATGGCCTCTCCCACTACTTTTTTCTTGTTTTTCTCACCTTTACAAAAAAGCCAGATTAAAATTCCAACAATAATAAAAACAGGAGCTAATTTGGTTACTTTTAAAGCTACTAATTGAGCTGTAATAGTAGAACCAATTGTTGCTCCTAAAACTATAGCTAAAGAACTAAAAAAGCTAATCAAACCAGCACTTACAAGGCCAACCGTTAAAACAGTACTTGTAGAGCTACTTTGAAAAAGAGCTGTAATAATAGTTCCTAAAACTACTCCTTGACTTGGTCTTTTTACTAAACGCTTTATTAAATTACGTATTTTTAAATTAAAAATACGTTGCATCTTTTTACTAAGACGCAACATACCAAAAATAAGTAAAGTCAAACCAGTAAAAAATAAAATAATTTGATCAAAGCCCATATTTAAAAATTTAAAAAATGTGGGAAGCAGATCCATCTTTAAAGACCTGCTCCCTTTTACTGTTAGTATCTTAACTCTTGTAATTTTTCCTTATCTACTAGATCTAGACCAAAATCATGCATGGGATCAGCTAGTTTACCAGCTTTACCACAAACAGGACATATACCACGCCAAATACCAATTACCTTTTTTTGCATATTACCGCCTAACTTGCGAGCACAATCAACACATACTTCATCATACGGGAAAGGTACTTTTGTCATTTCTTACCTCCTTTTTTAGTTTTAACTAGTTAAAAAATATTATACAACTAAAGATTTATTTTGTCAACAAACTTGCATTTTTTAAAATTATAGTTAAAATAAATGATAAGCCGGAGTGGCGAAATTGGCAAACGCGTGTGACTCAAAATCACATGGGATTTATTCCCTTGTGGGTTCAAGTCCCACCTCCGGCACCATGAACCACGTTGGGTTCATGGCAAGCATCCTAACTATTACAAGTTGTAGCACTCAATAAGATTTGAACCAGAAAGGGGTCGGGAAAACATGATTGTTTTCCCGTGGAGGAAATATTAAAACCGAGTGGTTTTAGGGAGCGTTACGAAGTAGCGACGTTCAAGTCCCACCTCCGGCACTTTTTAATATAAAAAATAGACTCTGCAATTTATACAGAGTCTATATTTTTTTAAAAATTTTAGGACCTACCTTTTATAGGTCTTTTTTCTTCTTTTTCAACAACTAGTTTCCAGCCTTTACGTACACTCAAATCATGAATACCGTCACTAAAGCTTTTTCTTCTTTCTATTTCAAAATTGAACATTTTACTTAAATACTCAATTAAACCTTGCTGCCAAGCTTGATAATGAAGATCACTGATTTTACTATTAGCACAATCTTTTTCAAAAAGTGCTACAAAGCTAAAATATTTTTTAACATTATTATCTTTGATTTCGCCAACAACCTTTTCTGAGGAGTCTTTTTTAGCCATCATGTTGTTAAAAGTTTCTTCGTTTTGTTTATCAATCTTATCTATAATGTAATCAATTAAAAGACCATCATAATGGGCACCTGAGTTTTTTAGCTTTTGAAAACTAACCTCTACAGCAATCAGTTTTTTAACAAGATTAATTTTCCGCCTTAAAAAAGCAATTTGATTTTTCTGGTCATTTGTGAAATTTTTTACTTTTTTATAAGCCGCACCATCCATTTGAGATACAAGATTTTGCAATTCACCTTTAAAACAATTAAGTAGCTCTAACATTTTACTGACCCTTAATATATCATTAGGATCATCATAAAATTTTTCAAGCTTTGATCTAATACTGACCGGTCCCATATTTTGAATCATTTCTTTTATTTCTTTTAAGAAAAGCTTCATAACTTCCCCCTTTCTTGTATTTTTATTTTATTGTAACTAACTTTATTAGTTCAAACATAGCACAAATCAACCATTTTGTCAATATAAAAATAAGATCCTATTAATTAAAATAGGATCTTTTGTTTTTAACTTTAAGCTTTGGCTTGAATAACTTGATCTTGGTCTTCGTCTTCTAAAACAAGTTTCCAGTCTTCTTTGATATTAAAATTTTTTCCACTTGAATAAAGAGAAATAGAATACCTTTGATCAATTTCATAGCAAAGTAAAGAATCAAAAAAGAAATATATATTATCAACCAATGTAGTAAAATCAATTAAGAAGTTTTCTTTATTGTCTTTATTCTCATAAAGTTCATCTTCTAAATCAAGTAAGTTGTTTTTAACAAAGCGCACAACGGAAAAATATTTTTTAATCTTTTCATCTTTAATCTTTAATATTACCTTATCTCCTGAA
>CAZGUY010000011.1:0-1680 GCA_964528795.1 uncultured Gammaproteobacteria bacterium
CAGGTAATTTTGATGGAGCTGATGATTATCTGAATTTACCTAATGTGATTGATCCAAGCGAAACAGACTTTACATTAGCGGCCTGGGTAAATCCCAGCTCAATTGGTAGCGAACAAACTATTGTTTCTCAGCTTGGAGGTTTTGGGGGCACTGGAACAGCCAGGAGCTTGTTGGCGCTAAATAGTAGTGGGGAATTTTATTCTAATTTAGGAGGAAGTCCAACAACCTCTTCTAGTGTGGCTAGTACCAATAATTGGTACAATGTAGTTTTAACTAATTCTGGTTCTAATGTTAAGCTTTTTGTTAATGGTCAAGAAGAAGCAACAAATTCTGTTTCAGTTGGTAAGTCAAATGGGGAGATGAGAATAGGAATGGATCATGATGATACTGACCCCTTTAATGGTTTAATAGATAATGTTTCCCTTTCAAATATAGAAAAATCAGGTGAAGAAATAAGAGTTGATTATGAGGCAGGTGATTGTGGGGGAACAGATTGTGGATTATCTTCTGAGTTTGTTTGTCATATAAGTGGTCGAGCTGATGGAAATTGTGGTAAAAACCAAAATGATGATAGTACTTGTTGTTATACTGATGAACGCATTATTCCGTTTATAGATTATTGGTATGTAATGACTACAGTTAGTGAGTCAGGTGAGTCGCCATCAAGTGATACGTTGTCTGGTCAAACAGTATGTTATCCACCTTCAGAAGAAGAGGAGGAATAAAAAATAAAATATAAATCTAGCGTAGGAAGGTGTAGGAACTCTGTAGGAGAGATGTGGAAACTAAGTTCCCACAATGTTCCAAAATAGGTGTCAGTCTAAACCTATGTGGAAACTAAGTTCCCACATCTTTCCACATAGGGATTGTTGGTATAAATATAAGAAAAATTAATATATTTTTTATGAGAAAAGAGACATTTCAAATAGGAGACTTTGTTCATGTATTTAATCGTGGTAATCGCAAAATATCTATTGTACATGATGATGCAGATAAATGGCGTTTCTTAAAAATTTTGCGATATTTTAATGATGAATACTTTTTAGATAATATGTTTCGTTGTGTAGAATCTGAGATAAAATCTGGCAGATGTGGCAATTTCGAAAGGCCTCAAGATTGGCCTCGACAGAAACCATTAGTAAAAATTTTATCTTTTTGCTTAATGCCAAACCACTACCATTTATTGTTAAAAGAAATAATTGATAACGGCATTAGTAAGTTTATGCACAGACTTGGTGTTGGTTTTACGAACTATATCAATATTAAATATGATGAAGTTGGTAGTTTGTTTCAGGGGAGCTATAAGGCAAAGATTATAAAAGAGGAGAAATATCTTCAATACGTGGATGCTTATATCCAAGTTTTTAATTTTTTTGAACTTTATTCCGGAGGTCTAGATACGGCAATGAAAGAATTTGACAAGGCATTTGATTTTGTTTTAGAAAGTCCGTTTTGTAGTTTAGGGGAAAGCTTTAAAAAAAGAAATTTACATATTATTAACCGTGATATTTTAGGGGACACATTTAAAAACATAGATCAATATAGAAAATTTGTGCATAAAGCTATAATTTATCATAATATTCAGAAGAATATAGGAGATTATATTATTGAATAAGCGTATAGAATAAGTGTATAGGGGTGCCTGTGGAAACTGCCTGTGGAAACTAAGTTCCCACATCT
>CAZGUY010000011.1:1780-22654 GCA_964528795.1 uncultured Gammaproteobacteria bacterium
TGTGGAAACTAAGTTCCCACATCTTCTAGATCTTCTAGATAAGTAAGTAAGTGTAATTAGAAATAGAAATGGATAAAAAACAAGCCAAAAAAAGAATTGAAAAATTAAAAAAAGAAATAAATCATCACCGTTATTTATATCATGTTTTAGATAAGCAAGAAATTTCTGATGCTGCCCTAGATTCTTTAAAGCATGAATTAGCTGAGTTAGAAGATAAGTTTCCTGATTTAAAGACCTCTGACTCCCCAACCCAAAGAGTAGGGGGAGAGCCTTTAGATAAATTTGAAAAAGTGAAACATCCAAAATCCATTTTATCGATTGAAGATGTCTTTGATTTTGAAGAGCTTGTAGATTGGAAAGATTATAT
This sequence comes from uncultured Gammaproteobacteria bacterium, assembly GCA_964528795.1. Taxonomy (GTDB): domain Bacteria; phylum Patescibacteriota; class Patescibacteriia; order UBA2591; family UBA6264; genus DATFJC01. The sequence continues at coordinate 2,148 of CAZGUY010000011.1, forward strand.
GAAGGATTATTTAAAAAAGAATTTTGATTTAGAAATAAAAGACAAAGATATTAATTATTTTTGTGAAAGAAAAATAGATGGAGCAGATATTGTTTTAACTTATAAAAATGGAGTTTTAGATTTAGCTGCTACAAGAGGAGATGGTAAGGTGGGTGAAAATGTTACCAAAAATATTAAAACCATTGAAGCTGTTCCTTTGCGTTTAAGAGAAAATATAGATATTGTTGTAAGAGGCGAGATATTTATGTGGAAAAAGGACTTTAAAAGTTTAAATAAAAGAAGAAAAGAACAAGGTAAAAAACTCTATGCTAACCCTAGAAATCTAGTTGCTGGCTCAATAAGACAACTTGATCCTAAAGTGACAGCTAAAAGAGGTTTGGATTGTTTTGCTTTTGAAATTGTTAATGGTAAATCTTTAAAAACTCATGCTCAAGTTCATAAAAAATTAAAAGATCTTGGTTTTAAAACAGATCCTAAAACTAAAAAAGTAAATAATTTAAAAGAGGTTAAAAAATATTATAAAGAAAGATTAAAAGAAAGAGAAAAAACAGGTTTTGAATACGATGGGGTTGTAGCAGTGGTAAATGATATAGGTTTAGAAAAAAAATTAGGAGCAGTAGGGAGGTCCCCTCGTTGGATGAGGGCTTATAAATTTCCAGGCAAACAAGCTACCACTCAAATTAAAGATATTTCAGTTCAAGTTGGTCGAACAGGGGCTTTAACACCAGTGGCTAAACTAAAACCTGTTAATCTTATGGGATCAACTGTGAGTCGGGCCACCCTACACAACCAAGATGAAATTGATCGCTTAGATGTGAGAATAGGGGATACTGTTATAATTGAAAAAGCAGGTGATATTATCCCAGCTGTTGTTGAGGTTTTAAAACGAATGAGGGACGGAGATGAAAAAAAGTATCATATTCCTAAAAAATGTCCCTTTTGTGGTTCAAAAGTAAAAAGAAAAAAAGGAGAAGCAAAACATTTTTGCACTAATCCTAATTGTTTTGCTCAAAATTTAAGCTATATTAGTTATTTTGTATCTAAAAAAGCTTTTGATATAGAAGGATTTGGGGAAAAAATTGTTGAAAAATTTTTAAATGAAGGTATTATAGAAGACGCTAGTGATATTTTTTCAATTGAAAAAGGAGATATTATAGATTTGGAAGGTTTTGAAGAAAAATCAGTTAATAATCTTCTTCAAGCAATAGAAAATTCAAAAGAAATTAGTTTTTCTAAATTTATTCAATCTTTAAATATCAAGCACGTTGGAGAAGAAACAGCTATTGATTTAAGTAAAAAATTTAAAACCCTAGATCAATTAAAAAATGTTAGTAAAAAAGATTTAGAAAAAATTGAAGATATTGGCCCTAAGGTTGCTCAAAGTATTTATAATTGGTTTGACAATGATGAAAATATTGAATTTTTAAATAACTTGTTTGAAAATGGGGTTAAAATCAATTATCCTAAAATTAAACATAAACTAGATAATAAAAAATTTGTTTTAACTGGTTCTTTAGACAGTTTTACTAGAGATGAAGCTAAGGAAAAGATTGTTAAACTAGGGGGTGAGGTTTCAAGTAGTGTTAGTTCTAAGACAGATTATTTAGTAGTCGGAATTGATCCTGGTTCAAAATTGGATAAAGCTAAAAAAGAAAATGTTAAAATAATTAATGAAAAAGAATTTTTAAATATTTTAAAAAGTTAAATTATGATTTCAAAAAAAGATATAAAACATATTGCTAATCTTTCTAGACTGGATTTAAATAATAAAAAAATAAAACTTTATCAAAAAAAGATAAAAGAAATTTTAGATTATGTTGATAAAATAAAAAAGGCTGACACTAAAGATATTTCACCCTTTAAATCAATTGCAGCCCAAAAAAATATTTTTAAAAACGATAAACCTAAAAAAAGAGATAAAAAAGACTATAAAAAACTTGTTTCTGCCGCCCCTGATTCAGAGGATAATTTTATTAAAACCAAACCTATATTTAAAGAGTAACTCTTCCCTTTACTTTTGGTAAAAAGTGCTTTATAATAAGAATAATATAAAAAGAACAGTATAAAAAATCTAATTTGATGGTAGAAAAAAAATATAAATCTGTTTCCCAGACGCAGAGAAAAAATATTACAAAAAAAATCAAAAAAGCCCTTAAAAAAGAAGAAGGGTTAAGTTTTGCTTATATATTTGGCTCTTTTGTTAGTAAAAAAGATAAGATAAGAGATTTAGATGTAGCAGTTTATTTCAATAGCAAGGTGAATGACACCTTTAAAAAGCAATTAAGCCTAGGTTCAAAATTAGATGAATTAATTAATTTTGTATTACCGGTTGATTTGGTTATTTTAAACGATGCTCCGCTTCATTTTAAATATAAAATTTTAAAAACAGGTGAACCAGTTGTTATTAATCAGTTTATAAAAATGGCTGATTTTAAAGAGAAGGTATTTAAGAATTACATAGATATAAAACCTTTACGAGAAAGGGCAATTAAAGAATCAATAACTTAATTTTATGCTTAAAAAACTTAACTTAGATCGGATATCAAAAAATAAAAACGAAATATTAGAGTCTTTAAGTCAGACTAAAGACTTTTTATCGGATTGTAGTTTAAAAGAATTTGAAAAAGATTCTAAAACAAAAATGGCTACGGAAAGAGCTGTTATGATTATAGTAGAAGCAATGGGTAATATAGCTTATCATATTATTGCTCGCCATTTTAATTATACTCCAAATGGGATCCCGGATAGTTTTTTATATCTATCTAAGAAGAAAGTTATAGATAATAAATTGGGAGAACAATTAAAAAATATGGCAAAGTTTAGAAACAAGTTAACTCATCATTATTGGAATACAGATTATGATAAATTATTTAAGTATGTTAATGAAGAACTAGAAAAAAATGTTAAAAAATTTATAAAAATGATTGAGGAATATGTTAAAAGAACGAAAAATAGAAAGGATAATTAAATTATTAACATAAAAAGTCGGGTTTAAAGATTTTAGTATAAGCCCGGCTTTTATATAAGAATTTTATGAATATAAAAGATTTAACAATTTTAAAAGCCTCAAAAGCATTAAAATCAGGAGAATTTTCATGCACTGATTTAATTAAATCTTTTTTAAAAGAAATTAATAAAAAAGAAAAAAAGATTAATGCCTTTATTACTCTTTTTGAAGATGAGGCCTTAAAACAAGCTAAAGAAAAAGACAAAAAATCCTACAAACATAAAGGAATCTTAGATGGTATCCCTATTATTATAAAAGATAATATTTTGTTAAAAGACAAAAAATGTAGTGCTGGTTCTAAGATTTTAAAAAACTACAAAGCTAGTTATGATGCTTACGTAGTAGAACAATTAAAAAAGGCTGGTGCTATAATTTTAGGTAAGGGTAATATGGATGAATTTGCTTGTGGTTCGTCAGGGGAAACAAGTTATTTTGGACCTACTAAAAACCCAATTAATACTAAAAAAGTTCCAGGTGGCTCTTCAAGTGGGCCAGCAGCTGCTCTAGCTTCTAAATTTGTCTTAGGCGGACTTGGTTCTGATACAGGTGGTTCAATTAGGCAACCAGCAAGTTTTTGCGGTATATACGGTTTAAAGCCAACTTATGGTAGAGTATCTCGCTTTGGTCTTATTGCAATGGCTTCATCTTTAGACCAAATTGGTCCTATGGCTTTATCTATTGATGATTTAGGAATTATTTTAAACTCTATTCAAGGTAGAGATAAAAAGGATTCAACCAGTATTGAGGTAACAGATATTAAAATACCAATTAAGAAAAAAAAGCCTAAAAAAATTAAGATAGGTTTAATTAAAGACTTAGAAGATCCTAAGAATAAAAAACAAAAACAAGTTTTTGAAAACACTGTTTCTAAACTTAAGGAAGGAGGAGTTGAATTTGTTGATATAAATTTACCTAATTTAAAATATGCTTTAGCAGCTTATTATATAATAATGCCAGCTGAAATTTCAGCTAATTTAGCTCGCTTTGATGGGATAAGGTATGGTTTTAGAAAAAATAAAAAAGATTTATTAGATATTTATAAAAAAACTCGAACTAAGGGCTTTGGTGAAGAAGTAAAAACAAGAATAATGCTTGGAAACTTTACCCTTTCTCATGGATATCATGATAAATATTATTTAAAAGCCCAAAAGGTAAGAACTTTAATTAAAAATGATTTTAATAATGCTTTTGATAAAGATATAGATGCTATTTTACTTCCTACTACTCCGGAAACAGCTTTTGAATTGGGAGAAAAAATTGATAATCCTATTGATATGTATTTATCAGATGTTTATACTGTCCCAGCTAATTTAGCTGGTTTACCAGCCCTTTCAATGCCTAGCAAATTTGTAGATGGTCTTCCTACTGGGCTTCAAATTATTGGTAATCATTTTGAAGAAGAAAAAATACTTCAAATAGCTAAAACTATTGAAAATATTTTATAGTAGGGCGATCCGATTCCCCTGGTGAACCCTTAAGGTTAACAACACCTCTTGGGTAGGTATGCCCGGCCAACTGATTATTACAAATTTGACAGACTAATATAATTTCTTTATTATTAAGATAAATTTAAAGATAAATTTAAAAAATTAAATTCATTAATTTTATGGATAAAAAAAGTAAATGTAAAAAAAGTTGGATTATTGTTTCTGTTATTTTATTTTTAGTTTTGATTGCTTCTATTTTTACAAATGGTTTTGGATTAAAGTCTAAATTACTTGGTAAATCAGAAACTCAAATTGGAAATGAAATGTTGAAATTTGTTAATAATAATTTATTACAAAGTGGTACTACTGCTTCTTTAGCCGGAGCTAGTTGTGATAGTAGTGTTGATTTGTGTAATGTTGAATTTGATGTTAATGGTCAAAGCATTAAATCTTATGTTTCAAGTGATGGAAAAATATTTTTCCCAGATTCTATTAAAGTAGAAGAATTCCAAGGTGAACAAAGTGATTCCCAACAATCAAGTGGAGCTGAAAATGTAAAACCAGCTGAAAAAGCTAAAGCTAATCTTTTTATTATGTCATATTGTCCTTATGGACTTCAGTCACAAAAAGCAATGCTTCCTGTAATGGATTTATTAAAGGAAGAAGCTGAAATTGATATTAATTTTGTAAATTATGCTATGCATGACAAAAAAGAAATTGATGAAAATCTATTACAATATTGTTTACAGGATAAAGATTATGATAAGTACGTTGATTATTTAAATTGCTTTGTTAAGGACGGCGAAAGTACAAAATGTCTTGAATCAGTTGGAGTTAATCAAGAACAGTTAAATACTTGCATAGAAAATACAGATAAAGAGTATAAAGTAACTCAGAAATATAATAATAAAGAAACTTGGGTCAATGGGACTTATCCTAGTTTCCCAATTGAGGATGATTTAAACCAAAAATATCAAGTTCAAGGATCTCCAACTTTAGTTATAAATGGTAGCAAAGTTTCTCCGGCTAGAAACCCAGAAGCTTATAAAAATGCTATTTGTAAAGGCTTTAATAATCCTCCAGAAGATTGTGAAGAAACTCTTTCAAGTAAATCGCCTCAGCCAAGTTTTGGAGTAGGAGAAAGCGATTCAAGCACTAATGCAAGTTGTAATTAAAAAGCTTTAAAAAAATAATTAAATTTGATATAATAAGAGCCTAAGATAATTTAGGCTCTTATTCTTTTTATGGTTATAAATTTTTTACATACATTTAATCCTAGCCCAATTGCTTTTCAAATAGGCAAGATTACAATTTATTGGTATGGATTCTTAATTGCCATAGGAGCTATTTTAGCTTATATGGTTTGTTTTTTTATTACAAAAAAGATTATAAAAAAACCAATTTTATTTTTAAATTTTGAAGATTTAATATTTTATTTAATAATTTTTGGTATTATTGGAGCTAGAATTTATCATGTTTTAGCTCAATTGCCCTATTATGCAAAACACCCATTAGAAGTTTTTTATATTTGGGAAGGAGGGTTAGGGATTTTTGGAGCTATTATTGCTGGAATTTTAGTTATTTATTTTTACGCTAAAAAATCATCTGTTTTTGAAAGGAAATCTAAAGCAATTTTAACATTAACTGATATATTAGCTCCGGGGGTTGTTTTGGCTCAAGCAATTGGGAGGTGGGGTAATTATTTTAATTCTGAGTTATTTGGCAAACCAACTAGCTTAAGCTGGGGAATACCAATACCCTTTTTAAAAAGACCTGATATTTATTCTTCATTTCAATATTTTCATCCTACTTTTTTATATGAATCTTTATGGAACTTAAGTATTTTTGTGGTTCTTTTAGTACTTGCTTTTTTCTTTATTAAAAAAAGATCCGGTATAGTAACCGGATTTTATTTAATTTTTTACCCTTTAGGTAGATTTTTGATTGAATTTATTAGGATTGATTATCAACCTAAAGTGTTTGGTTTAAGAATGGCTCAGATATTTTGTATTGTTTCAATTTTAATTGGGATATGGCTTTTAATTAAATCGAAAAAATTAAGCATTAAATATCAAGAATAGATTTAATTAATACTTTTTCTTTATTATACTTAAATCTGTGAAGTAACTTTTTTGATGATCTTTAAATGAAAATAGGTTGTTGATATTATTCCTTTTAAAGGCGATTTTTAAATAATTTCTTTATTTAAAGGAATTTTTAAAAGACACTTATCATAAATATATGTGTTGTACTTGCCATAATTTAGGCATTGAGTTGGATAAACAATTTTTAAAAGTAATTTTTTATTTTTTTTCCACATTGTTGTTGTATTAAAAACGTCTTTGTTGTATAATAAAGATAGACAAACAAAAACTTTATTTATTATACAAAAATATGGGACTTTTTGGAATAGGAGACAAAAAAACATATTTAGGGATTGATATTGGATCTACAAGTATTAAGCTTGTTGAATTAGAAGAGCAAAAAGGTGTACCTGTTCTTTTAACTTACGGTTATGCTGAAAGAGCCCTTAAAGATGTTATAAGCGGCAGTTCCCAAGAAATTTTAACTAAAGTTGCTAACCTTTTAAAAAAGGTTTACACCAAAGCAGGTGTAGAAGGGTACAAGGCAGTAACAGCACTGCCTAATTTTTCTGTTTTTACTTCTGTCATAACAGTTCCAGTAATGAAAAAAAAAGATTTAAAATCAGCTGTTAGGTGGGAGGCTAAAAAAGTTGTCCCCATGCCGATTAATCAGGTGGTTTTAGATTGGAGAATTATAAATAGTTTTAAAACTAGTAAAAAAGGCAAGAAAAACTATAGAATTCTTTTAACAGCAGCTTCTAAAAAATTAGTTAAACGGTATGTAGAAATATTTAAACAAGCTAATTTAGAATTATTATCTTTAGAAACTGAATCATTTGCTTTGTCTCGTTCGCTATTAGGGAAGAGTAAAGAGACTACTATGGTTATTGATATAAGTGCTTTAACAACTGACATTATTATTATTGAAGATGGAGTACCCGCTTTAAATAGAAGTATTGATGTTGGGGGAGTAACTATTTCAAGGGCTATTGCTAACAGCCTTCATATTGATTTTAAAAGAGCTGAACAATTTAAAAGAGACATTGGTATGGGGGGAGATTCTAAGATTCCCCAAGTCATTCAAGGTATTTTAGATCCTGTAGTGGATGAAATGAATTATTCTATGAAATTATACAGAGAACAATCTGATAAAAAAATTGAAAAAGTTATTCTTTCAGGGGGCTCAGCTTATCTTCCTAATTTACCTTCATTTTTTTCAGAAGTTTTGAATAAAAGAGTTATTATTGGTGATCCTTGGGCTAGGGTAGCATATCCAAATGAAATGAAACCAGCTCTTCAAGAGGTTGCTCCAAGGTTTACTGTGGCAGTTGGGCTTGCTCTTAGAGAAATAATTTAATATTTATGGCAAATTCAGATAAAAATAAAAATTTAGGCAATCAAGACTTTGATGATATGAATCCTGAAGTTGATGAATATAGAATTAGTCTTATCCCTAAAAAGATTGTTGTTATTCCAAGAGTAGTTCGATCAAGACTTTTGCTTTTAGTAGCTTCTTTAATAGTAGTGGTTACTATTTTTGGTGTAATTTGGCTTTATACCAACCTTCATTTTGATAATGTATCTGACGAGGTTCATAAACTAAGAGGAGAAATTAGATTATATGAGGGGAGAACAGCCTCATATTTAAAAACTAGAGATAGGATTGATGATTTAAATCAAAAAGCTAGTAGAGTGGGGGATATTTTAGAAAATCATATTTATTGGACTAAGTTTTTTAGTTTACTTGAAAAATATACTATTCCTAATGTTTACTTTGGTGATTTTAGTGCTAGTATAAAAGACTCTATTCACCTGCAAGCTAAGGCAACAGATTTGCCTGCTTTAGCAAGACAATTAGTTTCTTTTCGTCAAGCTAAGGATTTTGCAAAAGAAGTAAAACTTACTGGCATAAGAAAGGTCCCGGAAGGAGTAGCTGGAGTTTTTGATATAGTATTAGCAGAAGAAGTATTTACTAAATAAGTTTTTAATTATGGCTAAAAAGAAGAAAAAATTTCAAGCAAAATGGTATCATAGAATTTTAGTAAGATATTGGTTTGTTATAATAATCATTGTGATGATTGCTCTTTTTAGTTTTGAATATTTTTTCCTTATTCAACCTAAAGTAAAAAAAACTAAAAATGGAAAAGCTTTAGATGTTGAAACTCATGAAAAAATACTAAAGCAACAAAAACAATATTTACGAGATTTAAAGGATTTAAAGAAAAAAGCAGATCAATTAGAAGAAGGGGATTTAGAAAAGTTAGATTATGTTGTAGCTAAAGACGTTGATCTTCCTAAAATTTTAAATAAAATTGATATATTAATTAAACAATCCAACCTTGAGGTTTTAAAATACGGAGTAGGTTGGGAGGATGGGGAAATTACTATGAATTTTGGTTTTACAAATGGAGACTATCAAAAGGTTAAAGACTTTTTAAAGGATATTGAAAAAAATATTAGAATTATGGATGTGACAAGCATATCTTTAAAAGAAGTGGGTAATTTAGTTTCTCTTACTATAAAAAGTTATTATCTTAAGTAAAGTATGGCTAAGACTAAAAGTAAAAAAAGTAAAAAAGAATATGTATTTCTCATTGTCTTTGTTATTATAATGATAGTAATAGGTTTTGTAATAATAAGGTATTTAGTTTTAGAAGATGTTGAAACGAGTGGGGCTGAACCAGTTATAAAGCCAGCTTATTTAAATCAGTCTATTCCAGAAGTAAAACAAATCGAAAATGTTATAAATAATCCCAAGTTTAAAGAAATGGTTTATATGGAAAGCTTTTTCAAGCCTATTAAAGTAAAAGAACAAGGTCGACCTAATCCCTTTGCTCCCTTTGGTAAAGCTAAGCAGTTTGAAGAAGAACCTAGCTCAGGCGAAGAAGAGTCAACTACTCAAGAAGAGGAGTCAGAAGAAAATATGGAAAATTTAGAAGAAACAACAGAATAATAAATTAATATATAAAATTTTAATACAAAATAAATTAAAAATTTATGGCCAACGCTGATAACCAAATTTTAAAATACTTATTAAAACAAAATAAAATATCAGAAAAAAAGTATAAATCTATTATAGCTGATTCAAAAGAAATGGAGCTTAGCCCGGATGAGCTTTTAGAATCCAAAAAAGTAATTTCAGAAGAAGCTATTGCTAAGGCTAAATCTGAAATTTATGAAGTACCGGTGGCAAATCTATATGGCAAATCAGTTGATAAGGATGTTTTAAAAATTATCCCTCGAGAAACAGCTGAAAATTATCAGATTATAGCCTTTGATAAAACTGATGAGGTTTTAAAGGTAGCTATGGTTCACCCTGGCAACTTTAAAGCAAGAGAGGCAGTTAACTTTATTGCAAGAGAACATAATTTAAAAGCTAAATTTTTTACTGCCCCAACTACTGCTATTAAAAATATTTTAGATCAATATACTGGCTTAGATGCTCAAGTGGAAAAAGCTTTAGGTAAAGCAGAATCTCGCTTTGCTGCTGTTGGGACAGGCAAAGAAGCAGCAACTAGTTTAGAAGATGTAAGTGAAGCAGAGCCAATTGCTAAATTAGTAGCTTCTATTTTAAAATATGCTGTTGATAATGAAGCTTCTGATATTCATATTGAGCCAGTAGGTAAAAAAACAAGAATTCGTTATCGTATTGATGGTGTTTTAAGAGAAACAGCTAGTTTGCCAGGTCATCTTCATTCTTCAATTGTATCTCGTATTAAAGTGATGGCTGACTTACAATTAGATGAAACAAGGGTACCTCAAGATGGTCGAATTAGAGTTAGGGTTTCTAAAAGAAGGGTGGATTTACGTGTTTCAACTTTCCCATTATTAGATAAAGAAAAAGTAGTATTAAGGGTTTTAGATCCTGCTCAAAGGATTTTTTCATTTAAAGAATTAGGTTTTTGGGGTAAGGGTTTAGAAATTATCAAGAAAAATATTAATTTGCCCAATGGAATGATACTTATTACTGGTCCTACTGGATCTGGTAAAACTACTACCCTTTATACCATGTTAAAGCAACTAAACCAGGTAGGAGTAAATGTTGTTAGTTTAGAAGATCCTATTGAATATTTTATGGCTGGGGTTAATCAATCCCAGGTAGCACCTGAAATTGGTTACGACTTTGCTTCTGGTATCAGATCAGTAGTACGTCAGGACCCTGACATTATCATGGTAGGTGAGGTACGTGATAATGAAACAGCTGATCTAGCAACCCATGCTGCTTTAACTGGTCATATTGTTTTGTCTACCTTGCATACTAATGATGCTTTTGGAGCAGTTCCAAGACTTGTAGATATGGGAATAGAGCCATTTTTAATTTCTTCTTCTATTAATGTTGTCTTGGCTCAAAGATTGGTTAGAACAATTTGCCCTCATTGTAAAAAAGAAATTCCTGTACCTGAAGAAGCAAGACAAAAAATTATCAATCGTTTAGAACCGTTAGAAGGGGTTAATTTAGAGGATTATAAAGGAGAAGATGGAAAGATTCATTTTTACAAAGGAGAAGGTTGTCCAAGGTGTAACGAAGAAGGTTATAAAGGTAGAACAGCAATATTTGAAGTTTTAGAAATTACTGACAATATGAAAGATATTATTGAAGAAGGTTCTGATATTGATAGAGTAAAAAAAGAATTTAGAAATCAAAAAATGATTGACATGCTAGAAGATGGTTATATCAAGGTCTTACAAGGTAAAACCACCTTTGAAGAAGTGTTAAGAGCCGCAAGGGAGTAATTTTTATAAAATTTGTAATTTAATGTTTTATGTCAACTCAATCTCAAAGTATTTTTAACAAAATTTGTCACTTGGCAGCTGAAAAAAATGCTAATCAGATTTATTTTTTACCAGGCCAACTTCCTGCTATTAGGGTTAATGGAATTTTAGAATCATTAGGTAATCAAAATATTATTTCTACCTCTTTTGTTAAAGACTTAGTGGATACCCTTCTTATTGAACAAGAAAAAAAAGAATTAAATAAAAATAACCAAATTGAAGTGGTTAAAAAAGTAGAAAAAATAGGTAACATTCAAATGGATGTTTATTTTGCTCGTGATTTGCCGTGTTTTAGAATAGAGCTTTTAAAACAAAATATACCAGATTTATCCGGTTTAAATGCTCCTAAATTAGTAGATAATATATTAAAAAAAGAACAAGGTGTTGTTTTTGTAACAGGCGACATGGGGAGATTTGAGTTAATGGCTTCAATTTTAAACAATATTAACAAAAAAAGAACTAGTTTTATTGCTACTTTAGAAAAACCCATTAAAACCATTATTCAAAGTAATAAAAGTGTGATTGAACAAAGGGAGGTAGGGCGAGATGTAGAAAATTTTGAAAAAGGTTTAGAATTTATAAGAGAACGAGATCCAGATGTGTTAATGGTTAGCCAAGTAAAAAATAGTAAAGTAATGGATCAAATTTTTGCTATAGCCGAGTCAGGAGTTTTAGTCTTTGCTCTTTTTGATTCTGGGGGAGCTGTTAAAACCATTAAAAGAATACTTCATTTTTATCCAGCCGATAAATCAGAGCATGTACGATACTTTTTAAGTGAAAGTTTGGCTGGCTCCATTACGGCTCGCCAAGTTCCTAAAATTGGTGGGGGCCGGATTAGGGCTTATGAGGTTTTAACTGGTTCTTCGGCTGTGAAAAGTAATGTAGCAAGTGGTAAATTTCACCGTCTTTCTGGCATGATGCACACAGTAGGGGAACAAACCGCTATGTCTTTAGATCATCATTTAGCAGAACTCGTTAAACAAGGCAAAATTATGTCAGAACAAGCTTTTAAATACTGTAATAATAAAGACAGTTTAAGATCAATGCTTAGTAGATAAATCTTTAGCCCTGTTAAATTCCAAAGTCAATTTTAACAGGGTAACTTTTTAGCTAAATTATATTTTTATATGAAGTTTGAATATAAAGCCAAAAAAGAAAATGGAGAAACAGTTAAAGGGGAAATTGAAGCTGCAAATGAGCAAGTTGCCCTTGATACTCTTTCTGATAAGGGTTTGGTAGTTGTTTCTTTAACTAAGCAAAGTCAACTCCCTTTTTGGCGTCGACCTTTAAATATTGAATTTTTACAAGGAGTGAAGCCGAAAGAAATGGTATTTTTGTCTCGTCAGTTGTCAGTTATGGTTTCAGCTGGTCTGCCTTTAGTTCAAGCTTTAGAAGTTTTGTCTGAGCAGTCTGATAAGCGTTTTATTAAAGATGTTTTACAAAAGGTTGCTGATGATGTTAGAGAAGGGAGACGTTTTTCAGTTGCTTTAGCTCAGTTTCCAAAGGTTTTTGATGATTTTTATATTAATATGGTAAGAGCAGGAGAAACAGCTGGTAAATTAGATGAGGTTTTAAATTATTTAGCTGACCAAAAAGAAAAAAATTATGATTTAATGAGCAAGATTAAGGGAGCTATGATTTATCCTGCCTTTATTGTGGCAGCAGTTATAGGGGTTATGATTTTAATGATGGTTTTTGTAATTCCGCAACTTACTGGAGTTTTAGAGGAAGCAGGGGTAGACCTTCCCTTACCAACAAGGATTTTAATTGGTGTCAGTACATTTTTTTCTTCTAATTTTGTTTTAATTTTGATCTTAACTGTTTTAGCTGTCATTGGTTTTATCGCTTGGATAAAAACAGATCAGGGTAAGAAAATTTGGGATAAAATTCTTTTAAAATTACCTATTTTTGGAGATCTTTTTGAAGAGATCTATTTGGTCCGTTTTACAAGAAGTCTTTCAACCTTAATTATAGGAGGGATTCCTATTAGCTCTGCCTTAAAAATTGTTGCTAAAGTAGTAGGTAATTCAGTTTTTAAAAAGACCATAATGGGAGCAGTGGTTGATGTTGAAGAGGGAAGATCAATTAGTAGCTCTTTTCAAGGCGCTCCTCATATACCAAGTATGCTTTCTCAACTTTTGTCAGTTGGTGAAAGAACAGGTCGCTTAGATGAAGTTTTAGAAAAAATATCTGATTTTTATTCAAGAGAAGTTCAAAATACTCTTTCAAAATTAGTTACTCTTTTAGAACCTATGATAATAATCTTTTTAGGTGTGGTAGTTGGTGGAATGGTGGCAGCAATTGTTTTGCCTATGTATCAAATGGCCACTGCCTTTTAAGGGCGGATAGCTCAGTGGTTAGAGCACTATCCTCACACGATAGAAGCCACAGGTTCGAATCCTGTTCCGCCCACCATGAATTCTGTTTGGTTTATGGCAAACCGTTCTCCTTTTGTAGGTTAAAACTTGGTAATTCAATGATTCGAACCCAAAGGGGTTTTTACTTGGTTAACACTGAAGGTTAACCAAGTTTTAAATTATGTTATAATAAAAATAATAATTAAATTCTCTTATATATTTAATGTTTAATTTTAAGAATACAAAAAACAAACAAGGAAATTTTTATATAAGTAGATTTTTTGATAGCTTAAAACTATCAAAGGATTTTAAATTACTTTGTATATATCATTTATTAGTCCAAGTTGGTAAAGGCATGATTACTTTGTTTTTGCCAATATTTTTGTATCAAAAATTTAATCTTTCTATTTATTTGGTAATTTTATTTTATGTAGCTATTTATGCTTTGACGATTGTCTTTGTTCCTATTGGGGCCCAGTTTATGAATTGGTTTAATGTTAAAAAATCAATGATTATTGGGAGAATTTCTATAGTAATATTCTATGTTTGTCTGTATTTTTTTGATTATAATCCGATATTGTTCCTTAGTCTTGGGGTAATGTTTTTAATATTTTATAAAGTGATTTATTGGGTTCCATATCATACTACTTTTGTGGAATTTACTGATGGAAAACACAGAGGGAGACAACTAGCCTGGATTAGAGTATTAGGTTATTTAGGAAAGGTAGGAGCCCCTCTTTTGGCAGGTATAGTTTTAAGTGGTCCTGGTTTTAATATTTTGTTTTTATTAATGATCTTTATTTATTTGATTTCTGTTATACCACTTTTAGGTCTTACAGAAGTAAAAGAACATTTTAGTTTTTCATATGGAGAAACTTTTAAGGTTTTGTTTGATAAAAAAAATCGTGGACAGATTTTTAGTTTTATGGCTAATGGTGGTCAAAAGCTTGTTAAGGCGGTTATTTGGCCAATTTTTATATTTATGCTTTTAAACCAAGAATACTCAGCTGTAGGAGCAGTGACGGCTTTGGTTATTATAGGAGCTATTATTTTGCAAATGGTAATGGGGTTTCAATCTGATAAAAAATCTAAAAAAAGCCTTGTTAAGCTAGGAGCTTCGGCTTATTCTTTGGGTTGGATTTTAAAGTCGTTTGTTAAAACCGCTTTTCAAATTTTTGTAGTAGGCACAATTCATAATTTTGCTTTTATAATGTTAAAAATCCCTTTTTCATCTCAAGTGTATAATTTTTTATCACGCCATGAAACATATAGGGATGAATACACAGCTGTGAGAGATATTGCTCTAAATATTGGAAGAATTATAATGGCTTTATTAATTGTGATAGGGGTTCACTTTTTTGGATTAAGAGCAGCCTTTTATTTAGCTGCTTTTGCAAGTTTTTTACTTAATTTATTTTAATCAACTGTTGTTATAAGTTTTTAAAGCTTTATAATAAAAAGTTAAGAATAAATAAATATTTCATAATATGAAAAAAGACTTATCAATTTTAGTGGGAGGAAAAGCTGGCCAAGGTTCAAGAATGGCTGGTTTAATTATTGGAGAAATTTTTAAAGAACTTGGTTATCAAGTTTTTATTTACGATGATTATCAATCTTTAATTAGGGGGGGTCATAGCTTTTCTAAGATTAGAGTTTCTAAAACCCAAGTTTCTTCTCATAAAGAAAAAATAGATTTTCTTTTAGCTTTAGATAAAAATACCATAGAAAAACATAAAGGTGAATTAGTTAAAGATGGTAAGATTTTGTATGACAGCAGCAAAGCTTCATTAGGCAAAAGGGCAATTGATCTAGATTTAGATAAAATTATAAAAGAAGTTCAGGGTAAGAATTTTATGAAAAATATTGCTTTAGTAGCTGGTTTTTCTAAAACAATAGGAATAGATTGGAAGGTTTTAAAAAAAGTATTAAAAAAAGAATTAGATAAAAAGCAAGATCTTAATTTAAAAGTAGCTAAAAAGTCATTTAAAACATTAGATAATATATCACAAGTAGAAAAACTAAATAAAAAAGATAATATACTTTTAAATGGTAATGAGGCTTTGTCGCTAGGAGCTGTCAAAGCAGGTCTAGACTTGTATTTAGCTTACCCTATGACCCCAGCCACTGGTATTTTACACTTTTTAGCTGAACATAAAGATGATTTTGATATTGGAGTTGCTCAAATAGAAAATGAAATTGGAGTTGTAAATGCAGCTATTGGAGCAAGTTTTGCTGGGGCAAGAACAATGATTGGAACTTCTGGGGGAGGTTTTGCTTTAATGAGTGAAGGCTTTAGTGTAGCTGTTCAAAATGAAACCCCTTTGGTTTTAGTAGAAAGTCAAAGAATGTCTCCTGGTTCAGGTGTGCCAACTTATAATGGCCAAGGGGATTTATCCTTTGCCTTAAATGTTGGTCATGGTGATATAGAAAAGTTTGTAGTTGCTCCTGGGGACGGAGAAGATGCATATATCTGGGCAGGTAAACTTTTAAATCTTTCTTGGAAATATCAAACCCCCTCAATTCTTTTAATTGATAAAGAAGTTTCTGAAAGTACATTTAGTTTTGATAAAAATATTTTAAATGAAATAAACCCTGAAAAACCAAAGTTGTGGAATAGTGATAAAGATTATTTAAGATACAAAAATACAAAGACAGGTGTATCACCAATTTCCTTTCCAGGTCAAGGACCAACTGTTAAATCAAACAGTTATGAACATAATGAGTATGGCTTAACGATCGAAGACCCTGAAAAGGTTAAATTTATGCAAGAGAAAAGATTAAGAAAGTTTAAAGAAATGAGAAAAGAGGTTCAAAACTTAAAAGCAGTTCATATTTATGGTAACAAAGATGCAAAAAAAGCAATTATTGCTTGGGGTTCCACCAAGGGGCCAGCCAAAGAGGTAGCTAAAGCTCTTAATTTAAAACTAATATTTCCAAGCCTACTTCAGCCCTTTCCAGAAAAACAATTTAAAAATGCTTTAAAAGGGGTTGAAAAATTAGCTTTAATAGAAACTAATGGTTTAGCTCAGTTTGGTAAGCTTTTAGCTCAATATGGGATTAAGCCAGATAAAAAGATATTAAAATATGATGCCCGTCCTTTTGCATTTGATAAATTAAAAGAAAAATTATCTAACTTTTAACAATATGTCTAACAAAGATTTAAATTTAAATACTAAAACTAAAAATACCTGGTGCCCAGGTTGTAGTAACTTTGGTATTCTAAGTGGTTTTAAGCAAGCTATTAAAGAATTAATTAAAAATGGCACCCCTAAAGAAAACATTGTTTTAGTAAGTGGGATAGGGTGTAGTTCAAAGATTATTGATTATATTGATTTGAATAGTTTATCTTGTCTTCATGGTCGACCAGTAGTATCGGCTACTGGAGTAAAGCTTGGTAACCCAGATCTTAAACCAATAGTATTTGCCGGAGACGGAGGGATGTATAATGAAGGTATAGCTCACTTAATACATGCTGCTAAAAGAAATTCTGATATTACAGTTTTGGTTCATGATAATAGGAATTTTGCTTTAACTACAAGTCAGTTTACTGCTACCTCACCCAAAGGTTTTAAAGGTGGCTCTACCCCAAAAGGAAGCAAAGAGTTTCCATTTGATCCTTTAGAAGTAATGCTCTCATCAAATGCTAGTTTTATTGCCAGGGGTTATGCCTTTAAAATGAATCACTTAAAAGAAACCATTAAAAAAGCCATTAAGCATAAAGGTTTTTCTTTTGTAGAGATTTTACAACCTTGTATTACTTTTTATGACACCACTAAAGACTACAATAAAAGGGTTTATCAAATGGAAGAAAGTAATTTGAAATCAAAAGAAAAAGCTTTAGAAAAAATTAATGAATGGGATTACAATGATGAAAATTCAAAAATTCCTCTTGGTGTGTTTTATAAAAAGAATTTGCCCTGCTTTGAAAAGGAAACATTAAATAAAGTTAATCCTAGTCAAAGAAAGAGACAAGTAAATGTAGAAAAGGTGGTTTAATTATTAATTTTTTAACCAGGTTCAACCTAGGCGGTAAAGTTAATTATATTGACTATTTAGCTTATTATTGGTATAATAAAGATATAAATGCAAGTTTATTATGACAAAATTAACTAATCAAAAATCAAAGTTGCCTGAATTTTTTAAGTCCGTTCTTTGGTCTTATGATTTTTCATTAGTCGATCCTCAAAAGCATAAAAAAAGAATTATTATTAATTCAATTAATTATGGTGAGTGGAAACATTTAAAGTGGATAATAGATTATTATGGTAAAAGTCAAGTTAAAAAAATTGTTGAAAATACTCCTAAAACAGAATTTTTAAAATCTCCCCTTACCTTAATATCTTTATTATTAAATATTAAATCGCTAAAATATGCATCCAGAAGTGATTACATCAAAGAGAATAAAACCCCCTCTTTTAAAAAGCAGTTAAAAGAGTTGGGTATTGATTAAGGAGAACCGATTTTTCTTAAAACTTTGCAGTACAAAGTGTGTGAACCCTTAAGGTTAAAAACTTGTTTGTTATTTTTTCATAAAAGTTATATAATAAAATATAAGAATTATTTAGGGACTAATAATTTTATTATGACAATTAATAAGAAAGAATTAAAAAATATTTTATCAGACCAAGAGAAAAAATATGAGAAGTTTGCAGAAAAACAAACAAAAGAGTATAAGGAACTTTTAAAAGAACAAGAAAAAAAGTACCAAAATTATATTGGAGCTTTAAAAGAAGATTTTGATGCTAAAGTAGAAGCTATTGGTGAACAATATGCTGATATTAAAAAGAAATTGGACTCACATACCAAGAAATTGGACTCACATACCAAGAAATTGGATTCTCATACCAAGAAATTAGATTCTCATACAAAAAAGTTAGATTCTCATGCAGAAATGATTGCTTCAATGCAGGAAGATATTACAATAATGAAGTCAGATATTGGGTTTGTAAAAAAATCTCTTAAAAGAAAGGTGGATGTTGATGAATTTGAAAATTTAGAAAAAAGAGTAACAAAACTTGAAACAAAAATAAAAACAACATAATAATTAATATAAAATTTATGAATCCTAATAAATGGGAACAATTAGTATATTTAGCAGAAGAAAAATTTGGTATTGATAAAAAAGAAACTAATGAAGAAGTCGTAGATGTTACTCACAAAGGTAAAAAGATTAAAGGAGAAAGAGAAATTCTTGAATTTGAGTCTCCAGTTGGTAGGGTTAGGATGGAACGACTTATAAAACCAAAAGTTATTGATAAAAATATTAAACGCTCTAAAAGAGCAGGGGCAAAAGCAAGTGTTGATCTAGTATATTCTGATACAGAAACAGTTTCTGAAATGAATTTATACAAACAAAACGATGAAGGTGAATGGGATGAAATCAAGCCTCAAGATTTAAATGGATAAATATATGCCACAAGACAAAAAAGAAAACAAAAAACAAGTTAATGTTAATGGAGATGAAAAAGAATCAAAAGTAGGTATTACCAAAAGTAAAAGATGGGCTGATGAAGAAAAAAATAGTTTAGATATCAAAAAAAAGGTATCTGACCTTTATAAAAGAAAAGATTTAAGTGTTTTACAAAAACCTATTAAGGGTAAAGGCACTTCTTTTTTATTAGTTTTAATTATTGCTTTAATTGTTGGAGGTCTAGCAGGTATTTTTGGAGCTGGTTATGTTTTAGAAAATAACCAAATGCCTAGTTGGCTTCCTTTTAAAATTAATAAAGATACTAATTTTACAACCGAACCTCAAGAACAAAGTCAAGATAATTCTGACCTAAATCAAAACAAAAATGTTGGTAAAGATTTAGTTCAAGTTAAAAAAACAGTTTGGACTATTTTTAAAGAAAAAAATAACCCAGATAATTTTTTAGCTGAAATTTATGCTCCCTGGCAAGCAAGGGGTATGGGGGTGGCGATAAGAGAAGATGGTTGGCTTTTAACAAATGCGGACTTAAATCAAGGTGAAGAATACGTTGTTTTAGATTCTAATAATAAAACAGCTCAAGTCAATCAGATTATTAATGATCCTAAAACTGGTATTAGCTTAATTAAAATTTCTAAAAATAATTTACCCGTTTCAAAAATCTTAAATCAAGTTAATTTAAGCCATTTAGATAATTTATTAGTATTAGATAAATTAAAAAATACTTGGACAACAAAGGTGTCTGATCCAAGTGCTAGGAATATTTACAAAACAGAAGATTTGGTTCGTTCAACTGATGAATTCAAAAATGGCATAAGAGTGAATAATGGAACTGTTTTAGAAAGAGCCCCTGGTGGTATCCTTTTTAAGGATAAGGATATTGTTGGTTTTATGAAAGGTTCAACTATAATTCCAGCTTGGATCTTAGCTCCTAAAATTAATAATGCTATAACTTTAAATAAATTTAATTGGCCTTATGCTGGTATTGAATATTTAAGAGTAAGTGAAGCACCTGGTCTTTTAAGTGACAAGTTTAGAGAATTAGAAAAAGGAGCCATAGTTTATGGAGATCCAGCCCAAAATTCACCTGGAGCAAATTCAGGTCTTCAAAATGCTGATATTATAACAAAGGTAGCTAACAGGGAGGTGGTTTCTGGTATGAGTTTAACTTATATTTTTCAAGCAGCTAGTCCAGGTGATAAGTTAAATGTTGAATTTACTAGAGAGGGCAAAAAAATGAATACGGTTGTAAATTTAGGTAAGCAAGAATTTTAAAAATATTATATTTTGTCCACAAGGGCGGTCGAACCGCCCTACGGCGGTTAGACCGCCACCCAGGTTACAAACCGCCCTGGGGTGGTGAACCTTTAGGGTTAACCAGAAAGTTTTCCACAGGTAGTTGGTATACAAAAAGAATTTTATTGCTATAAT
>CAZGUY010000012.1:0-5559 GCA_964528795.1 uncultured Gammaproteobacteria bacterium
CGTTTTTCCATTTCAAGTTTAACTCAAAAGCTATTTAATGGCTTTAGGGATACTTTTGATAAATTTAAAAGCATTGAAAAAAGATTTGTTAAAAGTTTAAACATTTTTGAAAAAAGGCTTAATCAAACAAATCATAAATTATCTGTTGTATCTAACCAATTGTTTAATTCATTTGAAGATACAGAAAAAGAATTTAAAAAAAGATTAGCAGTTGCTTCTAATTCTTTAAAAAACTTAAGTCCATTAGAGGTATTAAAAAGAGGTTATAGTATAACTTATAAAAATGATAAACCTGTTAAAAAACCAAAGGACGTTAAAAAGGGAGATCAAATAACTACTAAATTGCATAAAGGGGAAATAAATTCAGAAGTTAAATAAAATAAATTATGTCTAAAGAAAACAAAAAATTAAAACAAGCTTTAAAAGATTTAGAACAGATTGTCAAAGATTTACAAAATACTGAAGTTGATGTTGATGCTGGTCTTAAAAAATTTAAAAAAGGTGTTAAGCTTGTAAAATATTGTAGATCAGAACTTAAAAAAGCTGAAAATGAATTTCAAGAATTAAAAGATTCACTTGAAAAAAGTGACGAAGATAAAGATTAATTAAAAGGTCTTAATAATTAATAAATATTTAATTAAAATATTATGCTTTCAAAATTACCTATTAATTTAGAAAATGTTGATAAAGAAAATATAGATAAGCAAATCTTAAGAGCAGGTATTTTAGCAGAATTAGATGCTATTAGTTTTTATGAACAAATGGCAGAAATGACTGATAATGAAGATATAAAAAAGATTTTACTTGATGTTGCTAAAGAAGAAAAAACTCATGTTGGGGAGTTTCAAACTCTACTTTTAAAGGAAGACCTAGAACAAGTAGAAGAAATGGAGAATGGTAAAGAAGAAGTACAAGAGGAATTATCTGAGTAATTATGGAAAAGATAGATTATAAAAGTTTGGATAAGGTTTATAAGGATTTATTTTCTTTAGCTTACAAAGCAATGAAAAATTCTTATTCTCCTTATTCAAATTTTCCAGTTGGAGCAGCTCTTTTAACAGAAAAGGGAGAAAAATTTATTGGGACAAATATTGAGAATGCTTCATATGGTTTAACAATTTGTGCTGAAAGGGCAGCTATTTTTTCAGCTATAAGTCAGGGTCAAAATAAATTTAAAGCCTTGGCTGTAATTACTAATGGTGAAATTAGTACTTCTTGTGGTCCTTGCAGGCAAGTCTTATATGAAATGTATAAGTCTTTTGGTAAAGATTTTAAGATTTTGTTTACTAATACTAAAAAAGAAAAGGTTTTAAGTTATAATGTATCTGAACTTTTACCAGATGCATTTGGATCTAAAGATTTAAATGTTTAGATTATGTATGATACTCATGCTCATCTTCAATTTAAAGATTTTGATAAAGATAGAGAAAAAATTATAAAGGAATGTAAAGATGAAGGTTTAAAAGGAATGATTAATGTTGGGATTGATTATCAAACCAGTTTAGACTCTATTAAATTAGCTAAAGAATATAAAGGCTTTTGCTTTTCAGCTATTGGTATTCATCCTATTAATGCTCATAAAGAAGATTTTAAAAAAGATAAGTTTTTAAAATTAGCTAAAAAAGATCAAGTAAAAGCAATAGGGGAGATAGGTTTAGATTATTATCATAGTGAGGATCACAAGGTAGAGCAGGTTCAAGTTTTAAAAAAGCAACTTGATTTTGCAAAAAAGCTAGATCTTCCAGTTATTTTTCATTGTCGAGGTAGTAAAAATGATCCTTTATCAGCTTATAAAGATTTACTAAGCATTTTAGATAATCGGCAAGATATTTGTGGAGTTGTCCATTGTTTTTCAGCTAATCTGAATTTAGCTCGGAAATTTATTAAAAAAGGTTTTTATATAGGAATTAATGGACCAGTTACTTTTAAAAATGCTTGGGATCGGCTTATAAAAACAGTTAAAAATATTCCTTTAAATAGAATTTTAGTAGAAACTGATTGTCCTTATTTAACACCTGAACCTCATCGTGGTGAAAAAAATAAGCCATGGTATATTAAATTTATTTTAAAAAAGATTGCTAATTTAAGAAATGAAGACTTTGAAAAGGTTGAAAAACAAACCATAAAAAATACTAAAGCACTTTTTAAGATTTAAATATGCCAAAGACTACCAAAGACATTTTAAAAGATTTAAACCCAGAACAAAAAAGGGCGGTCACTTATGACAAGGGCCCTCTTTTGATTATAGCTGGAGCAGGTACTGGCAAAACAACTGTTATTACAAGGCGTATTGCTTGGTTGATTTTAGAAAAAGAAATAAGTACGGATGAGATTTTAGCTTTAACTTTTACAGAAAAAGCAGCTCAAGAAATGGAAGAAAGAGAAGATAAAATGCTTCCTTACGGTTATGTTGATCTTTCAATTTCTACTTTTCATTCTTTTTGTGAGAAAGTTTTACAAAAACATGGGTTAGATATTGGTTTACCTATTAATTTCAAGCTGCTGGATTCTGTTCAGCAGACTTTTTTAATATTAGATAATTTTGAAAAATTTGATTTAGATTATTATCGACCAAGAGGAAACCCAACCAAATTTGTTAAAGAATTAGTTAAGCATTTTTCAAGATTAAAAGATGAGCTTATTACTCCAGAAGATTATCTAGAATATGCAAAAGAATTAAAATTAAATAATGATTCTTCTACTTCTGATGATTTAACTGATTCTGAGGCGGCTAGGATAGAAGAGGTAGCTAATGCTTACCACAGATACCAAAAACTACTTTTAGAAAATAATGCTCTGGATTTTGGTGATGTAATAAATTATACAATAGAATTATTTAAAAAAAGACCTAAGATTTTGAATGAATTTAGAGAGCAATTTAAATATATTTTAGTAGACGAATTTCAAGATACTAATTGGGCTCAGTATAAATTAGTTCAGCTTTTAGCAGCTCCTGAGAATAATTTAACTGTTGTCTCAGATGACGATCAAGCTATTTATTTATGGAGAGGGGCTTCTTATAACAATGTAATGCAATTTAGTAAGGATTATAAAGACTTAGAAAAGGTAGTGTTAGTTAAAAATTATCGTTCTGGTCAAAATATTTTAGATAAAGCTTATCAATTTATTCAACAAAATAATCCAGCTCGTTTAGAAGCCCAAGAAGAAGAAATTAAAAAAGAATTAGAATCTGCTAAGCAAAGCAATGGTAATGTTTCTTATTTAAACTTTTATAGCCAGGAAGAAGAAGCGATTGGAGTAGCTGAAAAGATTGCTGATATTAAAAAAGACAATCCTAATTTAAGTTGGGATGACTTTGCTATTTTAGTAAGGGCTAATAAGCAAGCTGAGAAATTTTGTAATGTTTTAAAAAACAATGGTATACCATATCAATTTTTAGCAAAGACAGGGCTTTTTTCTAAGCCAGCAGTTTTAAACTTATTATCTTATTTAAGAGTTTTAAGTGATTATCATGATAGTACTTCTTTGTATAAAATTTTAAGTTCTCGTATTTTTTCTGATCAAATTGAATTAGGGGATATAGTAAATTTGAATCATTATGCTAGAAAAAAATCAATGTCTTTGTATGAAGCTTGTCAAAATATCTCTAAAATTAAAAATATTTCCCAAACCACTAAAAAGGCCATAAAAAATCTCCTTAGCCTTATTGAAAAACACTCACAAATGGCTAAATCAAAGTCAGTCGGCAAAGTAGTTTATGCTTTTTTAAAAGATTCTGGGTTTTTAGAAAAACTTTCTCACGGGGGAGAAAAAGATAATAAAGAGGATATAGAAGCCTTGTCTTTTATTAATCAATTTTTTAAACATATAGAAAATTTTGAATCTGTAGAAAGCGATGCTAGTGTTTCTAATTTTTTGGATATGATAGATTTAATGATTGAAACAGGCGATGGGGGGAGCTTGGAAACATTAGGTGAGGGACCAGAAGCTGTTTCGGTAAGTACAATCCATGGTGCTAAGGGCTTGGAGTGGAAATATGTTTTTGTGGTAGGGTTAGTTAAAAGAAGGTTCCCAACTATTAGAAGAACTCCAGTTATTGAAATTCCAGAGAAGCTCGGCAATGAAATTATTCCAGAAGGAGACGTTCATCTTCAAGAAGAAAGAAGACTTTTTTATGTTGCCATGACAAGGGCTAAAGAAAAATTATTTTTAACTTCAGCTAAAGATTATGGGGGTAAAAGAGAGAAAAAGCCATCCCGATTTTTATATGAGTTGGGTTTAGTAGAAGAAGCAAAGCAAAGTAAAGGCAAAAAAAGAGATTACATTTCTCATCAAAAATCCTTAGTTGATAACACAGAAGAAAAAAGGGTAGATCTACCTATACCAAAAAGGTTTAGTTTTTCTCAATATAGAGCTTTTAATACTTGTCCATTGCAGTATAAATTTAATTTTATTTTAAAGGTACCTACTAAAGGTAAACATAATTTTAGTTTTGGGAAAACAATCCATAGTACTTTAGAAAAGTTTGTTAGTAATTGGAAGCAAAGAAAAAAGACTAAACAAAAAGATTTATTCTCTAAAGGTAAGGACGGCTTAGAAAAACCTCTTAGCTTAGAAGATCTTTTAAATATTTATAAAAAAGAATGGATTGATGATTGGTATAATAATAAAAGACATAAAAAAGAATATAAGAAAAAGGGTAAAGAAATGCTTAAATCTTTTTACAAACGTTTTATAAAAGAGCAACCCCAGGTTGTAGGGGTAGAAAAAAGTTTTAATGTTAAATTGGGGGGAAATAATTTTGTTGGGAAAATAGATAGGGTGGATAAGGTAGAAAATGGGTTTGAATTAATAGATTATAAAACAGGTAAAACACCAAAATCTGACAAGCTACCCAAAAGAAAAAAGACTCAGCTTCTTTTGTATCAAGTAGCAGCTAATAATTTACCAATATTTAAGGGAGGCGATATAGCTAAATTAACTTATTATTACCTTGAAAAGGGTAAAAAGTTTTCATTTTTAGGAAGTCCGGATGAGCTTCAAAAAACAAAAGAGGATTTCATAAAAACGGTTGAAAAGATTAAAGAGCAGAAATTTCCTCCTGAGCCTGGTATGATGTGTAAGTGGTGTGATTTTAAAAATATTTGTAAATATTCTCAAGGTAAATAAAAAAAGCTTCCGGAATTATTCCGGAAGTCATTTTATTTTTTTTAATTCTGTAATGCTAATTAAGCCAAAAAGGCTTAATGTGATTTCTCTTTTTTTAGATCTTAAGTCAAAAAAGAAGCCTTCTCGCGTTAAACCTAAAATTTTTCCAGCATAATAATCGGGCAGGCTTTGATCTTGGGCTGGATCAAGGTTAGCATGTTTTATCTCAACTAGCCGACCTTGTAAGTTTTGAATAGTTTTTCTTTTGTCTTGGATGAAATTATATTCCTTTTTGACTTTAAATCTTTCCTTTTTTGGGCGTGCATGCATATTACCTCCTTTTGAAAGTTAAATATCTATTCTAGATTATATCTTAGTTTTTTACTTTTGTCAAGTTAGTATTGACTTAATTTTAGGGTTTTTTGTCCACATTTTTTTGTCCACATTTTT
>CAZGUY010000012.1:5659-10588 GCA_964528795.1 uncultured Gammaproteobacteria bacterium
AGAAGATTTAAATGAAGAGGAACTTGGTGCTGAGGGGGTGGAAGAAGAAACTAAAGAAAAAAATATAGATGATTTAAGTAAAGAAGAGTTAAATAATGAAATTGATAAGTTGGCTCAAAAAATTGTAAGAAAAGCCCAACAAGGAGAAGATCCAGATTATACTGACAAAGAGGCAATAATATTTAAAAATTACCCCGGAGACGTTGAAAAGAAAATTAAAGAATATAAAGGGAAAGAAGATAAATCAAAAGAAAAGTCCACAAAAGAAGAAAGTGAGGCTTCTAGCAAAGAAGAATCACTTAATTTAAGCGAAGCTGAGCTTGAAAGTAAAATTGATAATATAGCAGAAGAAATAATTAAAAGTCATGAGGCTGATGATTCTCCTAATTTAACTCCTCAAGAAGAACAAATTTTTGATAAATATTACTCTAGGGTTGAGAAAAAGGTAAATGAAAAAACAAAACCATCCTTTCTTGAAGAAGAATCTGAAGCCCCTGAAACGGGTGAAGATATATACAGGTTAATTTCTAATGCTGAAAGTTTGGATGAACTTATTGATGTTTTTAATAAGGAAATTGGTGATTCGCGTGATTCACAAGGAAGAAAGATAGATTCAGATAGATTCCAGCAAATTGTACTTGAATTAGAACAGGAAATCAAAGATATGGGTGGAGTTCCACCTGAATTTAGAGGTTTTAAAAGAGTTACCCGTAAATTTGGTTTAAGAGATAAAGTTGAAGATCTTTTAAGAGAAAAGTTTGGTACAAAAGAGGTCTCAGATGTTCATGAATTAAAAGAAACAGGGTTGGAAAGATTAAGTGAAACAAGAGATAATTTAATTGAGGCAGAAGAAAAATTAAGGGATTATAACGGTATTCTTGGTTCTTTAAAAGGAATTATAAAAAAGAAAGAAAAAAATGAATTAGAAAGTAAGTATCAAGAAGCTTTAGCTGATTATCAAAGCACAAAAGAAGATTATTTATATAATGTTATTTCCAAGGAAACTAAAGATAAAACTGAGCAAAAAAGACTTCGAGCTCAATTTGTGACCAATGAAAAAATAACCTTAACTGAAGAAAGAATTCAATATTTTAAACATGAAGCAGGGATAGGAGAGGAATTAAAAGAAATGTACAAATGGCTGGGTAAGCAAAATTTAGCTAAGCTTTTAGGAAAAGATTTTATGAGTAAGTTTGAAAAACATGAAGATGATAGCAAGGTAACTAAGTTTTTAAAAGGTGGAGCTAGATTTATATCTAATGCAATGTCGGTAAGATTAGGTGTTAGTATGAGTTTGATTGGTGTAGCTGGTCTTTTTGGTGGTACATTTGTAGCAGCAGGTGCTTATGGTTTAAAAAGATCCTTAGTAGGTCTTGGTACTGGTTTTACTAGTTATGATTTAATGTCCAAATTTTCTGAAGGTAAAAAATTAGAAAAAGTGAAAGAAGGAGTAAATAAAGAAGAGATATCAAACTTAAGTGATGAAGAAATAATAGAAAAGATGGCTTATTTTGAAAAAGATGCAGAAAATCAAGAGAATATTGATGAAGGTTATGAGGTTTTAGATAGCGAAACTTATCAAATACTTCTTCAAGAATTAGAAAATAGAATAAAGGAAAATAAAATTAGTGAAGATCTTAGAAATTTAATTAAAAATACTGATAAAGCTCTTGAGAATGAAAGGAAAAAATATGAAAAAGGTGATAAAAAAAGAAAAATTATTGCTGGTGGAATAGGAGCCTTTTTTGCAAGTGGTGCTTTGGGCAAAATTATAGAAAAGATATGGCCTGGTGGAGAAGAAGAAGCTGGCCAAGAAGCTGTGTCTGCTCAGGAAGAAGTTAGCCCTGAGCCAGAACCGGGGGCTGAAGTTAAAGCTGGATCAGAACTTGAACCTGAAGTTGAGGCTAAGCCTGAACCTGAAGTTGAGGCTGAGCCTAAAGCTGAACCAGAACCAGAGGTTAAACCAGAAGCCAAACCTGAACCCCAACCTGAGCTAGAATCAGAATCTAAGCCAGAACCAGTGGCTAAACCAGAACAGGTTCCTGCTGAAACTAAAATTGGTTACCAAGGTGGTAGTTCTATTTGGGAAGAAAGTAAAAATCAACTTGATACTAGATTAAGTGGAGTAATGGAAGGTGGAATTGATGACTTAGGTCCAGCAGAGCAGACTCATTTAATAGATCATTTTAAAGATAGATTAGCTGAGAGCCCAGAAGAATTTGGTCTTAAACCAGGAACTGATGTTGACGAATTAACTAAAGAACAAATAAAAAATATTAAATGGGACAAATTATTTGATTTAACAGACCAAGAAAATGTAGCTGACCTTGAGGAAACTTTACAAAAAACATTAAATCTTTCTGAAGAAGCTAAAGAAAATATATTAGAGAATAATCGTATTTTAGAAAATTATGCCCAAAAAACTGGTGAATCTATTGATACTGAAAATGTAGATCAACTTTTATCCGATATAAAAGAAGCTGGAGACGTGGATCAATACATAGCTAGTCAGTCAACAAGCGATGCCTTACCAATGGATCAATTAGATTTAAGAAGTGATATTGGTAATGTGGGAGCAATTAATAATATTATAAAACAAGGTCAGAATATATTTGAAAATGAGGAATCAATGGAAGCTATAAAAGATATTGCTAAAAATAATGGTTTTGGAGAAGATGAGGTTAATTTATTTGAATATTGGTCAAAATATCAAGTAGAAAATGACCTTACTCCTTTACAAGGTATGATTACTAGGGGACAAGGTAATTTTAATGCTGAAGGATTTAAGAGATTGATGGAAGGGTTTGAAGATGAAATGAAAAACGTGGCTCAAGATTTATCCAAAAGTTTAAAAGAACCTGGTGGTTTTCTTGGCGGTGTATTTAAAAACTTTAAAAAACCATTTGTTGAATGGGGTAAAGATTTTGGATTAGACAAAAAAGAAAGTTTAGCTTTTTATAAACACTTAATAGATGAACAAGGCAGTAAAGAAGAAGTATTTGAATCCTTAAAAGAAAAACCTAATAAAATATATGATTGGTTTTTAGATTTTAAATCAGAAACTACTGAGATTGCTAGCGAAGAAGTGTCTAAGGAAGCAACACAAGAAGCTGTTGCTGGTACTAGCACGGAAGAAGTAACTCAAGCAACAAAAGAAAGCGCAGAACAAGCTACAAAAGAAAAAGTAATGGAACAAACTGCTCAAGAAACTACTCCTCAAGAACAAGCTGCCCCAGAGCAAGTTAGTAGAGCAACTCAAAAAACAGCTGAAAGCAGTGAAGCAGCAGAGGTTGGTCAAGAAACGGATGATGTTACTCCTGAGCAAAAAGCTCCAGAGCAAACTGAAGCTGAAGTCCAAAGCGTAGAACAAGAAACCGATCAAATAGCAAAACAAGGTTCAGAGTCTGCTGAAGAAGTAGGTAGAACTCAACCCAATGAATCAGCTCAAGGAGCTTTTGAAGAATTAGATGCTAATCAAAGTGCTTTAAAAACCTTTGAAAACTCTAATCTTTCTTATCAGGAACGAGTGGCAGAATTAAGAGATATTATTCCAAATGAAGAAAAGATTCAACTTGGTACTTATGAATTAGCTCGTCAAGGCGATAAAGTTTATTTGGTTACTGGACCTCAAGAAGGAGTAGAAATAACTAAAGAAAATATTGATCAAATTGCTCAAACTGGTTCTGCAATGAAACAAGCTGCTGTTGAAGAAGCAGGTCAAGACATGAGTAAGGCTGGCGGAGAAGAGGCTACTAGTACAACTGAACCAGAACCTTCACAAAGTGAAAATGTAGAACAAGCTGGTGCTGAAACAGCTGAAAAAGTCAATGATTTAAATTTTAAAGATCCTGATTTAGGAGAAGTTGAATTTAGTCGCTCTTCCTCAGGTGAGTTAAATGTTGAAGTTGATACTTCGGCTGATCTTTTTGGTTTTAATCCTGATGAAAAAATGGCTGAAGGTGTAGTGAGAGAATTTGCTCACGAGAACAACCAAAGTGTTAATCTTGCTATTCAAAAAGCAAGGCATTATGTAACTAATATAGAATCGCATATGAGATTATTAGATGCTTTTAAAGAAAGTAACCCAAGGCCGGAAGCTTATCAAGCTTTTGAAAGAGCAGTGAAAGGTTTATATGAAATGTCTAATAAAAGAGTAGGCGGTGCTTTAGAATCTTTTGATAAATGGTATAAAGAGGTTCAATCTTCATAGATTATAGAAATATATAAAAAAAGAGCTAGGACTTTTTAGTCCTAGCTTTTTTTTTAAGTGAGTAACTATTTTTTAATAGAGATCAATGAGAATGTCTTGTTAGAATTTTCTACCTTGTCTTTGATTTCAGCGGCTACACTATCCCAAAGAGACTGCTTTTGTGTTTTGATGTAGTTATTATAATCTTTTTTCCAAGTGGTGTCATCTTTAGCTGCCATTTCAAAAAAGGTTTTATCAATATCATTAACTCTTCGAGTGACTCCTGTTACTCTTGCATCGAGTATCAAGTCTCTTTTCTTAGAGTTGATATCTGACTTTACTATCTTTCCCTTTAAGGCCTTTATACTATCTAAAAGCTCTTTTTTAACTTGAGCAATTTGATTAGAATTTTTTACATTTTCAAGCTCTTTTCTAAGTTTAGCTATTTCTTTTTTAGTTTCTTCCAATTTTGACTCAAGCTTTTTAGTTCTTTTCTGCTGAATTTGACTTGCTTGTTTAGCAGTTTTTTCAACCTGGTTGGCTTTACTCCAAACAGAATTGATATTGCTTTTAATTGTAGTCACTGTACTATCATAACTAGCTTGCCAAGCAACTAATTTTTGGTTTAGTTTGTTTAGAGAACTTTTAGGGGTTGTTACCACAATCACAAAAATTACTCCAAGAAAAGCTATAATTGACAAAACCCGGGCTAACAGATCACTTTTTTTCGATTGGCTTTC
>CAZGUY010000012.1:10688-12364 GCA_964528795.1 uncultured Gammaproteobacteria bacterium
ACTCATAACACTTCCTCCTTTTTAAATTTAAAGAAATTTTATTAACTAGTCTTATTTGCTAACTTAAATATAGCAAATTTTTTGGATTTTGTCAACCCCTTATTTTACCTTTAATTAAAGTGTATAAAAGGGGTTAATTATAGGTTAATAAAAGTTGTTATTTCCCTTGCGGGGTTTTAGAAGATATGTTAAAATAATTAATGTATTTGTGAGGGGTATTAACAAGTAAGAAATTGAATTTTTATGGCTAAAAAGAAAACAAAAAAGAAAAAAAATCAAGCTTATGGCGCTAAACAAATCACGGTTTTAGAAGGTCTTGATCCAGTTAGAAAAAGACCAGCTATGTATATTGGTTCTACTAGCTCAAAAGGACTTCATCATATGATTTGGGAGGTAGTTGATAATTCAATTGATGAAGCTGTAATGGGGGAATGTGATAAAATAGAAGTAGAACTATTACCTGATGGAATGGTAAGGGTTTCTGATAATGGTCGAGGTATTCCAGTAGATAAACATAAAGAAACTAAACTTTCAGCTTTAGAAGTTGTAATGACTAAACTTCATGCTGGAGGTAAGTTTGGTCAAGGAGCTTATAAGGTTTCTGGTGGACTCCATGGAGTAGGTGTTTCAGTTGTAAATGCCCTGTCTTCTTATGCTAAAGCAGAAGTGAGACGAGATGGTCATGTTTGGGTTCAAGAATATAAAAAAGGGACCCCAACTTCAAAAGTTAAAAAGAAAGGCAAAACAAAAGAAACTGGTAGTTCTATTACTTTTAAGCCTGATAAAGAAATATTTGATGTAACTGATTTTAAATGGAGTAATATTTTAAGTCATTTAAGACAACAAGCTTATCTTACTGGAGGAGTAGAGATGACAATTATTGACAAAAGAGAAGAAAAAGAAAGCACTCCTAAATCTTATACTTTTTATTTCGAAGGCGGAACTAAGTCTTTTATTAGATATTTAAACAGAACTAATGAGGTTCGACATGATGATATTTTCTCTATTAAGAAAAAGGTAGATGTTTCTAAAAAGAATAAGGAGAAAGAAAAAGTAGAAGTTGATATTTCTCTTCAATATACCAAAGATTACAAAAAAACAATTTTAGGTTTTGCTAATAATGTTTATACTGCTGAAGGCGGAACTCACATTAGTGGTTTTAGAAGAGCTTTAACTAGAGCAGTTAATTCTTATGCTAGAGATAAAAAGCTTTTAAAGAAAAAAGACAAGAATTTAACTGGTAATGACGTTAGAGAAGGCCTGACAGCCGTTATTAGCGTTAGAATACCTGATCCTCAGTTTGAGGGTCAAACAAAGGCTCGCCTTGGTAACAATGAAGCTAGATCAGCTGTTACAAAAGTCTTTTACTCAGAATTTCAAGACTTTTTAGAAGAAAATCCTTCTACTGCTAAGGCAGTTATAGGAAAATGTATTTTAGCTGCCAAGGCACGTCGAGCTGCTAGAAATGCTAAAAAAGCAGTTATGAGAAAGGGAGTTTTAGATAGTTTGTCTTTACCAGGAAAGTTAGCAGATTGTAGTTCAAAAAAACCTGAGAAAAGTGAAATATATATTGTAGAGGGAGATAGTGCTGGTGGTAGTTGTAAAATGGGACGAGATAGACGCTTTCAAGCTATTTTACCTTTAAGAGGTAAAGTTTTAAATGTTGAAAGAGCTCG
>CAZGUY010000012.1:12464-21567 GCA_964528795.1 uncultured Gammaproteobacteria bacterium
AAAACTACTATGGATCCTGAAAATAGAGTTTTAAAAAGAGTAGAAATTGAAGATGCTGCTGAAGCAGATGAAATATTTGAAGTTCTTATGGGTAAAAAAGTTGCTCCTAGAAAAAGATTTATCCAAACTCATGCCAAAGGGGTTCAAAATTTAGACGTATAAAGTTATAATAGTAAAAGATAATTAATTAAGTTATTTGGGTCTTGCACTATTTTTTATTTATGCTATTATAAATTTAGTAAAGACCCGAATATCAGGGGGTCTTTTTAAAAAACTGAAATTTATTAAAAAAATATGTTTAAAAAGCTAGTAGATTATATTAAAAATTCTATCTACGAATTAAAAAAAGTTGATTGGCCGAATAAACAAGAAACTATTCGCCACACTTTAGTAGTGATAGGGGTTTCAATAGGAGTTGCTTTCTTTTTAGGGATAGTTGACCTTTTGTTAACCTCATTACTCGAACGAGTTATTTAATAAATAATTATTTTTATATATAATATATGCCTAAACAAACTCAACATGAAGGAAGAAGGTGGTATGCAATTCACGTTTATTCCGGTTATGAGCAAAAAGTAGCTCAAAACTTACAGCAAAGAATAGAATCTATGAATATGGAAGATAAGATCTTTAATGTTTTGGTACCTACTGAAAAAAAGATTAAAATTAAAAATGGGAAAAGAAAAACAGTTACAGAAAAGATTTTCCCAGGTTATGTTTTAGTGGAAATGATTGTAAATGATAAATCATGGTATGTAGTTAGGAATACTCCTAACGTAACTGGCTTTATTGCTTCAGGAACAACCCCAATACCTTTAGGCGAAGACAAGATTAAAGAAATCAAAAAGAGAATGGGAGTTGAAGAGCCTAAATACAAAATCGATGTTGAGGTTGGAGATCCAGTTAAAATTGTAGATGGACCCTTTAAGGGTTTTGAAGGAAAAGTTAAAGAAGTTGATAAAGAAAGAGGAAGAGTTAAGGTTTTAATTTCTGTATTTGGAAGAGAAACCCCAGCTGAATTAGACTTTTTACAAGTTGAAAAAATATAAATAAATTAAATTAACCTTTATTATATGCCAAAAGAAGTAGAAACAGTTATAAAACTACAAATACCAGGAGGCCAAGCTAATCCAGCTCCACCAGTTGGGCCAGCTTTAGGTCAACATGGTTTAAATATTTCTGAGTTTTGCAAAAAGTTTAATGCTAAAACTCAAGATATGACTGGTGATGTAATCCCAGTTGAAATTACCGTTTTCAAAGATCATACTTACAAATTTATCTTAAAAACCCCTCTTACTTCTGACCTTTTGAAAAAGGCAGCTGGTATTGAAAAAGGGGCAGGTAACTCATTACAGGAAAAAGCAGGTGAGGTAACAGAAGCTCAAGTTAAAGAAATTGCTAAAACTAAAATGCCTGACTTAAATACTGATGACATTGAAGCTGCTCAAAACATTGTAAAAGGAACAGCTAGACAAATGGGGATTACTGTTAAAAAGAAATAAATAAAAAGAAAAACTTATAAATTAATCAAATTAAATAGTTTATGCATTCTAAAAAGTATAAAAATATTGAATCAAAGATAGATAAGACTAAAGAATATTCTTTAGATAAAGCAATTGAACTTATTACTTCTAATTCTGCTGCTAAATTCGATGAAACGATTGAGCTTCATTTAAGTTTAGGAATTAATCCTGATAAGTCGGATCAGCAAATAAGAGGTTCAATGGTTTTACCTAATGGCGGTATTAAAAAAAGAAAAGTAGCTGCTTTTGTGCCTTCTAAAATGGAGAAAAAGGCTAAAAAAGCAGGAGCAGATTTGATTTGTGGTGAAGATGAAATTGAAGAAATTAAAAAAACTGGTAAATGCGATTTTGATATTGCAATAGCTCATCCAAAAGCAATGAAAAAGTTATCAAAAATTGCCCGTGTTTTAGGACCAAAACGACTTATGCCAACTCCTAAAAATGGTACTGTTACAGAAGATATTGAGGGAACTATTAAGGATTTAAAATCTGGTAAAGTATTTTTCAGAAATGATAGCGGTGGTAATATCCACGTTGCTATTGGTAAAGTTTCTTGGAACTCTAAAAAGATTAAAGAAAACTTTAATGCTGTTATTGAAAGGTTAAAATCTGAACGTCCTTCAAAAGTAAAAAGAAAAAACTTTTTTCAAAAAATTGCTCTTACTTCTACAATGGGACCCTCAGTTAAAGTAGATGTTGAATACAATATACCTACCTAGTAATTTAGAGTAGGAGATTAAAGTTAATTTTTATATAAAAAAAGATATCCTGAAAAAGGATATCTTTTATTTTTGTTTATTTTATTTTTTTGTTTATTTTTCTTTTATAATAGGACCATTGTCAGTGTCTTCAACATCAAAGCCTAAATCATTTATTTTTTCTCTTATTTCATCTGCTTTATCCCATTTTCCTTTATTTCTTAGTTTAACTCTTTTTTGAGATAGCTTTTTTACTTTTTCTGGAATTTCTGTTTTTTTAAATGTAAAAGTATTAAATATTTGATTAATTTCTTTTAATAATTCAAGAGATTTTTTACCTCCTAAATTATTTTTATAAGATATTTTAATAAAATCAAAAAGAGTAGCCAAGGCAGCTGGGGTATCAAAGTCATTATCCATGTTTTTAATAAATTGTTTCCTTGTCTTTTCAATTAAGTCTTTGTCATCTTTTTTAGGGTTGTTTTGGATATTTTTAATAAAGTCATTAATTCTTTTTAATGAATTTTTAGCTTTTTTAAGAGATTTAGGGTTAAAATCAATTGGACTTCTATAATGACTTGTAAGGTATAAGAATCTTATTGTTTCCGGTTTACGTTTTTTGCAAATTTCTTTGACAGTAATAAAGTTTTTAAAGGATTTGCCCATTTTTTTACCAGAAATATTTAAAAATCCAGTATGCATCCAGTATCTAACTAAGGGTTTTTTGCCAGAAGCAGCTTCAATTTGAGCTATTTCTGCTTCATGGTGAGGGAAAATTAAATCTCTTGCTCCACCATGAATATCATATTGAGGCCCAAAATTACTTTCTGTTATAGCAGTATCTTCTATATGCCAACCTGGTCTACCTTGACCTAATTTCGTGTTCCAATGAGGTTCGTTTTTTTCTGCTTTTTCAGGTAAGTAAAATTTCCAAAGGCAAAAGTCACCCTTATTCCTTTTTTCACTACTGTCATCGATTCTAGAGACTGCATCTTCAGCTTCTAGGGCAGTTCTGCCTGATAATTTTCCATAATCTTCAAATTTGGTTATGTCAAAGTAATAACCGTCTGAAGTTTTGTAAGCATAACCTTTGTCAATTAGTCTTTGAACTTGATCAACAATTTGATCAATATAATCAGTTGCTCTAGCATATTTAGTTACTGAATCAATTTTTAATTTTTTTTCATCTTCATGATAATATTTTTCAAATTCATGAGCTAAATCTAGGGGATCTTTTCCCTTTTTAGCTCCTCTTTTAATTATTTTATCATCAAGATCAGTAATATTTTGTAAATAAAAAACGTCATAGCCTTTAAATTTCAAGTATTTGGCAATAACGTCAAATTGGATATATGTTTTTGCATGACCTATGTGCATATAGTCAAATACAGTAGGTCCACAAACAAAAAGATTTACTTTTTTATTATGAATTGGTTTAAATTTTTCTTTTTTGCCAGATAAAGTGTTTTTTATTTTAAGCATATTTTTGCTTTATAGCCATTTTTTCTTTTTAAACAAATAGATTATTGAGAAAAAGATCAAAACTAAGCTTCCAACTATATACCAAAAAGAGTTTGGTTGCTTAGTAAAGGCTGGCATATATTCTAAATTCATAGCTAAAATACCAACAATTAAACTTATTGGTAATATAATAGCTGAAATAGTAGTAAGAATTTTAATAATATCATTTAATTGAAAGCTTATTAAAGAATTATTAGTTTGCTCGATAGCTGAAATAGATTGACGCATATTTTCTAGTTGTTGCCAGATCTCATTGCTTTTTTCTATTAATTCTTCAAAATATACTTTAGTTTTGTCAGTAGAGAAAAATAATGAACTTTTATCTAAAAGTTGAGAAATAATTCTTCTATGGACTTGCATTATTTTTCTAAAGTTAATGATATTGGTTTTTGAAACAAGGACTTCTCTTACCATTCTTCTTTCATAGCCTTGGAAAATATGTTCTTCAATACTTGATATATTTAAATTAAGTTTGTCTATAATAGGACCACAGTACCTTAAAAGACGATCTAAAATTTCGTATAAAAGGGTAGCTGGGTTATTAGTAAAGTATTTATCTCTTTTTTCTTCTGATATTTTGCACATATTAAAAAAGTTCATAATAGGGGAGAGCTCATTTCTATGGACTGTTATCAAATAATCGGAACTTATAAAAAAGTCTACTTCAGAAGAGCGTATTTTTCTGGTTTTTTTATTATAAACCGGAAATAAAAGAACCATAAAAAGGTAGTTGTTAGTTGCATTTAACTTTGGTCTTTGAGTGTCAGCTTTGCAGTCTTCAATGTAAAAATCATCAAAATCAAATTTTTCTTTAAGATATTTCATTTCTTTGTCTCCTGGGTTAGAAACATCTACCCAAATGAAATTTTTAGTTTCAATTTTTTGAATGTTTAAAAACATAAGATTAAAATACCAATATTGTTATTATTAATTTATTATAACATAATAACTTTATAAAACAAGAAGTTGTCAACAACTAAAAAATTATATATTATTAATATATATGGATATTAGTGTTAGACAAAATGTTAACCTAAAACCTTTAACCACTTTTAGAATTGGCGGTCAAGCCAAGTTCTTTTTTAAGCCTAAAAACAAAAAACAAGTAATTAAGGGTTTTAATTGGGCTAAGGAAAAAGATTTAAATATATTTTTATTAGGGGGAGGAAGTAATATTTTGGTTTCTGATAAAGGTTTTAATGGTTTAGTTTTAAAACTGGGCTTAAATAAAATAAAAAAGGTTTTTGAAGATAAAAATAAAGTAAGGTTAGAAGTAGGAGGGGGAGTTTTATTGCCTCAACTTTTAAGTTTTTGTTTAAATAATGATTTAAGGGGCATGATCTGGTCAGTTGGTATACCAGGAACTTTAGGGGGAGCTATTTTTGGTAATGCTGGAGCCCATAATAAATCTATTGGAGATTTTGTTTTAAGAGTAGAAGTTTTATCAAATGGAAAAGTTAAAAAAATAAAAGCAAGTGATAAATTTTCTTATAGAAATAGTTTTTTTAAGAAAAATGACTTTATTATTTTAAAAGCTTTATTAGAATTTAAAAAAGGTATTACAAAAGAAAATAAAAAGAATTTTAAAAAGTGGCGCAAAAGAAGAACAGATTTACCGTCTTCTATGACAGCTGGTTGTGTTTTTGAAAATGTTCCTTTTAAAAATTTTTCTAAAAAAATAATAAAAAAGTATTCTGATTTTGATAATTTTGGTGAAAAAGTACCTACTGGTTGGTTAATTGAAAAGTCTGGTTTAAAAGGTAAAACAATAGGGGAGGCTATGGTAAGCAAGCGTCATGCCAATTTTATATTAAATACTGGTCAGGCTAAAAGTGAAGATGTGAAAGAATTAATTGATTTAATCAAAACAAAAGTTAAAGATAAATTTGGTGTTTTATTAAAAGAAGAAATCCAATACATTGGAGATAATTAATTTTTATGCAATATAGATTTCCTTCATTTAAAGTTTATTTTATATTTGTAGCAATTTTGCTTTTTATATTTTTACTTTGTTTTATTCCTTCGGCTAAAATTAGTTTGTTTTTAACTCCA
Organism: uncultured Gammaproteobacteria bacterium; assembly: GCA_964528795.1. Lineage (GTDB taxonomy): Bacteria > Patescibacteriota > Patescibacteriia > UBA2591 > UBA6264 > DATFJC01. The sequence continues at coordinate 18,259 of CAZGUY010000012.1, forward strand.
GAACCTTTGATTGTAGATTTTGATTTTAATGTTAGCACCCAGGTTGAAAAAAGATTTTTTCATATTAACACTATTCCAGGAGAAATTGTTTCAATTGTTAAGGCAAGAGCTAATCCAGAATTTCAATTAGTTGATTCTTTAGTGTTTGACAATGGTCACAAAGCTTTAATTTTTTCAAAAAAGGATTTAAAAGACTTTGTTGATTACAAAGTTAAAAATATTTTAAAGGATAGTATTGATCAGATGGAAGTTCAAAATTTTCATCCTGAAAAATGGGATGTAAGAGTAACTGATAAAAAAGATATGTCAACTAGTGCAACTTTAAGGGTTAGTATTTCTGAAAATACTTATCCTATAGTTAATAAAGATAATTTAAAAAGACGGTTGGTTTTTTCTACAAAAGAACAAGCTAAAAAGGAAATTAAAGACAGAATTGATGTGGAAAAGATAGAAATTAAAACCAAGCCCTTTTTATACGATCGTTTACCTGTGTTTAAGGGGAGGATATCATTTGATATTAAATAGTATTTAAGTTATAATGGTTAGTGTTTTTGAAGTTATAAAATCACTTGACACAAAAACACAAATCTTTATAATAAATACTACGAATAATTTATATTTAATTTTTTATGTCAAAAAACAATAAAGATCAAGGAAACGATAATCAGGAAAGTCAAAAGAATTTATCTAAGGAATTTATTAAAGCAGAAGGGACCGTTGAGAAATTGTTACCTTCAGCTAAATTCAAAGTAAAACTAGACAACGGTAAAACTATTCGAGCTCACTTGTCTGGGAAAATGAGAATGCACAAGATTAAGATTTTACCAGGTGATACAGTAAAAGTAGAAATGAGTCCATATGATTTAACCAAAGGAAGAATAGTGTACCGCTTATAACCAATAAATTTATGAAAGTAAGATCATCAGTTAAAAAAATGTGTCCACATTGTAAAGTAGTCCGCCGAGGTAAGCGGTTGTATGTGGTATGCAAAGATCCTAAACATAAACAAAGACAAGGATAAATTAAATAAATGTTTTTATATAATAATTGGCTAATTGAGTTATTCAATTAACCAATTTTTAATCACTAACTAAATTTATATTTTTATGGCAAGAATTGAAGGAGTAAATCTTCCAAATAAAAAAAAGATCAAAGTAGGTTTAACCTATATTTTTGGTATTGGTCAATCACGAGCTTTAGACATTTTAGAAAAAGCTAATATTGATAAAGAAAAAAGAGTTCACAAACTAAACTCCAAAGAAATAGACAAATTAAAAAAGATAATTGAGGATTATAAAACAGAAGGACCCTTAAAACGTGAAATATCTGCTAATATTAAAAGGTTGAAAGATATTAATTCTTATCGTGGTTCTCGTCACAAAAAGAATTTACCAGTAAGGGGTCAGCAAACTCAATCTAATAGTAGAACTGTTAGAGGTAATAAAAGAGATAGATCTTTGGCTACTGGTAAAAGATCAGGACCAAAAGCACCATAATCGGTAATTCAAAAGTAAATTTATGTCAAAAAAGAGAAAATCTAAACCTAAAAAACAAATTTCAAGAGGTCGAGCTTATATTAAAGCAACCTATAATAATACTGTTGTCAGCATAACAGATTCTGCTGGCAATGTTTTGGGTTGGTCAAGTGCTGGTAAATGCGGTTTTAGAGGACCAAAGCAGGCCACTCCATATGCTGCTAGCATTATTGTAAAAGATGCTATAGAAAATCTTGATAATTATAAAATTAATGATGTAGACGTATTTGTAAAAGGAGTAGGTATGGGTAAAGAATCTGCTATTAGATCTCTTTATTCAAATGGTCTAAATATTTTATCTATTAAAGATACCACTCCAGTACCTCATAATGGTTGCAGACCTCCTAAATCAAGGAGAGTCTAATTTTTTATATTAATAAATTACCTTAATTTATACATACATGAGTAAAAAGGAATCTAAATGTAAAATTTGTAGAAGAGCTGGTAAAAAGCTCTTTTTAAAGGGTGATCGTTGTCATTCCTCAAAATGTGCTATGAATAAAAGGAAGTTTCCTCCTGGACAACATGGTCCAAAAGGATTTCCTCGTTCTTCAGAATATGGCAGACAGTTAAGAGAAAAACAAGCTCTTAAGAATTTTTATCATTTAAGAGAAAAACAATTTAAAAATTACTTTGATAAAGCAAAGCAAAAAGGTAAAAATACAGAAACTTGGTTTTTAAGATTACTTGAAAAACGTCTTGATAATGTAGTTTATAGAGCCCAATTTGCTAAGGCTAGACTTCAAGCTAGACAATTGGTTTCTCATGGTCATGTCTTAGTTAATGGAAAAAAAATGGATATCCCATCTCATCAAGTTGAGGTAGGGGACACTATTGAAGTTAAAGATAACAAGGATATAAAACAAGTTGTTAAAGACAGATTAGCTGAAAAAGACAAAGATCAACAAATCCCTAAATGGATTGATGTTAATGAGAAAAAATTAAAAATCAAAATAATTGAAGAGCCAAGTGAAGACGACTTGCCTCACGAGTTTGAAACTCGAAGAATTATTGCTTACTATAGTAGATAAACTATAAATTAGTATATATATTTCATTAATAAAAATAATTTTATGGCAAAAGATAATATTTTTTTACCAAACAAAGTAACCTATAAAAAGGGAGATAAAAAAAATCAAGGTTCTATTGTAATTGAGCCTTGTTATCCTGGTTATGGTACTACTTGGGGTAACACCTTACGTAGGGTTCTTTTAACCTCTTTACAAGGAGGAGCTGTTACAGCAGTTAAAATTAAAGGAGCTAGGTATGAATTTTCTTCTATTGACGGTGTAAAAGAAGATGTTTTGGAAGTAATATTAAATCTTAAGCTTTTAAGACTTAAAATTCACGGAGAGCACGAAGATCCTATAAAATTACATTTAGAAGTTAAGGGCAAGGGTGAAGTTAAAGCAAAAGATATTGAAACTACTTCTGATGTAGATGTAGCTAACCCTGATCTTACAATTGCTAATATTACTAGCAAAAAAACAACATTAGAAATGGAAATTTTTGTTGAAAAAGGATATGGTTGGAAATCCTCAGAAGATAAAGATAAAAAAGATTTAGGTATTGGCGTGATTGTAACTGACTCAGCTTATAGTCCAATTAAAAAAGTAGGTATGGATATTGAAAATGTTCGTGTTGGAGAAAGAACGGATTATGATAAATTAACCTTAAATATTACCACTGATGGAACCATTACCCCAAAAGATGCTTTTATAAAAGCTAGCTCATTAATTCGTAAGCAATTTGACTTTTTAAGTGACTTTTTAGA
>CAZGUY010000013.1:0-18576 GCA_964528795.1 uncultured Gammaproteobacteria bacterium
GTCTCTCCCGCGGCATTTTTTTGTAAAAAAAGAAGGGGAGATTAATCCCCTTTTTTATTTTTTTAAATTACTATGAAGAAGTTCCCATTAAGCTGAATATCCAGCCTATACTTAAAAGGATTAGAACAAGAGCTACTCCCCATAAAAGACATGGCACCAAACTCACTATTGCAACTAATATAGCTACGATTGTAACTGATCCAACCCATGAGCAAAGAAGTGAATATCCTATATCTCCTTTATCTTTCTCTCCTACAAAGGACAGTATATTAATAAGAAAAACAACTAATAATAGAATTCCAGAAAAAATCAAACCCAAACCCAATGGCTTTGGTGTTTTAACAAGGGCTAAGAAAAAGGGTATTGATATTAAAGAAGCTAGTACAACTGAAAAAAACAAAACTCTTTTTTTAAAACTTAACTCTGCCTCGTCCTTTCTGCCTGGACGAAAACCTATTCCATACAAAAGAATAGTAACAATTACAGCTATTATACCAACATCAAGTCTAGGCATTTTAGTAATCCATAATAAGGCATAAAATATTATACTAAATATTCCTAGCCCTAAAAGTCCGGAAGTAAGCATTCCATAGAAAATACTTTTACTTTTCTTCATGATAACCTCCTTTTTTATATTAACTTGTAATTATCAAACTAAGTTGATATTATCATAAAAATAGACCTTTGTCAAGGTCTATTTTTTAATAATACATAGTTTAGTCAAATTTTACTTCTTTATCTTTTTGGAAATAGCTTGTATGACAAACTAAATGCTTTTTATTTTTAGATTTTAAAAAGTCATTATAAACTTTTTTAATAATTGGATTTTTATGAGCTAATCTTATTTTAGTTTTTTTATCAATATCGTATAACCCTTTTGTACGCTTGTCCCTAATATTATCATTTACTGGTATTGGTTGTCCTCCTCCACCAATACAACCGCCTGGGCAAGACATAACCTCTATATAGTCATATAATTTAGGATTTTCAATAACTTGCTCAACTAACTTTTTTGCATTTTTTATACCACTTACAAAAGCAACATTTATTTTTTTATTATTAATACTTAAATTAGCTTTTTTAGCTCGATTTATGTCCTTAATATCTTTAAAATTAATATTTTCTATTTTTTTACCGGTTTTTTTATTATAAACTGTACGCAAAGCTGATTCCATCACTCCACCAGTTGAGCCATAAATTACCCCTGCCCCAGTTGCCAAACCTAAGGGGTCATCTAAATTTTGGGGTTTTACTTTTCTAATATTAATATTATGTTTATGAAAAAGATAAGCTAATTCTCTTGTTGTTAAAACAAAATCAACCGGCTTATTGCCTTTTATTTTTAACTCGTCTCTACAGATTTCATACTTTTTAGATACACAAGGCATTATTGAAACCACACTAATATCACTTGGATCTATATTTTCTTTTTTAGCCCAGTATGTTTTTATAAGGCCACCTAAAATAATATGAGGTGATCTAACCGTAGTTAAGTTAGAAATAAGTTGAGGATAATAAAATTCTACAAATTTAACCCAGGAAGGACAACAAGAAGTAAACATAGGAAGGTCTTTTCCACTTTCAAGCCTTTCCCAAAATTCTTTTGCTTCCTCTACGGTTGTAAAGTCAGCTCCAACACTAACATCAAAAACCTTGTCTACTCCCAACTTTTTAATAGCTGCCGCTAATTTATTAGGTATAGCTGCTCCGTAAACACCAAATTCTTCCCCAATACTTGTTCTAAGAGAAGGGGCAAATTGAAAAATAACCTTTTTACCCTTTTGTTTAAGAGGGTCTTCAACCTTTTCAAATTCTCCTACTGCTTCAAAACCTCCGGCTGGACAATGGACAATACATTGACCACAATATATACAATCTTTATCTTTGTCTTTAGTTGGAAAAACTTGAAAAAGATCATCATCTTTCTTTATTTCTAAAAAATCAACCGGACACACATCAACACAATTTCTACAATTAATGCATTTAGAACTATCAAATATAAGTGAGGGACCAAATTTATAAATGGGGAAGTCTGATTTTCGATCTGCAAATCTAGTCTGCCTGACTTGATATTTTTCTGCCATATCTAAAAGCTCACAATTAAAACTTAAAACACAATCATCACACTCCTTTGTATGCTGAGAAAATATTAATTCTAAATTAATTTTTCTTGCTCTTTTAATTTTTAAAGAGTCAGTAATAATTTCCATACCTGGCTCAACTTTGGTAGAGCAACTTGTAAAAAGACCGTCTTTGCCTTTAATTTCAACTAAACATAACCTACAATTTGATTTAATATCTAAATCAGAATGATGACAAAGAGCAGGGATATAAATATCATTTTCAATTGCTACCTCTAAAATAGTTTTCCCTTTTTTACACTTAATTTTTTTGCCATTAATTTTAATTGTAATTTTTTTACTCTTTTTCATTTATTATTTTTTCAATTAATGTTTTAAATGGAATAACTGACCCTTTTCCTAAAGCGCAAAAACTTGTATTTTTCAAAACAAAAAACAAATCATTAATTAATTGATTATCAATTTCTCTTTGCTCAATCATATAAGCTAATCTAAACATTCCTTCTCGACAAGGTACGCACTTATCACAATTACTTTTTAAGAAGAATTTAACCCATTTTTCCATTAACTTAAATGGATCAGTTTTATTTTTGTTAAAAACAACAATCGAGCCTAAACCTTGAATAGGTTTGTCTAATTCATCAGGGGTTAAAATTTTTCCCATTATGCCATTTTCTACTTGAGCAAAAAAATCAAAATCAGGTAAATTATTTGTCTTTTTTAAAATCTGATAAACACTATTATTTATTGATAATTCATAAACACCCCCATTTTTAATATCGCCGCTTATAGTATAAAAACGAGTTTTATTATATTCACCCTTTGAAACTTTTGAAATATGATAAAAAGTTTCTACATTATTTACTAAGGTTGGTGCCCCATATAAACCAGAAGTAGTTGGAAAAGGGGGTTTTATTCTTGGGATTGGCAGATTACCTTCAATATTTTCAATAAGAGATGTCTCCTCCCCTCCCAAATAACCACCTGACTTTTTAAATATCTTTGTATTTAAATCCTTTGTTAAACTTTTAATTTTAGGACCATACTTTTTATAATAATCTTTTCTTAAATAAAAATAAGCTTGAGAATTTTTAAAAGTATTTAAAGCAACTTTTACTCCATTTACTACTTCATCTAAATAATTATCTAAAATAAATCCATCCTTAAAAACATTAGGATCTCCTTCTGAACCATTACAGATTATATATTTTTTATCAGATTTTTCTTTTTTAACCATTTCCCATTTTGAACCAGTAGGGAATCCAGCTCCTCCCCTTCCTTTAAGTTTACTTCTTTTTAATTTTTTTATAATATTTTTCATAAAGCCTTTTTTATTATCCCTCCTCCTAAAACCTTATCTTTGATATAAAAAACAACCGATTGGCCAGGAGAAATTGATTTTTGGGGTTTTTCAAATTCAACTTTTACCTGTTCCTTACTCTTTGAAATAATTTTAGCCTCAAATTCGGGTGTTTCATATCTGATCTTTATCATTACTTTTAAGGGTAAATTAAAGTCCTTTTCACAAATCCAGGACAAATTATTAGCAATTAATCCATCTTTATATAATTTTTTTTCTTTCCCTACAATCAAAGCATTTTTTTCTTTATCCATTTCAATAACATAAATTGGTTCTTCTTGACCACCTGGTAAACCTTTTCTTTGACCAATTGTATAAAAAGCTAAGCCTTGATGCTCACCTATTTTTTCACCATTTTTAAAAATTGGACCAGATTTAGGTCTTTGAGGGCAGTTTGTTTTTAAAAAATCCCGATAATCATCTTTAATAAAACAAACTTCTCTTGACTCGGTTTGGCCTAGATCAATATTGTTTTTTTTAGCTATTTTTTTTACTTTTTCTTTTTTTAATTTTCCTAACGGGAAAAGGGAATCTTTTAGTTGGTTTTGCTTTAATCTATATAAAAAATATGATTGGTCCCTAGTTTTATCTTTACCTTTATAAAGATAAAAACAATCTTTTTCTTTTTTTAGTCTAACATAATGACCAGTTGCAAATTTATCTGCCCCTAATTTTTTTGCCTTTTCTAAAAGTAAACCAAACTTAATTTCCTCATTACAAAAAACGCAAGGGTTAGGAGTTAGGCCATTAAAATACTTATTACAAAAATCAGTTACTATTTTTTTATTGAATTCTTTTTCTAAATCAAAAATATAATGCTTAATATCTAAAATATTAGCAATCTTTTTTGCCTTTTCAATATTTTTATTAGCAAAACTGCCATGCTTCATAGTAATACCAAAAACATCATATTTCTTTTTTAACAAAAGAGCAGCTACTGACGAATCCTTACCCCCAGACATACCAATAGCTACTCTTTTTTTATTTTTATTCATTTTTTTCTTTATAATTTTTGATAGCATCTTTTAGAGCATTCTCGGCCAGCATTGTACAATGATATTTGTGAGCTGGCATCTTACCAAGCATTTCTTTTATTTCTTTGTTAGATATATTTAAGGCTTCATCTAAAGTTTTTCCTTTAACTAAATCAGTTAGTACTGATGTAGAAGCAATTGCAGCAGCACAACCAAAAGTCTTAAACTTCACGTCAGTTATTTTATTATCATCAATTTTTAAATAAAGCTCCATAATATCACCGCACTTAGCATTACCTACATGTCCAGTTGCGTCAGGATCTTTCATTTCACCTACGTTATGAGGATTTTTAAAATGCTCCATTAATTTACTATCTTCACTAAAACAACCCATATAATTTTATATTAATGATTTATAATTTTGTTTATTTTAAAGGAGAAATATCTCTTAGTCTTTTTACAATAGGCCCTAACTTTTTTATAACATATTTAATATCTTTTTTCTTAGTATATCTACCCATACTAAAACGAACTGATGTATGAGCTCTTAAGTGAGTCATTCCCATTGCCATTAAAACATGAGAAGGTTCAAGTTCAGTTGAAGAACAAGCAGAGCCAGTTGATATGCCTATGCCCATTTCATCTAAAGACATTAAAAGAGCTTCTCCTTCTACGCCCTTTATAGCTACATTAACATTATTTGGTAATCTTTTTTTAGAATGACCATTTAATTTAACACCATCAATTGATTCTTTTAGTTGACTTATAAAATAATTTCTTAATTTTGTAAGACGCTTTTTTTCTTTTTTCATTTCATTTTCTGAAATTTCTACTGCTTTGGCTAATCCAATAATCCCAGGAGTATTGTGAGTTGAACCCCTTCTTTTTCTTTCTTGCTCGCCAGCATGAATTAAAGGTAAAAGTTTCACCCCTCCCCTTACAAACAAAGCCCCTACTCCTTTGGGACCATAAAGTTTATGAGCTGAAACAGATAACATATCAAGGTTTAAATCGTTTACATTAATAGGGAGATGGCCGAAAGTTTGCACTGCATCAGTATGAAAATAAATTGGAGTATTATTGTTATTTTTTTCTCTATCTTTTTTAATCTCTTTAACTATTTTTCCTATCTTTTTAATTGGTTCAATCGTGCCTACCTCATTATTAGCATGCATTATAGAAACTAAAATAGTATTATTATTTATTTTGTCTTTAATATCTTGAGGATCAATTAAACCCTTTTTGTCGGGTTCAATATAACTTACCTTAGCTCCTTGTTTTTCTAAAAATTTACAAGTATTTAAAATTGCACTGTGTTCAATAGTAGAAGTTATAATATGAGGAGTGAAATTCTCATCCTGCATTAGCTTAAAGAAAGGTCCTTTAAGAGCTAAATTATCTGATTCACTTCCTCCACTTGTAAATATAATTTCTTTTGACTTTGCCCCTATAAAATCTGCTACTATCTTTCTTGACTTATCTAAACCAACTTTAGCATCTTGACCAAATTGGTGCAAGCTTGAGGGGTTTGCAAAAATATCAGAAAAATAAGGCTCCATTGCCCTTTTTACTTTTTTATGAACCGGGGTTGTGGCTGCATAATCTAAATATACTTTTTTCATAATTTATATATTAAATAATTTTTTTTGATTAGATTTAATTTTTTCATTATCTTTGAATATTTTTACCTCTCCATATTTACCATCATAACCTGGACGTACTAAAAGATTACCGTTTCTTACCCTTTTTATTGCTTCGACTATCCTTTTATATTGTACATTATTTTTTATTTTATTCAAAGGGGTATCCAGCAAAATATCAAATTCACTTCCAATGTTCTCAATCATATCCCAATATATTTTCATAACTGTTTTTGCATCACGAGTTTTTAAACCAACACTTTCAGCTATAATTTTATCTAATTGAATAAGTTTTTTAAAACCATGAGCACTTTTAGGCTTAAACCCTAAATCTCGATCAGCTAGACCATTTACTCTGTGAGATACACCAACAGTTAATTTTTTACCACATTCAGGACAAACACCTTTTTCTTTTATGGTTTTTTTAGGACTGAAACAAACATTACATTTTCTATGGCCATCCATATGGTACCTCCCTTCTTCTGGATAAAATTCAACTGTATATAAAAATCTTTTTTTGTCTCCTTTTTTTAAAATATCAATAATTTCATCATATGATAGTTTATTTTCATCAACCTCTAAAACATTAGCTTCTCTGCCAATATTTTTTAAAGAATGAGAATCAGAATTAGAAACTAAGGTATATTTATCAAGATTTGATAAGCGCCAATTCATTAGAGGATCAGATGAAAGTCCTGTTTCTAAAGCAAAAATATGTTCTGACATATCCTCAAAGCACTCCTCAATAGAATCAAAACCAGACTTTGACCCAAATAAAGCATACCAAGGCGTCCAAATATGGGCTGGTATAATTTCAAATCTTTCATCAATATTTTTTATAAGCTCTAAAAAATCTCTATCAGACATACCTAAAATTGGCCTACCATCAGAAGACAAATTAAAGTCTCTTTTTTTTAATTCCTTATTTAATTTTTTAACTTCTTCTAAACCAGGCGCCAAAACAACTTCATGAACTCTTCTTGTTTTATCGCCCTTTTTATAAATAAAAGAAATTTCTGTTGTAAAAATAAAAAAGACCTGTTTTTTAGATCCTTTTATTTTATATAAACCGTTACCACACGATTCTAATTTTTCTTCACACTCTTTTATCCACTTGGGATGAGTAAAATCAGCTGTGGTAATTAAATTAATTCCTTTTATATCTGCCCATTTTTCTAAACTATTTAAATTAAGCTTGGGTGAACAAGCCCTTGAAAAACGAGAATGGATGTGTAGATCTGCTATTATACGCATATTTTTATAATATCATGATTTTACAAAAACATAAAATAAAAAAAGCTCCCTGTATTAACAGGGAGTATTTATAACTAAATCTAAACTAATGGATCGTCTCCTACATAATCACCATAAATCATTCCATCTTTTTCATTAATTCCAATTTTAAAGTCATTAAAAAGTCCAGGATATCTCTTTTGAAAATCTTTTAACAAATTAGTAGCGGTTGTTCTGATTTCAGGATGAGCAGGTTTTTGAGCTCTAATTTTAAACCAATGACGCCATTCGCTCAAATTAAAGGTCTGGATCATTTGAGCTCTTACTCCAATTGGAAGCCATTGACGAGCTTCACCTGGTTTTAATCCTAATTTTCTCAATTTTTTATACCAGTCCTCTAACAAGTCAGTAAATTCCTCAATGGTAAATTCATATTCCTTGTGATCAGAGGTTAGATAAAAAACTTTTGTTTCAACATCAATTCGGCTGTAGGGTAAAACAAATTCTATCTCTTTTTTAGAATCTTCTTCCTTAGAATAATCAACGTAACGAGTGGACTCCTGGGTATAAGCAACAAATTTTCCATCGCCATTTCGAGAGCGAACATCTTCATGAGTAAAACCACGAGAATGACTATTAAATTCAACTGTAGCCGCTTGATGGAGTAATCTTTCTTTTTTAGATTCCAATTCCGGATTATACTCGAACTCAACATCAGTCTCCTGAAATTTACCTGAAGACGGTCTTGGAAACAAAACCGGATTGCGATTAGATAAGAAATTCAACAAAGTTCCTAAAACCTTATTCTGGGTCTTTTTATAACCTTCTAAAAACATTCTAGCATTCCCAGAGATTAAAAAAGAATCAGATCGGGTGGAAATAATAAATAAGCTATTGGATAAGAATAAATTTGCCACAGTTGTTAAGCTCCCAAAAACACGAAAGGTATAAAAACTATGCTCAAAAACAGAAAAATGACCCCAATTTCTTAGCATCTCAATAAATTCTTTAGGTGATTTATTACTTTTGTCTCTAGCTTGATGTGAAACTGTACCCGCTTCTTTAATAAGCTTATTTTGCCTTTCTGGGCTAATCTCTGTAAAATCGTCTACAACAACCCTAAAACTTCCTTTACGGAAAAGTAATTTAGTCATTTTAGTACCTCCTTTTTTTAAGTTTCGATTTAATCTTATTTTACTGAATTTTAGGCTTTTGTCAAGATAAAAAATAAGACGGCTCTTAGGGCCGTCTTAATTATTCTGGATATAACCTTTATTTCGCTTCTTTAATATCTTTGAAGTTTTCAGGCATAGTTCTATGCTCGTACTCACAACGAATGTGTCTGTGATCTATATCAAGTAATTTAAGTAATTTAGCTGATGATATTTCATGATCTTCAAAAACAAGTTTACCATCTACATACAACGCCTGCCAATTACCTCCTCTTACTTCTACAAGAACAATATCCTTTTTTTCACTCATTTGTCCTCCTTTTTTGTTTTACGTTTTAATTTATCTTAATAAATTTTAGACTTTTGTCAAAAAATATAATTATCAATAATAATCTTCCAGGTAGAGGTTTGATCTCTCTATACTTAATATTTATCTCATTTCTGGTCTTTTGGGTGTATCTTTTCCGCTTTTATTTCTTGCCATTTGGTGTCTTTTTTCATCTGCTAAATTTTTCCAATATTCTGATATATTTTTCATTGATGAAATGATTTTAAGGGCGCGGTTAGCATTTCTGCCGTTACCATTTTTTCCTTCTTTAATATATTTTTCTAGTTCTTTAATAACTGCTTTTTTAAATTCTTCACTATTTTTAATCTCATTTATTCTTTCTTTAAATTCTTCTTTAAAAATTTCTAAATCTTTTATTGATGAAATAGTTATAAGCACCCATCTAATATCAAACCCATCACCGTCTTTACCTCCTTTAGTATTTTCTTTTAAATAATTAATAGCTGCTTTTTTAAAATCCTCGTTATCTTTTATTTCATCCAGTTTCTCTTTATATAAATCTCTCCAAAACTTAGCTTCTATTTCTTCTTCTAAAAAATCATCTTCGCCCTCTTTTTTATCAATTTTTAGTTCATCAACCAAAGAAACACTCTCTTTCTCGTGCTTTTTAGCTTCTTTTTTTTGGTTTTTTTTGATTAGAGGAGATCAAACCTCCCTTTTATTTTCTTTTATTTTAACTACGTACAATTTCGTGCAGTTTCGTGCAGGTTGAACCTGTACAAGGCGGGAGATTTGATCTCCCTATCGGTTAACTAACTACTTGTTGGCTTTTATTATAAGCTTATTATTGCCAAAGTCAAGATCATATTTAAGCTTATTATCTAAAAATAAAAAACTTCTCACGAGTTAAACATACGCGAGGTTGAATAAGAGAAATCAATTTCCCTGTTGCTTATCTAGTAAGTCCTTATAATTAATCAACTATGACTTAGAATTTATTCATATCTAGAAATAGGTAGAAACCCATTTTCGTCCAAAAATCTTATTATACCCCTTAATAAATAGTTATTCTCAAAGCTCAGAATATATTTTCTGGATTTTCCCATTTTTGTAGTTAACATTTCCTTATTTCTTAATTTTCTGATCATCCTAGAAATTGCTGAAGGTAATTTATCTGGAAAAATCTTTCTAATGTCTGAGGCCTGAATGACTCCTTTTTTAGCTACAGTAGAAAGTATTTTTGTTTCAACGGGAGTAATAAGCTTTTTTTCAAAAGACAGATCAATGGTTGGTAATAGAATATTTTCTGCCAGATAATCATAATCAAGTAATTTATTAATTTTATCCATTTCTTTTTTAAGTCCCTTCAAAACATATTCACACCACTGCAATATAAATTTTTTCTTCCCCGTATCTGCTTGGGCTAAAAGTTTATAATATTTTTGCCGGTTATTACAAAAAATAGCTGTTGGATTTATAATTCTACCGAGATTAACATTAAATCCTTGTTTAACTAACATAGCATAAGTAAGTAACCTTACTACTCTACCATTTCCATTATCAAACGGATGAATCCACACAAAACGATGATGAGATATTGCCGTCTTCAACAAATCATATTTAGCTGAATCCCTTTTATTAATAAAAGCAAATAATTCTTGCATATACGACTTAACACAAGTATAATCAGGTGGTAAAAATTTTGCGCCTTTAATTTGTACATTTTTCTCCCTATATTCCCCTGGATTTTTACTCCCTTCACCTTTTGGGGGAGGAGTTAAATCCGTAACTACCCTTTTGTGAAGTTCGCTGATAAACCCCCTATTTATTTTAATTGTATCGATATTTTTATCAATGAAGGTTAATGCTTGTTTATTATTTTGAATCTCTCTAATTTTTTCATCTTTATGAATCTTATTATCTAATTTTGCTTCGATAAGTTCTGCTATGGTAGTACGATTACCCTCAATCCGAGCCGAACCAAGACTTTCTAATAAATGAAAAATTTTTTTTAGTTGAATAAATACTCCCGGAGGCGTAGTTCCGTTTATAAATGACTTTTTACGTAAATAGTTAAGTTTAATTATAAGATCAGTTAATTTTGAATCGAATGACGGATAAACCAACCTCAAATCTATCTTTTTAAATTTAACAGAGTCTTTTTTCATATTTAACAAATAAATTTAAAAACCCTTTATTTTAACGACTTTTATAGAAGTAATATTAACAGACATTTAACATTTTGTCAAATCTTTATTTAACAAATGCCTTATCCTAATTTATTGATTTATTAACAAACCTAAAAAATAAACTCTTTTTAAAAACATTAAAACTACTTTTCTATATCCATTATTTAATACATTACTTTTATATCAGGGTTATATGGGGCTACTAAAATATAATCAAAATGGGCTCCGCGAAATTCTATATCCTCTGCCCTAACCCCTAGCATACCAGGCTTATTAATTCCTACATCTTCAACTACCATACTTCTAATTATTTCGTTACTTGGGTTATCCTTTTCTATGGTGTAACTTATATTATGATTATTGTTTCTTATCTTGGCAACAAAATTAACCCATTTACTATATATTTTTCTGCCTGGGGGCAGCCATCTAATAAAAGGATTATTATTTTCAGTCACCTCAATATTTGGCCCATATTTACCATCAAATCCATTATTATTTATCCCAAAACTCCAAAAATTCCTACTATCTTGAATTCTATAATCAACCATACCTATATTAGCCCCATCTCCGCCATACATCCACCTGTCTCCATTTGAATGCGGTGTTTTAAATCGTGTTTTAATTATTATATCTTTGAGATCAAGATTCGTATTAAAAATCTTACCATTTGATTTTAATTCCACTATACCTTGTTTATTTAAAAGATCTATTTCTTGGGTTACAATATTTATATCTTTTTTAATACGATTCGTTTCAAAATCTTCATACCAAGAAAAAACTTCAACAGGATTTCCAATATATGTAGCTGATGGATTATTATAATACAAATCAATATCTCTATTTTCCTTTAAAAACATTTCTGGTATTTTAATCCAAAAAACTGCCGATTTGCCCTTGATATAAGATTCGTTCCAATAAGTATATTCTTTATTAGTTTTAGGATTAACAAATCTAATATCTGAAAAATCTTTGCTCATACCTTCCTTATAATTAACATCAATTTTCACAACCACATTGGTTGAACTAGTATAACCAGTATTTTTAATAGTCATTATATCTTTATTTTGCCAGCCTGGAAAATTTGGGTATTCCATTTCGGGTACTGATTCCTCTACCTTATAGTTATTATTAATCTTTACAACCTGTAAATTAGGTTGAGTATTCTTACCAATCATTATATAGTCCAACTTTACTCCTGTATGATTATCAACATCTTCTCCTTTAAAATAAATTTGTCCTTTATCATTATTATAATGACTATAATGTACCCATGTCTTTTTATTTCCGAAATCATCATTAACAGGACTAAAATTTAGCCTATGTTTTGTATTAAAGACAGAAACTTCTAAATTAAACCACTTATTATACTGACCGGCTAATTTGTTATCTTGTTTTATAAAGTTCAATGAACCATTTATCTTTTTAGTTAAGGTTAAACCATCATAAATATATTTTCTTCCGTTTACAATGCCATACATCCAAAATTCATTTTGATGTTTTTGTCTATAAGTTATAAAACCCTTATTAGCTCTTCTATGGTTACCATTATCCTTAAGATATATTTTAGTTTTAATATAAACATTTTTCAAACTTATCCCTTTTGGCGAAATAAAACCTCTATTACTATTACTTTGCCAATTCGCTCCCAAAGTAACAACCCCTTTATCAATATCCCATTTTGCGTCTTGTCTAATGTACTCATTGCTTGTATTACTATCAAAATCATCAAACCATAAAAAAACATCCTTTCCAGAACCAACATAATCAGCTTGATTATTTTTATAATACTTATAAATTTTAACTTCACTAAACTCGGGGACATGCTTTATTTTTACCCAAAATATTGCATATTCAAAATCCTTATATGTCTCTCTAAAATAGTTTAATGTGTTTAAACCACTTGAGTCAGTAAATCTAATATCTGAAAAATCCCTTTTCATTCCCTCTTTATAATTAATTTTTATTTTTACTTGATAATCAGAAAGACTGTTTCTATTTTTGTTATTTTTGATTAGCAAAGCATCTCTTTTTTCCCAACCAACAATCCATTTACCAACACTATTTTGAGGTGTAGGATTAGAATTTATAGCAAAATCAATTTTGTTGTTACTTGTATCATTTTTATCTTTTCGCTCTAAAGAGTTACCTTTTAAAGATTTCCCTTTGACTGGCATTGCTTCAAAAACATTTGAGTCACCCCAACCAAGGGTATCAATTGCATTCTTTCTTAAAAATTCAGCATTTTTACCTTCTGGATTAAAATTATAAATAACAACCGAGCCACTACTATTAGACAATTGGCCCCTAGAATAAGGTTGATCACTTTTAGTTTTTATCTGCCAATCAACGCCTTCTTTAGAAAAATTATATACTCCAATCAAATAATATTCTTCGGGTTGAATTTTGGCATCATCAGGAAACTTCTTTAAACGATAGGGTTTATCCTTGTTGGGATTATTTTGGGTTGAGCCATCCCATTTTTGACTTGAGGAATAATAAGCAAAGTACCAACCATCAAGATCAATTTGTTTTCGGGTAGGATTATAAAGCTCTATAAATTCTTTTTCACCAACCTGCACTTCATTTATTATGATAGATTCAGAAGTTGAAATTAATTTTTGTTTTTCATTTGACCAGATACCTGAATTACCTGCCTTGTCCAATGCTTTAACCTTAATCTTATAATTTGTTTTATTTTTAATATCTATAGTAAATATATTAGCAGGAGTAGTTGTAGTATGGCCATTGTAGCTTAAATTATAATAATCAACCCCACTTAAATTATCAGAAGGCTCAGGCCAAGTTATCTCTATTTTAGATAAATTATTTTTGGTTTTTAATTGAACATCTTTAATCTTGGCCGGGGGATTTTTATCAAATATAAATTCCTTTTCAGAAACCTCGCTAACATTACCATTTTTATCAATTGCTCTGGATCTAATATAATAAAAGTCTTCTCCCATTATTGGTTTTGGTAAATTAAAAATCCAAGTTTTATCACTTGGATTAAAATTTGCTTTTACCCAAAGCTCTAGATTATCTTCTATCCATATAAACTTATTATTTTGCTTTTTTAAAAATTTACTATTTTGACCTTTTTGTAATTGAACTTCTACTTTTATCACATCATCTCCTGAAATAGAACCAGAAATACTATCGGGCAAGTTGTTAGTCTTACCTATTTCATTATCAATAAAAGAGATAGGTTTTACTGTATCAATGGTCCAGGTATAACTTTTCTTAGTAACATTTTGAGCTTGGTCAGCTGCTTTAATAAAAAATTCATGCTTTCCATCTAAAAGATTAATATATTCTTTACCAGAAACACATCTTTCCTCTAACTTTTCATCAATACGACAAAAATAATTTACCTTTTCATTTGAATTAAATTTAAAAACTGCACTTGTCTTATTAGTAACCTTATCTGGTTTTTCAAAAATAGTAATTTCTGGAGAATCCTTATCAGGTAAAGTAATTGTATTTTCTGACCCGAATGTAGGAGTAATGGTTATATAAAAATCGTTCTTATCAATATCTGTATCTATATAATCTTTCCGAGCTAAACTATTTCCCTTATCTACACTAGGCGCATTGTCCCCAATATTTCCATCATCAAAATCATCATAAGTCACTGAATCAATAACCTTGTCTTTAAACTTTAAAATAATCTTGTCGCCATTATTATTTAAAGAAAAATTAAAATCTTGAGATTGGTTTAATACTAAAAAATCATTTGAGTCTATTTGGCCTGTTAAATTTTCTTTGTCTTTGGTATTATCTTCAATGGTCCAATCTATAAGATTAATTGTGGAAGTAGTATGATTATAAAGTTCAATTTTTTCTACCCCGCCCTCTAACGGCTTGGGTGATATTTCATTAATAATAATATCTCCCTTGTTGAACTGAACTTCCCCTTTATCCTTATCGACCTTACTATCGCCCTTTTCTTCATCGCTACCCTCTTTATTATCCCCTTCCTCATTATTTTCATTACCTTCGTTGTTATTCTCTTCATTATTTTTACCCTCATCGCCTTGATCGTTATCATCTTTTTTGCTTTGTATTTTAAAACCTTTGTTGCTACTAAAATCCTTTGGGGTACCCTGAATAAAATTACTATCCTTATCTTTAGCAAAAGGACTATCTAAATGACAAGTTTGCCAATTATTAGGAGTACTTTTCTGTTTAAAATTAAGTCTCTCCATACTAGATTTATCTGAATTTCGGCCCTCTACCCATCCAGTTTTAAAATTTATACTATCAATTATGTTTCCGTTACCATCTATTAATTTCATTTGTTCGCCATCATTTGAAAGCCCACCTGTAAAAGTTTTGTTTGCTTCTATATTTGATATAGTAGTATTATCTGTTCTTTCGAGTAATAGGAAATCGTTGGCTGGAATTTTACCCTCAAGATCGATTTTAAAAGATTCATCATTAATAACAATTTTCCAACCGCTGAGATCAATTTTTGAGTCAGTATTATTATAAAGCTCAATCCATTCATCGTAGGCACTTGCACTTGTTCCCATCCAAGCGATTTCCGATATTACTATATCTAATTCACTATATGATTGATAATTTATTGTACCATCACTGCCTTGAGAGTCATCACCCTGATTATCGCTCGAAGTATTAGCGCTACCCCCTCCCCAAGTAACGCTGTTATTATTAATCTCAATTTTGTTGGGCTCACCAGGAGTTAAACTTATAGTTTCTTGCCAAATCTTTTTAAGATCTATTTTGCCATCTTTTTTTCTCGCTAAACTATTTCCCTTATCTACACTAGGCGCATTGTCCCCAATATTTCCATCATCAAAATCATCATAAGTCACTGAATCAATAACCTTGTCTTTAAACTTTAAAATAATCTTGTCGCCATTATTATTTAAAGAAAAATTAAAATCTTGAGATTGGTTTAATACTAAAAAATCATTTGAGTCTATTTGGCCTGTTAAATTTTCTTTGTCTTTGGTATTATCTTCAATGGTCCAATTATTTAAATCAATTTTTGAGTCAGTATTATTATAAAGCTCTACCCATTCTTCCTGATTTGAATTTGGGGCTGGCAAAAATTCATTTATTACTATATCTGATTTTTTAAAGCTCTTTTCATCAACGCCACCTTCATCCTCCTGTTTTCCATTCTTGCTCTCATTATCTTTTTTCTTTTCTTCCTTTATGTTATCTTTGTTTTTGTTTAACTTTTTAGATTCTTCTTTAAAAATGTTTTTTTCTTTTTTAGTTTTCTCTTTTTTCTTTCCCTTTTTGTCATTTTCGCTTTGTGATTTTTCTATCTTTTTAACTTCTTTTTCAAGTTGGTCTTTTAAATCGTTTATTTCCGTCGTTTCCCCTAACTGCCTTTCTTCTACCTCTTCTACTGCATTTCCCTCATTGTTTTCTGCTAAACGATTAATCTGCAATTCGATTTCTCTTTCTTTATCCTCTTTACTTTCTTTATCTCCTATATATCCCTTTTCTACTAAATCCATAAACTCGAGGGATTCATTAATAGCACTATCAAAACTTTCTTTTTTTTGAGATAATGTCCGAAGAGAGGCCTGAGCTTTTCGCTCTAAAATTCTCTTTTGCTTATTTAAATCTTTGATCCCTACAACATCTGACTCATCAGCTAAGACTTCAATTTGTTTTAACTTCTTCTTCGTTTTTTTATAAACTTTGGCAATTTTTTTAACATCAGACTTTAGCCCTATAGAGTTAACAAGCAATTTTTTTATTCCTTCTTTTCCGTATACTAAAATAGCTCTTTCTGAAAAAGCATTTACTACTTCTAATAATTTTTGTGAATTCGAAGGGCTTTGAAATTCCTTTGGTATATCTTTTGAAGATACTACCATATCTCCAATGTTAACTTTTTTAAGTGTTGGTTGGAGAAATTGGGTATAAGGAAAAAAGAAATATCGCTCATTATTAAAAGTTTTACCATAAATTTCTTTAGCAATATTTTGACATGAATCAACTACTTTTTTAGCTTTCCCATTTAAAATATCTTTTAACTCTTTGTTTAGAGTTAAAGTATGTATTTTAGAAAATTCTTTTGTTTTAGAGAAAACATCACCCTTTTTATTAATAACCGTCTTATTATCATAACCATCTGGTGTAATATCTAATTTAGAGTAATAATAATGTAGGTTTGGTTTATTAGTTTGACGACTGTGGTATGCTAATTGTTTAGAATTAGCACTTTCAAAAACCTTTTCAACAAAACCCACCGAGGTCCAATCACCAGATTGGGGGCCTTTTTGTTTGTGGTAAGTAATATCAAACTCTTCATTTCTTTGCTTCCACATATTACTATTTATGTCCCATAATGTTTTATCAAACCCTTTTAGAACTTTAGCTCCTAAAAATTTTTCGCCCTTATCTAAATCAACAAAATATTTTGCTGGTATTTTTTTAATACCCTGAGAAGTTAAAGCTAATATCATATCCTTGTTGGTAATTCTATCTTTACCTAAATAAATTGCTACATTACCAAAATGGGCTTTACCAGGAATTAAAGAAAATTCAAAATTATTATAACCATACATCTTACCTTGACGCCCTGTTTTATAAAAAATAGTCCCTTGCGGGACAGCAAAAACAAGATTAGGAATAATTAATAATCCTAAAATAATTACCAAAAATATTTTACTTTTTAAACCCTCCAGATCATCCATACCTCCATTATAAAAAATTAATTATTTTATTTTACCCCCCACATTTCGAACATATCCCCCTCGCCTCTCTCTTCAATTTTATAATCCTTATCAGTTAAACTATTTAAGGTAGATTGAGTAATTGATTGTATAACATAACGATTATCTGGTTGTAAAAAATTTTCTAATTCTTTAACTAAAACTTTATCTGTAAAATCGTGATGTTGAGCTAAGCATTTGATTATATTTAAAGAATTATACCTTAACGCTAAATTATTATCTTCGTTTTTAAATTCTTTTATTAAATCAGAAACATATTCTTTAATTTCAGGCCAATACCAACAAAGAGAATTGCTAATTTTTATATTGCTCCCATTATCATACTCCTTCATTAATTTAATTATGTCAGGAATATCTTCTGGATCACGATATTTGATAATAGTTTCAAAGGCTTTAAGTCGATAATCTTCTTTGGCTTTTTTATTATTCATAATTCTCTTCTGTAAAGATATTATTTCTTTATTTTTGCTCGGTGCTTCAAGTAAATATATCATACCCATGTCTCGAATTTCTTCCAGATCATCTTTGTCATTAGCAAGCCCAAAATAAACTCCTACCTCCTCATCAGTCAAATAATTATAATCTTGCCTCATAATTGTATTATAAAGAGTTAAACCAGAAGCTCTTTCTTTAAGGGGTAAATCTTTATTTAATGCATCCTTTAAAAATTCATTTTTGCTATTTATAAGAGCTTGACCTACACCAGCTTTTAAATATTCCCGGCATTCATTTTCGCCCCCTCCCTCTTTGATACAATCCTCATAAAGAATTTTTCCTGTCTCAACTTGAACTTCTGGGGGAGCATTTTTAATATAGTTTCTTACATAAAATAAAAAACCGGCATATCCTATACCGGCTAATAAAAAAATAGATATAATAGAAATTAAACTAATTTTCACCTCCTTTTTCATAAAAAATA
>CAZGUY010000014.1:0-17874 GCA_964528795.1 uncultured Gammaproteobacteria bacterium
TGATTGTAATGATGATCCTGCAAGTGGTGGTGAATATATTTATAGAAATATTTCTAATTTAGCCCCAGATGTAGATCATGACGGGTATGCTGGAGGGTCTGCAACTACGGAGTGTGTTGGTGCTCATTGGCAGTCACCTGCAGGACGAGATTATTACCGTTATTATACTGGTAATTTTGATGAGATAGAAGATACGGATATAATTGGAAGTGATTGTAATGATAATGATGGGACTAAATATCAGAATCTTTGTGGCTATACTGATAGTGATGGGGATGGCTATGGGACAGGCACCCAAAATTGTAGTATATGTTCGGGTAGTAGTTTGCCAAATGGTTATGCTGATAATAGTAATGATTGTATGGATTCAGAAAGTAGTGTAAATCCTGGGGCTGGTTATCATAACTACGATGGTCCAAATAATGGAGACTGGGATTGTAATGGTTCGGTAGATTACCAAGTAGATGCTATGGCTGTAAGTGATTGTGTAGAAATTGATGGTACTTGGAATGCGCGAGTAAGTGATACTGAATACAAGGGAACAAATTGTGCTGCTATGTTTAGAACGGATTCGTATGGTGTCCCTTCCTTTACAGGCACAATAGATACGGATAGTGACGGCAATGGTTGTGATCAAAACTATTTATATGATAATTGTTCTAGTTTAAGTTTAGATTCTAGATCTGCTTATAGAAAATAATTTAGTTTTATTATGATAGAGAATAAGCAAAGAGAGGTAATTAAAAACTCTCTTTGCTTTTTTATAATGACTTTATTTATTAATTATAGTTAATTTCATATTTTTTAAAATAACAATTTTTAAAATAGGTTATATTGAATTGAGTTAAATTGAAGTTATAAAAGGTTATAATGCTAAATTTTGGTTTGATATAAATATTTTTTTAATTATAATAAAAATAATAAGGCTTTATAAATAATATTACTTTTTATTAATAAAAATATTAAATATGAAGCAAAAGTTAAAAGTATTTTTAATTGTTATTGTTGTTTTAGTAAATATTTTAGGTATATTATTGCCTAGATTTTTTCATTTGAATAAAAAAGAGAATAGTCTTTTTTACAAATATCCCATTCATGCAGATGAGTGGCAACATTATACTATATCAATGTCTTTAAAAAATAATTTCTGGCAACCAAGCGTTTTTTATTATAATCATCATGAAAATTTTTTTGATGGTAGCCCATTTTTCCATTGGACAACTTATTTATTTCAAAAATTAGGAGGTAAACCAGATACATTTTTTATTTTACCAATGATTCAAGCAGGTCTTTTAGGGCTTGCTTTGTTTTTATTATTATCAGAATTATTTAATCCAATAGTTGGTTTTTTTGGTTCTTTGGTTACAATTTTTATTCAGAGCAATATTAGAATATTGGGGGTAATCTTTTTTATTCCTTTTGTTTTAGGCTTTTTATTTTTAATTCTTGCTTTATATTTTATATATAAAAACAAAAAAATATCTATTCCTTTTATAATATTGTCTATTGTATCAATTTTAAATTATCCCCCCTTTGCTTTACCTTTAGTGTTATTCGCTTTTTTATATAAATTTTTATATAAAAAACAAAAGAAAAATACATTCCTATTTTTGGGCTTAACCATTATTGCCATACTTGGTTTGTTTTTATTTTTTTTAGGAGGAAATTTTTCATTATTATTTGATAAAATACTTTATAAAGATTTTTGGACTGGCAGCGATAGAATTAATTTAATTAAATTTTTAAGCATTCCTTTAGTATCGTTTGGTGTATTGGGTTTTTTATTAAGTTGGAAAAATAATAAAACAACCCCCTTAAATGGGGTTGTTGTATTCTTTGTATTAAGTCTTATAATGGTTATTTTAACTGGTTATAGTATTGGTTTTCATTATGTTAGAATAGTTTATATGTTATCTTTATTTTTAGTTATGTATGCCGGGATAGGCATTTGGGTATTTTTAAAGTTTGTTCGAAAATATATTATCTCTCAAAAAATAGTTAATTTATTTGTGATATTAATAATTTTGTCATCTATTATAATTCCAGTGGTGAGATTTTATAAAAATACTGACAATGAAGGTTTTGGAAGTCTAAACCCTACTGTTTACGGTAGGTGGTTAAAAAAAACAAGGTTAGAGGCATTAAATTATTTAAGTAACAGGGGTAATAAGGATGCTAGATTATTACATCCTATAAATATGGGAACGGTTATTACCCCTATGACAGGCTTTAAAGTAACTGCTCTTCATACTGCAACAACAGGGGGAAGAGGTAATGAATTCAATGAAATAATGAGTCTAGAAAAATGTAATAAAATAAAGCAGGTTATTAAACAAGAAAATTATGATATTTTATGGCTAGAAGAAGAGAAAAACTGTCCCTTTTTAAAAGAACAGTTTAAAAATGATGGAAATATTATTTACGAATATATTTTTGATTAATTGTATTTAATCTATTTACAATTTTTTTAGATAATGATTTAGGTGATAAATTATTATTTATATATTTTTTTGCTATTTTCCCTCTTTCTTTTGCTTTTTTAGGGTTATTGTATACCTTTTTCATTAATTTAGCAGCTTGATTAATATTAGGATCAGCCCAGACATTACCTTTTTTATATGGGCCATGATCCTTTTTTATTTTAATTAACTTGTAATCAACTGGATAACTATTTTTTCGATTCATAAATTCAGTATTACCAGAATAATTAGTTGCAATAACAGGTTTGGCAAGAGCCATGCTTTCGGCAATACTTAAGCCAAAGCCTTCTGATCTGTGAAGCGAAACATAAGTATCTGCAATATTTAAAAGACTATTTAATTCTTTTCGACTTAAATATTTATTAATAATTTTAATAGGCCAATTTTTAGTTGCTTTTTTTAATTTTTTAAAATTCTCTTTATCAACTGATGAATTAGAACATTTTATAATAAGTTTTGTATTAGAATTTTTATTAAATGCTTTTTTAAAAGCTTTAATAACTCCAAAAGGATTTTTCCTTTTAAAAAGACTATAAAAATCAAATGTAAATAAAAATACAAAATCATTTTTATTAATAGAAAAATATTTTCTTTTATATGGTCCCGGATTTATTTCAATAGGGTGAGGGATTACAATAATGGGCTTGTTAGTATGTTTTTGAAAGGTATTTTTAACAAAGGTTGATGGAGTCCAAATTTCGTTTACTTTATCAATTAAAGAAACCCATTGTTGTGGTAAATCTTCTAATTCCCAAGCCCAGTAAGCAATATTGTATTTATTTTTAAGATAGTTTTTTCTTTTATTAATTACATTATTAAATGTATCACCATAAATAGTAATAATATTTATTGGATAAGGGTTTTTAGTTGTAAATAACTTAGAAAATTGGTTATCACTTCTTTTTGAGGGACTTGTTGTTTCATTATTTAAGGCAAAAGGAATACCCTTTTTAATAATAGCTTTAGAAATAGTTCTAGCTGCTTCCCCAACTCCACTTTGAGCATCTAAGTAACCCAAGATATTTACCCCAAACTTATTAGTATTTTTAGAAAAAATATTAAATAATATATCTTTTATATGTTGAATGGAAAATTTGTATTTTATTGATTCTATAAATTGATTAAGGGGAGTTTTGTCATCTTTTATAAGGTTAAAAATTTTTTTATCGTTTACTTTTCTTTTTTTTTGAATTTTTCTTCTTAATATTAGAGTTTTGGGTAAGTGGATTAAATTCCATAATATGGCTTGAAAAGGTATTAAAGTATATTTTATTCTTTCTAAAATAGTTTCTTGTTTATCTAAATTATATGTAAAAAAAACATGGTCAATGGCCATGAGAAAGTATCCTATAAGTATATATAAAACCCTTTTAAAAAGGTTTTTGAGTTGATAGTTTTTTAAGGCACTTGCTAAACAGTTTCTTTTAGTTAAATAAACCTTTTTTCTATTGCCCTTTTCCCAACTTTCACTACCATAGTGATATAGTATAGCATCTTTTTCAAAATATATTTTATAACCTAAAAGATTAGCTCGCCAACTCCAATCAAGGTCTTCATAATAAGCATGAAATCTTTGATCTAATAAACCAACTTGCTTTAAAGCTTTTGATTTTATAAGACAACCTGCAAAGCAAGCTCCTAAAACTGGCTTGCTTTTTGTTTTTATGTCTTTTTTATTTTTAAAAATATTTATATCATAACCGTCTCCATTCCAATCAATAGTACCTCCTTGACTATTTATAATATCGGGTTTGTTATAAAAAAACATATTTGAAGTTACGGCAGCGATTTGGGTTTTTGATCTTATCCGCTTTATAAGGTTTTTAAGCCAATTTTTATCTAGCCTAGTGTCATTATTTAAAAGGGCGATATAATTAGGCTTGTATGTATTTAGAGCATATTTGACCCCCTTATTAACTGCTTTAGCAAAGCCTTTGTTTTTTTTAAAGCTTAATACATTAATGTTTGAGAAAGTATCTTTAATATTATTTTTAATGTCTTGATTTGATCCATCATCTACAACTAAAATATTAAAATTTTTATAGGTTTGTTTTTGTAGTGATTTTAAACACTTTTTTAATAATTGCCACTGGTTATAAGTGGGAATTATAACAAAAATTTTATTTTTCTTATGATCCTTCATATTTTTTAACTATTTTTTTAGCATCTCCTATATCAACCATTTTGCCATTTTTTAAAAGAATGACCCGATCGCAATAATTTTTAATAGTTCTTAAGCTATGACTTGAGAATATAATAGTTTTGTCTTGTTTTTTATATTCTTCAAAAACAGAAATACATTTTGGTCTAAAGTCTTTATCGCCAACTGCAAATATTTCATCTATTAAAAGTATTTGAGGGTTGGTTTGGATCATTATTGAGAAAGCTAAACGCGCTTGCATACCAGATGAAAATTTCTTTAGCTTCATATCTTGAAATTTTTCCACTTCTGCAAATTCAAAAATTTCATCTAACTTTGATTTTGTTTCTTTTCGAGTTAAACCAAGAATAGCTCCATATAAGTAAAGATTTTCCTTAGCGGTTAATTCATGATGAAAACCAATACCAAGGCTTAAAAATGGTGCCACTTTTCCTTCAACTTTAAAATTACCACTAGTCGGGGGGGTAATACCAGCTAATATTCTAAGCAAAGTAGTTTTACCACTTCCATTTTTACCTATTAAACCAACTATTTCTCCTTTATTAACTTTAAAATTAATATTTTTTAAGGCGTAAAAAGTTTCCCATTCCATTTGGTTTTTAATATAACTAAGCATTGTTTCAAAAAAAGTATTTCTTTTTTCATGAGGAATTTTATATTTTTTGCTTAGATTATTAACTTCTATCATAATTTTTCTATTAGTTTTTTACCATATTTATTAAATATCCAAATTCCTAAAAAGAAAATACCAAAAATAATAACAGTGGTTATAGTAAGTTGTTTAATACTAGGGAAAAACCCGTAAATTACAGCATTTCTAGCATCAACTATTAATCTTGCAACAGGATTTAAAAGATAGATATCCAAATATTTTTTAGGTACATTTTTATATTTATAAACTATAGGAGTAGCCCAAAAAAGCATTTGTAAAAAAACATCCCAAATGTGTTCAAAATCTCTAAATTTCATATGAAGAGGAGCAATCATAAAAGAAACCCCCAATATTAAAATAGTTAAAAGTATCATAAATACAGGTAAAAGGATAGCACTTAAACTTAAACTCATCCCAAATGAGAAAAAGAGAATAAAAAATATTATTAAACCAATTATAAAGGTCCAAAAAGAGTGTAAAATAGTACTAATTATAACCGCAAAAGGAGATAAATTTATTTTTTGGAGTATATTTTTTTTACTTCTGATGCTTTGAAGGGCCGATTTAGTAGCATCATTAAAATAATTCCAAATAGCAATACCCAGTAGTAAGTAAATATGATAATTATCTATTCCTGAGTTTAAAAACTTATTAAAAACAATATATAAGATCGAAAGCATTAAAAATGGTTTTAAAAAGCTCCAAAATAAGCCAAGAATTGAACCATAGTATTTTAATTTAAAGTCTGTCCAACTTAATTCTTTTATTAGATTGTAGTAATATGAAAGCCCCTTTTTCATAAAGAAAAATTATTATAAATATGATGTATCTTTTGTACAAATTTATTTATTAAACCGTTTTCTAAATATGATTTACTATATAATTTAACAAAAAGATTAGTTTTATTAAATAAAAGAGATTTTTTAGGTATTAATGATAATAGAATGATTTGTCCTTTATAACCATCTTTTTTTAATTGCTTTAATATTTCTTGAGAAATGTCAATTTTAAGATATTTTTTAGCAATTTTTAAATAAAACCAAACCTGGGATGATGATTGAGTTTTCTTAGCAATATTAACAATTTTTTTCCAGTCTATGTTGTTAAATTTAATTTTATGTAAAAGGTCGGTGATGTATTTTAAAAAACCTTGAAAAGCGTAAGAATTTTTATGTTGAGCGAGATTGAAAACAAAATGACACGCATCTATTATAATTGAATCTTCAGGAGCGATGGAATATAGATTTTTTGCAATTTTAATTTTGTTTAATTTATTAATATTAATTTTAACAATATTATTATAGAATAACTTTTTATTAAAGTGTAAATCTATGAAAATACCATTTTTATAAAAACTATGAAGTTCTTGATTTTTATTAATTATTTGTCTAAGTTTTATAATTTTATTAATATGCTTATTAAAAATGTTAGTAAGATTTTCAGAATAATTTTTTAATTCTTCCGTATAAAGATTTTTTTGAAGTCCTTTTCTTAACCAAGATAGTGTTTCTTCTAGTATTATAATAATCCCTGACAGGTTATTATTTTTTTCTTCTTGTAATATTTGTAAGAATTTATTTTCAGCTTTTAATAATTTTTTTTGATCAATTAAATCTTTCTCTCCATTAGATTGAATTAATTTTTTAGTATTTTGGGATAGGCTATTTATAATTTTTTTTAATTCTTTGTTTATATGAAAATCTCCTGTTTCAAATTTTTTATATAAATCAACAATATTTTTTAAAGTATTTATTTGTTGTTCTAAGCCTTTTCTTAGCTCTTGTAAGGGATTAAGTGGGTCATAGTTTTGTTCTTTGTATATTTGTTCTTGGATCAAACTTTCTTTTTCTTTTTTTAGAATAGGGTATTTTGAAATATTTTTATTAGTTTTGGCACCAAGTATATCAATAATTTTTTTATTCATATCTATATCTAGAGCATTAGTATAAAATGAATTTTTTTGTAATGCTTTATAAATATCAAAGATATTTTTTGCAGGGCTAAAAAAATCAATATCACAACTATACCTTGAACCCTTTTTATATTGTTTGTTTGTATATTTAAAGGTGTTTTCTTTTAATAAAATCTTTTTAAAGGGTAGTTGCCTTATTTTGTCAAAAACTTGCTTTGAATCATTATAAGATTGTTTTAAAACTTTAAATCTTTCTTTTAAGTTTTTTAAAAATTCTTTAGGTATATCTGGTTCGTTTTTTAGCACAAGATAAGCAATTCCATCCATACTAGTTTCTTTTATATATTTGTCTAAGGTTGGTATTAGTTTTTTATGAATATAAATCTCTGAATTTCTTTTATTAAAAAATTTTTTTACAATTTCTAAAATTATTTTTTTAGCTTTACTTTTTTTGCTCATCTTAGTTTAGTTTTAAGATTGTAGTAATATGAAAGCCCCTTTTTCATAAAGAAAAATTATTATAAATATGATGTATCTTTTGTACAAATTTATTTATTAAACCGTTTTCTAAATATGATTTACTATATAATTTAACAAAAAGATTAGTTTTATTAAATAAAAGAGATTTTTTAGGTATTAATGATAATAGAATGATTTGTCCTTTATAACCATCTTTTTTTAATTGCTTTAATATTTCTTGAGAAATGTCAATTTTAAGATATTTTTTAGCAATTTTTAAATAAAACCAAACCTGGGATGATGATTGAGTTTTCTTAGCAATATTAACAATTTTTTTCCAGTCTATGTTGTTAAATTTAATTTTATGTAAAAGGTCGGTGATGTATTTTAAAAAACCTTGAAAAGCGTAAGAATTTTTATGTTGAGCGAGATTGAAAACAAAATGACACGCATCTATTATAATTGAATCTTCAGGAGCGATGGAATATAGATTTTTTGCAATTTTAATTTTGTTTAATTTATTAATATTAATTTTAACAATATTATTATAGAATAACTTTTTATTAAAGTGTAAATCTATGAAAATACCATTTTTATAAAAACTATGAAGTTCTTGATTTTTATTAATTATTTGTCTAAGTTTTATAATTTTATTAATATGCTTATTAAAAATGTTAGTAAGATTTTCAGAATAATTTTTTAATTCTTCCGTATAAAGATTTTTTTGAAGTCCTTTTCTTAACCAAGATAGTGTTTCTTCTAGTATTATAATAATCCCTGACAGGTTATTATTTTTTTCTTCTTGTAATATTTGTAAGAATTTATTTTCAGCTTTTAATAATTTTTTTTGATCAATTAAATCTTTCTCTCCATTAGATTGAATTAATTTTTTAGTATTTTGGGATAGGCTATTTATAATTTTTTTTAATTCTTTGTTTATATGAAAATCTCCTGTTTCAAATTTTTTATATAAATCAACAATATTTTTTAAAGTATTTATTTGTTGTTCTAAGCCTTTTCTTAGCTCTTGTAAGGGATTAAGTGGGTCATAGTTTTGTTCTTTGTATATTTGTTCTTGGATCAAACTTTCTTTTTCTTTTTTTAGAATAGGGTATTTTGAAATATTTTTATTAGTTTTGGCACCAAGTATATCAATAATTTTTTTATTCATATCTATATCTAGAGCATTAGTATAAAATGAATTTTTTTGTAATGCTTTATAAATATCAAAGATATTTTTTGCAGGGCTAAAAAAATCAATATCACAACTATACCTTGAACCCTTTTTATATTGTTTGTTTGTATATTTAAAGGTGTTTTCTTTTAATAAAATCTTTTTAAAGGGTAGTTGCCTTATTTTGTCAAAAACTTGCTTTGAATCATTATAAGATTGTTTTAAAACTTTAAATCTTTCTTTTAAGTTTTTTAAAAATTCTTTAGGTATATCTGGTTCGTTTTTTAGCACAAGATAAGCAATTCCATCCATACTAGTTTCTTTTATATATTTGTCTAAGGTTGGTATTAGTTTTTTATGAATATAAATCTCTGAATTTCTTTTATTAAAAAATTTTTTTACAATTTCTAAAATTATTTTTTTAGCTTTACTTTTTTTGCTCATCTTAGTTTAGTTTTAAATAGTTTTTTATATAATTTTTAGTATTTTTATCTTTTTTGTCTTGGAAAATTGATAAAGCATCTATATTATTAATCATACTCACTTGAAGTGGGTCTGACTGTTTTTTTAGTTTATTAATAATTTTTTGAGGAATATCAAAATTTAAATATTTTTTTCCAAGCATTAAATAACCATATGCATGAGGGGAAGTATTATATTTGTGGGCTAAAAAAACAAGTCTTTGCCAATTAATTTTTTCTTTTGTTTTTAAATTAAAACCAATATCATAAATTCTTTGTAAATTACACATAAAGCGACTCAAACCATTTTCCAGAGTTCGTTTAAATCTTAGATGAAGGAAAAAATGATTAGCATCATATAATATACGGGCTTCTGGTTTTATCATTTTAAGACTATTTTTTTGATAGGTATTTTTATAAATTAATTCTAAAGGGGTAAAATTTTTAAAATAACCGTAGTTATTAGGATAAAAATGGACTTCAAGAAATTGAGGGTTTGTATTTGGATTTTTAATGTATTTTATGTCTTTATTATATCCCTTTAGTTTTTCTATTAGCTGTTGTTTTATTATTTTTTTATTTTGTTTATTTTTTTTATTTGAGATAAAGTTACCATCAGTTGATAAAGGGGGCTGAAAATCAATTTCTAAATCAGCACCGTTTAAAAGAAAATTATTATTTTCAAGAAAAGAATCATATTTTAATAATTCTGATCTTTTTATTAAAATATCTACATCATTAGAAAAACGAAAGAAAGTTTTATTGTTTAATAATAATTTATAGTTGTATTCTTTAAGTATAATTGGTCTGATGCCAACCTCCTTACTTCCCCTTTTTAATAATTTTATTATTTCTTGATTAGCCCTTTCTTTTTCTTTATAGAATTTAAGATATTTTTTAACTTCGTTATAAAGCCAACTATTTTGATATTCTGGATATTTTTTTAAGGCTTGATGAGCAATAGATATATTATAAGTAGCTTTAATAAGCGAAAAAAAACTTTGGTCCTTTAAAATCTCTTTATTAAGTTTAGGTGCGATATTTTGACCCAAGGAGCTCCTGATTAATTTAAGTAAAAAGGTTATATTCTCCTTTTTACGTTTAAATGTTAAAGGGGTAGGGAAGCGATTAAATATTTTCATTATATTGGGGCATTTTAATATATTTATAATAAGATAATGCGAGAATTGAGTATACAACAATAATTAGTTATTAATTAAAAGTTTGGCTATTTAGAATATTTTTTAATATAAATTGTTGTAGCTAAATCTCTTTTGTCTTGTAAAATTGACAAGCCGTTAATATGATTTATTATTGCGATTGGCAAAAAATTAGATTCTTTCTTTAATTGTCTTATAATTCTTTGGGGGATATTAAGGTTTAAATATCTTTTCCCAAGCATTAAATATCCGTAGGCTTGATGGGATATATTATATTTTTTTGCTAGAAAAAGGAGTTTCCCCCAATTTATATTACTCTCCTCTTTTAAATTAAAAGCAAGATCACAAAGTCTTTGAAAATGACCCAAGAATTTATCTAAACCATTTTTTAAGATACGTCTGAGTGCGAAGTGGGTGAAAAAGTGACTTGCGTCGAATAATATTCTCATTTCGGGATATATATACTTAAAACCATTTTTATAGTAAGAGTGTTGAACAATTGAAGATAAGGGCGTGTAATATCTAAAGCGGTTGTAGTTATTAGGCTGAAAATGAATTTCAAGAAATTGAGGGTGTGTTGAATCCTTTAGATAACTTAATGCTTTTATATTTTTTGTGAGTTGATAATTAATACCGTCCTTTTTTTCTTGGGGTGGTTTGTCTGAGTCGTTCATTTTTAATATAACAGAGTTTTCATCTTGTGGTAAATTAGGTTTAAAGTCAAAGCGACAATCTACATCCCTTAAAAGGTAATTGTTTTTTTTAAGTAGTGCGTTATATTTGAAAAGTTCTGATTTTTTGATAAGTATGTCTACATCATTAGAAAAACGTAAGTAATTTTTGTTCTTACTTGAATTTAATTTATAATTATACTCTTTTAATATAATCGGAGTTATATTTAATTTTAAATTTATTTGTTTAATATCGTTTATGGTTTTTTGGTTAGCTTGTTCATGCTGTTTGTAAAATTGAAGATATCTTTTTATTTCGTTATGAAGCCAACTGTTTTGATATTCTGGATATTTTTTTAAAGTTTGATGAGCTATTGCTAAAGTCATTGTATTTTTTATGAGTGAAAAAAAACTTTGATCTTTTAAAATTTCTTTGCCAAATGCAGGCTTTTCACTATTATTAAAATAAGATTTAATTAAATTGACTAAAAATAAAACATTTCTTTTTTTTCTTTGAAAGGTTAAGGGCTTCATGATGCAATAGCTTTTAAAACTTTTCTTATTTTTTTTGTAAAATTATTCAAAGAATATTTTTGGGATTTCTTTAAGCAGTTATTTTTGTATTTTCCTGGATTTTGAGATATTATTTTAATGGCTTCAGCTAACTTATAATCTCTTGGTTTTGTTAAGATTCCCACTTGTTTGTTGATGGTTTCTTTATAACCACCTTTATTTACTGCAACGACTGGTTTGCCACTAGCCATTGCTTCAATCGGTGTTAAACCAAAATCTTCGTTTTTAGCTGTAGCAATAAGTCCGCGACAGTTTGAGTAAAGTTTTTTTAACTCCTTTTTGCCTATATCTCCTAAAAATTCAATATTTGAAGGAGCTTTATTTTTTAAGTTTTGAAAATATTTTATAGATTCTTTTTTATTTTCTGGACTTCCTACAATTTTTAAGTTTTGATCTGGCAATAAAGAAAAAGTTTTTAGCTGTGGTTCAATTCTTTTATCTTTAGTAATTCTATTTACAGATAACCAAAAATCACCATATTTTTTAAAGGAATATTGTTTATTGTTTACGGGCGGGTAAATTAAAATGGAGTCCCTTTTTAAATTTCTTATTAGTTTTCTTTGAGTATAATTAGAGTTTCCTATTACTATTTTAGGAGAAAAGGCGTATTTTTTAATAAATTTTTTAAACTTAAAAGCATAAAATTTAAATTTTATTTTACGTTTTAATAATTTTCTTTTATTTAAATTTTCATGATAAAAATCCCAAATATATTTTGGTAAAGAATGAACATACCAAACACTGGGTTGATTTTTTTTAGCTCCAGCTAAAGCCCATTCCCCACTTATTAAAAAGGCATCATATTTATTAGTAAGGTCTATCTTTTTAAATAGTTTGATGGTTTTTTTCTGGCGCTTAGGCCAGCTTTTAGGCACTTGGCCTATACTTTTTACTGTAACCTCCCTAAAACCAAATTTATTAATTTGATCTTTATTGATATTAGTAGTAATTACATCAGCTTTTAATTTTTTAGCTAACATTAAGACGAGCTTTTCAGCTCCTCCTATTTGGTCCATATAATTATGAAAAATTGCTATTTTCATTTTTAGTTGATTTTATTAAGGATAGTTTTATAATAAATATTAAAGAGTTAATTTTATACAAAATTAATTAATATATTAATGAAAGGCTTAAAAGTTAAAAAACCTAATTTCTTTATTGTAGGAGCTCCTCGGAGTGGCACTACTTCTCTTTATATGTATCTTAAACAGCATTCTGATATTTTTTTTAATCAAAGCCGGAAAGGGTTTTTTACTAGAAAAGAACCTAATTTTTTCTGCACTGATTTTTCTAAAGGTTTTAGAAAAATTACAAACATGAAAAGTTATTTAGAGTTTTTTCAAGGCTCTAAAAACTTTAAGGCAGTAGGTGAAGCTTCTACTTGGTATTTATTTTCTAAAGAAGCTATTCCAAGGATAGAGATTTTTAATTCTAAAGCTAAATTTATAGTAATGGTTAGAAATCCTATTGATGTAGCTTATTCTAGTTTTATAATTTCACGATATTATTTTGAGGAAAATATTAAAAGTTTTAAAAAATCTTGGTATTTACAAGAAAAAAGACGAAAAGGAAAAGCAGTACCAAGGTGGTGTCGGGATCCTAAACTTTTATTATGGGGCGAAATTGCAAAAACTGGTCAACAAATTGAAAGATTATTGAATTTTATTCCTAGAAATAGAGTAAAAATTATAGTTTTTGATGATTTTGTTGATAACACTAAAAAGATTTATAAAGAGGTACTTGAATTTTTAAAACTTAAATATAATGGAAAAAATGATTTTCCGGTTTATAACAAAAGACGCGATATTAGATCCACAACTGTTGGGTTTATAGTAAACAAGCTTTATCAATTAAATGAGAACATAAATTGGGGGAAATTTTTTCAATGGAATATTATAAAAAGTCCTAAAAAGCATTTAGAGCCTGAATTTGAAAAAGAGTTAAAAAAATATTTTAAAAAAGATGTAAAGAAATTATCCAAAATATTAGATAGGGATTTGATGTATTGGGTGGAAGGTTAATTGGTTTTATATAAATATAAGTTTTTGTTTATAAAGTTCCATTTATCCATTAAAGTAAAATTGGGATTATTTTTAAAAGTCTTAGTATTATTTTTGTTGTTCCAATTTTTAAATTTGAAAGATTCAACAACCCAAAATCTTTGATTTTTTTGATTTAATGGTAAATTATCTTTAATATTTATAAATTTTTTTAAATATCCGCCAGAATTATATTTTTTTATTTTTTGCTTTGATAGTACAATTTGAGAAATGCGGTCATCAACATAGAAGCTAATAGGCCAATATGTATAAGGCGAGGTATGTATTATAATATCTTGTTTCTTAATATTAGAGGTAATACAATCAGACATTTCTTGGGTGCTAGTATAAGGTTTCGTATAAATACTTTTTATAGTATAAAAACTAATAAACACAATAAATACAATAGCCCCTACTTTAATATATTTGTTTTTGATGCTAGTTAATCCCTTTGCAGCTAAAATATAGAATGCTGGGAAAAACATTAATAAGTATTTAAAATGAAATGCAGAAGATATAAATTTTGAAAATAAAAATATGAGTATAATAGGTAATAGAAAATAAAGGAATATTAGTAAAAGGTGATTATGAATATTTTTTTTAAATTGCGTTGTAATAGAAAATATCGCTAAGACTGACAAAGTAATAGATAAGATTATACTTCTTGTAATATGGTATATAAATAAGGGAATGTTTTTAAGTTCGGGTACCACAACAGGGTATCCTTTTATAAATGATTTGAGGTGAGTAACAAGTAGTGGTAGCAACGGGATGGAGAAGATAACAGTTAAGAGGATGAGTTTTTTAAAAAGTAATTTTTGTTTTTTAAATAAAGTGTATATAAGCTCGGTGACTATTATAAAATAAAACAAATAAGAAGTGTATAAACCCAAAAAGGTTATAATAGCAAAATATATTTTGTTTTTTAAGTTTTTTTGGTCTAAGAGTTTAAGAAAGGTGTATATTGAAATGACAGATAATAGTGTTATTAATATATAATGCTTTACAAATCTTCCATAAACTAAAATTTTATAAGATAGGCTTACAAGCAGGGCAGTAACAAGTCCTGTTTTTTGATTAATAATATAGCTACTTAATTTATAAACGTAAAAAATTAACAAAGTATATATTATAGCTGAAAGTAATCTAAACCATAAAAGCCCTTTTCCAAAGAGCCCCCAGACATATAGTATAAAATTGTAAAGAGGTGGGTTATATTCGCTTGTTTTAATAATTTGTGATTGCGTTTGAAGGCTTTGTTGCGAGGTAAATATTAAAATAGCTTCATTGTTGTGAATATCCCAGGCAGTAATGTTAGTAAATGATAGTAAAAATCCTAAAATTAAAATAATTACCAATAATATATTATAATTTGATCTAAAAATCTGTTTAATTTTTTGAGATAATCTTAATGATAGTTTTGATAACATAGAGTTAAAATTCATTTTTTTGTAGAGATTCTTCTGTTTGTTTAGCAGCTTTATCCCAATTATGAAATTTAGCCCATTTTCTACACTCTTTTTCTTTTGTTTTTAATTTTTCCTTGTTTAGCCAATTTATTAAAGTTTGGGCAAAAATTTTAGGTTTACTACAATCAATAAGTTTACCAGTTTTATTATCTTTTATTGATTCTTGTAAGCCTTTAACATTATTACCAATCACAAAGGTGCCCGTACAATTTGCTTCTAAAACACTTATACCATAACCTTCTATTCTTGAGGGGACAACATAGAGCCAACTTTTTTGAAAAAGGCTCTTTTTCTTATTTTCTGAGACATAACCTAAAAACCTTATATCCTTGCTCTTATTAGCTTTTTTAAAATCTTTTAAAGAAAGATTATTTTTAGCGAATAAAAATTCTCCCCCTGCTATTAAGTATTTTATATTAGGTGCTTGCTTTTTAACTAAGGGGTAAGTTTTTAGAAAATAATCAATCCCTTTTCTTCCCTCTAATCTTCCTAAAAATAATATGGTTGGGTTTTTAGAATATTTTTTTTGACCAATTAAAGAGTGATCTACTCCGTTTAGTATTTTTGTAATATTTGTAAAGTGCAATCGTTTTAATTCTTTTTTCATCCACTCACTTACAACAATTAATTTTTCTTTTTTATAAAACCAAGAAAACATTTTCTCAGCTATATATCCAATTATAGCGAATATAAAACGTTGTGATTTAAAAAAATGAGATCGATTAAAATTGTGGATGATTACAGCTTTTTTTTGATTTGGATAAAAGATGGGAGTAAAAAATGGTATTACGCTTACATCTTCGTATAAAAGGTCTGGTTTTATTTTGTTTAAAAAGTATTTTAGTTTAAAAAGAATTAGGAAATGAATTCTTATTGTATTTTCAGAATCTGCTTTTCCTAAACGAATAATATTTATTCCTTTGTATAACTCTTTTCTTTTAGCACCTGGAAACATTGCTGTTAAAAGGTATATATCATGTTTTTTAGCTAGTCTTTTAAATATTTCTTTTAATCTTATTTCAGCTCCACCTACTTTTGGGTGTTTGGGGCCATATTTGTTAATTATAAGGATTTTCATAAAATCTATTTAATAGACAGTTCGGAAAGGTAAATAGAATTAAATATAATTTGAATACCTAAAATTGCTTCCACAAGTAAAGGATCAAAGAGGTTTTGTCCAAGACCAATTATTTTAAAAATTATTGGAACAAGTAAAAAGATTCCACCAATTAAAATAGCATGTTTTAATGAGAAAATTTGATAAAATCTTTTAAGGAATTTATTCTCTTGGTTTAATTTAGTATAAAGGTAGGTTTTTGAAAAAAGACCTAAAAAAATTATTTGAAGACCTATAATAGGAAAAAATATTTTAAAAGTAGCTGTTTTAAACAACCATCCTATTTGAGAACCCAATAACAAGCTTAATATTCCTAAAATCGTAATAATACCCCCTATAATTGCATAGAATATAAAAGGAGCTTTTAAAATTATATATTTAAGATGAGCTAAACCATCTTTATAGGGTTTAAGACTAGAGTTGCCTTTTCTAACCTTGTAGTCAATTGGGATCTCGATTATTTTTAAATTTTTTTGAACGGCTTGAATAATCATCTCGCTAGCAAACTCCATACCATTGGTAGCAAGATTTAGTTTTTCAAAAGATTCTTTTTTAAAGGCTCTAAAACCAGATTGACTATCTGATATATTAGTTGGAAAAAATATGTTTAAAAATAAATTTAATAAAGGGGTACCAATAAAACGATGAGTGAATGGCATGGCTGATTTTTCAATTTCCCCTTTTAACCTATTACCTAAAACTATGTCGTAGTTTTTTAGTTTTTTTATTAGTTTAGGAAATTCTTTAAAATTATAAGTACCATCAGGATCGCCAAATACAATAGTTTCATACTTGGCTTGGTTTATCCCCTTCCTAAGAGCTACACCATAACCCTTTTGGTTATGTTTGATTACTTTAGCACCTTGTTTTTTAGCAATTTTACTTGATCCATCCCACGAAGAATCAGAAACTATTATTTCATAATCTTTTATGTTTCTTTTTTTACAGGTTGATTTAATGTCTTGAATAACTTCTTTAATAGCTTGTTTTTCGTTCCGGCATGGAAGAACAAAAGAAATTTTATTCATAATTAACTTATTATGTCTTAATTTATTCTTATTATAATATATTTTGTTAGTAATGAAAAGATAGAATTGTATTACTTATGTTTGACTGAGTCTAGTATAAAATTATTTTAGCACAACACAGATAGCTATCTTTAGTATTTATACATAACCCTTATTTTTACTTTTATTTAAATTTATTTTATAATATTAATATAAAGGTCTATATGTTTTAATAAAGGACCTATGTAAAAAAAGAAGGGAATGCTTTTAAGCATCCCCTTTTTGTTTTTAACTATTTCTTTATTTTACAAGCACCATTTTTTTAACAGTGCTTGTATTTTTATTTTTAGTTTCAAGTTTGTAAAAGTAAACACCAGAAGAAACATTGTTGGCATTCCAGGTCTTTTTGTATCTACCTTGATATTTATGCTTATTCACAAGCGTTTTAACTTTCTTACCTGTGATATCATAAATAGTTAGGTTAACAAACATGTCCTTTGGTATACTATATTGAATTGTAGTTAAACTATTAAATGGAT
>CAZGUY010000015.1:0-17390 GCA_964528795.1 uncultured Gammaproteobacteria bacterium
TTGGGTAGTAGATTATAACAAATAAATTCCACCAACCTTCTCCCAACTTAGGAGCCTTGCTCCTAAGTTCTAATAGGAGTACTTACTTAGGAGCAAGGCTCCTAAGTAAGGCTCCTAAATATTATCACCCTGGAGGACTCACCTCCTGACGGAGGAAAGACCTCCAAAGAGCGTCCCCCTAACCTGTTAACCTTAAGGGTCCACAAGGAAAGTGTTATGGACGAGGTTGAATCTCGTCCTTGTTTTAAATTTAAACACCCCTTACCTCACAGTTATCAACTTGTTTATTTAAAATCTTTTTAAATTCTTTTAATTTTTCTTCTTTAAACGGTTGTAATTTAGAAAATTCTTTTTTTAAAGTATTTTTGGGTCTAAATTGTTGTAAAGCATGTTTTTTAGCGCCCTTAACAATCTCTCCAATCTTTTTAATTTCTTCTTTGTCAATCAATCCTGGTACAACCGTTGTTCTAAACTCATGTTTTTCAAAATCCTTAATAATTTTAATGCTTTTTTTAATATTTTCAATATTTACATCCTCTACTCCAGCTGCTTTTGGGTAATTTTCAAAACCAGCTTTAACGTCCATAGCAATAAAATCAACCAAATCTTTTTTAATTAACTCTTTTATCATATCTGGATTTGTTCCATTAGTGTCAAGCTTTAACAAGTAACCTAGATCTTTAATCTTTTTTAAAAAATCAGGCAAACCTTTATAAATTGTTGGTTCGCCCCCAGTTACAACAACTCCGTCAATAAGACCTTGCCTTTTCTTTAAAAAGTCAAAAATCTTTTCTTGTTTTATTTCTCTTCTTTTGTCAGGTAATATTAAATCCTTATTATGACAAAAACCACATTTAAAATTGCAGCCATTAGTGAAAATAATACAAGAAACAAGTCCAGGATAATCAAGTAAACTATTTTTTTGTAATCCTCCGATTGAGATAGACATTATTTTGCACTTTTAGAGAAGTTAGCTCTATCTTTGAATTCTTCCTGCTTACCCTCATTCCATTGCTCAACTGGCCTTAAATAACCTACTACTCTTGAATAAACTTCGCATTTAGTAGTTTTACCTTCGTCTTTACATTTGGGGCAATATTTTTCTTCGCCATTGATGTAGCCATGAATTGGGCAGATTGAAAAAGTAGGAGTTAGGGTATAATAAGGAAGGGAATAATTATTAGCAATTTTTTTAACTAAATTTTTTGTTGCTTCAATTGAGGGCATTTTTTCTCCCAACCAAGTGTGGAAAACAGTGCCTCCTGTATATTTTGTCTGAAGTGGATCCTGTAAATCCAGGGCTTCAAATATGTCTTCTGTTAAACCAAAAGGTAATTGGGTTGAGTTAGTATAAACTGGCTCTTCTTTTCCTAAAACATCAATATTGTAAATCTTAATATCATCAAATTCTTTTTTATCATTACGAGCTAAACGATAA
This sequence comes from uncultured Gammaproteobacteria bacterium, assembly GCA_964528795.1. Classification (GTDB taxonomy): domain Bacteria; phylum Patescibacteriota; class Patescibacteriia; order UBA2591; family UBA6264; genus DATFJC01. The sequence continues at coordinate 1,439 of CAZGUY010000015.1, forward strand.
CTTGAACCTTCAGCTGGAGTAGCTTCTAAATTAAATATATCACCTGTTTCTTCTTGAAAATTGCTAAGTTTATCTCTCATAAATACAAGTAACTTTTCTGCAAATTTAGATCCTTCTTTTGTACCAATGTTAGTATCCTTTAAATTCATTAAAGCATCATTAACTCCTATTAAACCAATGGTTGAAAAATGATTTTTCCAATATTCACCTTGTGATTCCTTCACTTTTCTTAAATAAAATTTGGAATAAGGATACATTCCTTTTTCAGTTAAATTCTCCAAAAATTCTCTTTTAATTAATAAACTTTCCTTAGCTTTCTCCATCAAGTCTTCAACTCTATCAAAAAATTGATCTTCATTATCAGACAAATAAGCAGTTCGGGGCATATTTAGAGTAACAACTCCAATTGAGTTACCAGACCAAGTTACTTTTCCATTTCTCCTAACAAGTAAAGTATGGTTGGGTACTTCAAGGCAATATACCTTTCCATTATATTTTTGTTTAGAAATATTATTTTTCCTTAACCTATAATAATTAGATTGTTGTATTCCCAAAACATATGTTTTATTAGAATTAATTGCCTTACCTCTAATTTTAGTTTCCCTTATTCTTTTCTTAGATGTAGCCATCCAGCCCAATTTTAATACTATTTCTTGCATATCATTTACAAGTTTTTTAGAAGCTGTCCAATAATTAATTTGACCTGTTGTCTTTCTCACATATCCATCTCCTTTTACCATCCAATCAAAAAGTATTTTTAACTGCCTCTTACTTAAATTCTTAATTTCTTTAGGAATAAACTTTTCATATCCATTACCAAACTGTCTAAGATAAGTCCATAATTGTTTACTACATATTATAAAATTAACACACTCCCCCTTTTTCTCTTCATAAAAACGAAAAGGTAACTTATTTAATAATTTTCTAATTTGTTTCTTTATTTTTTTGTTTTTTTGGGTAATAGTCACTCTATAGCCGTGATTTAGAGCAATATTTTCATTATCAGTACAGCCCTCTGCTAACCAAATGCCAAAGAATTTTAGCCAATTATCCATATTGATTTTTACTTCTGGAGTAATTTTTTTGATTTGAACCCCGCCTTGGCCGTAATCTTTGTTTTTACATATATTTAAAATTGAAGCAGGAGAACAATTTAATTTTTGAGAAATCTTTTCAAAAGTATTACCCTTTTTTCTCATACTTCTAGCAAGGGCTAATTCTTTGCTTGAAAATTTTGTTTTAGGACCCCCCCCCTTCATAATCTTAACAGGAGGAAGTACAAATTGAGATTTTTCTTTACCTTTCCATTTCCCGCCTTTTGGAATTAAAGAGTTGCTAGGAGAATAATTTTGGGCTTGAACAAATTTTCTTTTTTTATTTTTACCATAATCTATTACCATTTTATGATTAGGAGTGACTAATAAATCAAAAGATTTAGCTTTAAATCTATACATATCACCATTATAATCGTATTTAAAATATTTAGTTGGTTTATGAAGCTCAATTTCATCATCATTGGAAAGAGTAAATACCTTTTCATGCTTGTTAACATTTTTAAATAATTTCCAGCCATTTTCTGTTAACACTTCTGTCTTTTCATCATAACAACCTGTTAGAGGATTTGACCCAAAAAGACCACCCCCTCTTTTTCTCAGCTCTTTGTTCGATAATCTGAGCCGGCAACACATACTTCGAGCATCTTCTGGCTTCATATCAGAATTTATAAAGTTAGAAAAATAAGGTGTACCATATTTGGCAGTCATCTCCCATAAAGGATCGAGGGTTTCATTATCCCATTCAAAATCTTTAGTTATATTATAAGTTGGAATAGGAAAAGTAAATGGTCTATCTTTAGCATCCCCTTCTAACATCAATTCTGCAAAAATTCTATTAAACATATCAACTTCTTTTTGAAAGTCGCCATAGGTCTTATCTTGAGGCTCACCCCCTATTATTACTGATTGATCTTTTAAATAAGAAGGGACCTTCAAATCCATAGTAACGTTTGAAAAAGGAGTATTTCCCGTGATAAAAACCTTACCTTTTCTTTTGGCAATTACAGTTTCATTGTCTGTATTAACAGACCAAATAACCCCTTTATAATCAACTTCTTTTATTTCTTGGATATAAGTATCCTTGTGTCTAATAACGCGTAAAATGTAAAGTAATTTATTCCCAACACCAGTAGCCATTCTTTTACCAACCGTAAATCCATAACCGGAATTTACAATAATTTGCTGCAAAGATTTTAAGATTTCTTTATTTGAAGTAGTAATTTTACAATTTTCATGACCATCTCCTTTAATATAAGTTTCTATAAATATTCTGCTTTGATTTTGACTCATCTCTAACATCTTTTTAGGTACTTTTTTTACGCTTTTATCATTATCAAACCATTTTAGAATATTCTTAGAATTTTTAGCATTAAATCTAATTTGTGCGACTCTATCACCTAGTGATTTACTCCCCTCTTGCACAGTATACTCAATACCAAGAACTTCCAATAAACTAATTATTTCCTCAAAATTTTCATAATTTTTATGTTTTGATTGATAGATACAAACCCTTCTCCAATTTCCTTTAACTTCCAAAGATCCTTCAGAAATAATCCACGCTATTAATTTAATTTCCTCATCAGTCAAATCAATATCTTTATTTTTATTATCAGCCGCAATTGGTATTATGGGTGGAGTTTTAAAATTCTCATTAATCTCTTCTATTTCTTGTAAGCAAAATTTGTTTTTTGTATTAAACTTTTTTCTAACCACTCTGTGACCTGGGGATATTAATTGATCTTGAATTCTATTTTTTAAATTAAACATCTTACCTTCATATTCTCTCCTAAATATTTTTTTAACGGTTTTATGCTCTATTATACCATTCTCAACATTAAAGGTTTTAATTGTGTCCCCCTTTTCTACTTCATCATATTTTCTCCAACCCCTTGGAGTTAAAATTTCAGTGTCCTCTGATAAACATTGAAAACCTACCCTTGTTGGAACATTCATGTTGTATAAAAATTCTTGCATACATTGCTTTGCTTCTTTATAAGATAAATCATCATACCTTATAAAAGGAGCAAGTAAGGTATCAAAGTTAGAAAGAGCTTGAGCTCCAGCTGATTCTCCCTGCAAGGTATAAATATAGTTTACTATTTGAAGTAAAGCTACATTAAAATGTTTAGCAGGAGCAGACTCTATCTTACCTCTTACCCCCTTAAACCCAGATAATAAAATATCTTCCAAATCCCAACCTACGCAATTATGTACTAAAAGCCCATTACATAAAAAAGTTTTAGATTCAGTTGTAATATCATAAACCTCGGTTTCTGGAATAGCCGTTTTTTTATTGTTTAAAACTTTATTCCAACCATATTTATTTGCTCTCCAACTAGATTTAGCATTTTTTGCTTTTTTATACTTAAAAGAAGGAATTTTCAAGTGCTTTCTTTTAGAAAAAGCAATCCCATATATGGGATAATTTTGAACAATTTCTCTATCTTTGAATTTATGAATTTTACCAATTTCTCCTACATCTGATCTATCTCTTACAATTATATTAAAAAATTGAAGCAAAGTAGCAATCTGCTCAAGAAGAATTCTTGAAGAGAGTCGAATAGAAATTTGGGTCTTAGATGTTTTTACACTTCCATCTCCATCAATAACACCAGCAATTATACCTTTTAAAAAATCTTTATTATACTCTAAAATTTTAAAGGGTATATTTTTGTTTCTGCTTAAAGGTTTTATTTTAAAAATCTTTTCGAATACAAGCTTTAATGTGCTTGAGTTTATAGTAACTGCCTTTCCTTTGGACTTTTTTTCTCTTACATAAGACCTAACACCAAGACCAGAACAAACATTTACAATTTTTTTAATAATTTTTTTATTATTATTTGTAATGGTTAATCTATGACTATCATAATTACCTTCCGCAATAAAAATTCCTATTAAATATCCAAGGTCCTGACTGAGTTCTAATTTATTGTCTAAACTATTAGCATTATTTGAAGTACTAATACTATCCTTTGACCTTAAAGAACCACCTTGTTCATTAATAAAATTTTCTACTTTAAAATTTCCTAAAAAGAAATCCTTATAATCATTATTAAATAATTCCTCGGCAATATATATACTTTTTTTATTAAAAAGTTTTTCTTTTTCTAATAAAGAAGGGATGTTATGACTAGATATAAAATGATCTTTTTCATTGACAGATCCAGCTTTAATTTCTTTTTCTTTTCCATCTTTTTTATCTTTTACAATAAAAGGATGATTATTTGTGACTATAACACTTCTTCCTTGCTCTGATTTTATAAAATTTACATCTTTTTCCTTTTTCTTTCTTACTAATCTAGAAACATTAGTCCAACCATTTTTATCTAAAACTTTTAAATTTTCAGGGTACTTAGCATAGGCCTTGTCTTTTTTATTTAAAACCTTTTCTTTGCAGGAAAGTTCTTTATAAAGCTGTTCAAAGGACAACAACTTTATTGTTTTATTAACCTTTGCCACTATTGTTTCTTTACCAAAAAAAGAATAAGTTCCAAGAGTTCCTAAATCGTGAATGTGTAAAAAACTATTATTGTGTTCTTTTCTTATTTCAGGAGGATATATTTTTTCAAGCCAATATTTTTTCACAACTTTATCAGCTATGTGAACATTTAAACCTTGGAGAGAATAACTCATATTAGAATTTTCTTTTACTCTCCAATCCTTTTCTCTTATATAATTATCAATCAATGATGTATCTGAAAGTGTTTCATCAAACTCTCTAAGTTGAGTATGTTGAAAACGATAAAGTATATAAGCCTTGGCGGTTTTATAATGACCATGTTCTACTAATTGTTTTTCTACAATATCTTGAACCGTCTCAACAGTTGGAATTTCTCCTTTATCGGTTTTATCTTCTAATATTTGAACAATTTCTTTAGTTAAATCTTTTGACAAATCCCTATTAGTACCCCCAACTGCTTGAGCAGCTGACCAAATTGCCTTAGTTATTTTTTGAGGATCAAATTTTTGAATTGATCCATCTCTCTTTTTAATTTTTTTGATTTTTGACATTGTAATAAAAAATTATATTTTTTCTAAATTAAGACCTTGGTTAATTTATAAAAAATAAAAACCAGAAAAATAAAATCATATCTTTAATTCTGGTTTTCTAGAAGTTTTTGGCTCCTCCTTTCCCCCAAAACAGATTTTATATTTTAAAATGACCTCTATTACAATTTTAAATGATTTAACAAAAACCGACAAATTTTAAAAAATAATTTCCGATAACAAAAACAAATTTAAATTTTATAAAAATTACTATTATTTTTTTTATTACATAAGCCCTAAATTAAACCTTTATAAAAGGAAAATAAAAAACGTCTAAAATTTATGATAATGCCGTTATTTTAATTTTAATTTTTTAATATTTTTAAATAAAAAAGAGGGTAAGAATTTCTTCTTACCCATATTTAACTATATTACTCCATCTTTATTTCAAAAAGGGGGCGGTCTAACCGCCATAGGGCGGTTAGACCGCCTTTTCTATTAAAAGACCGCTTTCTATTAAAAACTATTATTTTCTTGCTTGAATTCTTGAAGATCTTTTACAAACTCAAAAACTATTCCAGCTAGAGGAACTGCTAAAATTGCCCCTAAAATCCCCCAAAGTTCTGCTCCAACAACTAAAGAAATCAATACTAAAAATGGTGGAATACCAATAAACTTTTTAAATATAACAGGGAACAAAAAGTTACCCTCTAATTGCTGAATCACAAAAAGACCCAAAAGAACAAGCAAGGCTTGGGGGAAAGAATTAATTGCCACAATTACAAAAATTATAAAAGTACCCACAATAGGTCCTAAAATTGGGACAAAATCAAAAATAGCAAATATTAAACTCAAAACAAAAGGATAGTCAATTTCTAATAATCTTAAAAATACAAAACTTAATACACCTACAAAAACCATTCCTGCTACTCGAGACAAAAACCAGCCACTTATTTTATTTTTCACTTTAGGTAGGAAATTAAAAAGTCTTTCTTTATAACGACTAGGAGAAAACTTTGCTAAGAGTCGCTCTAAAAACCTTGGTTCTAAAGAAAGGAAAAATGATAAAAATGTTATAAACATTGCTGCTTTTACTCCTCCAAAAACAACCCCCAAAGCACTAAATATACCTTCTCCTGCTTTACCTATATTTTTTTCTAAAAAATTGATTCCAGTGCTCGCCTTTTCAAAGGCCGTTATGCCAAGCTTTTCCAAAACAGGAGAAATCTGTTTAAAATAATAAGGTAAATTAGAAGCAAGATCTTTTAACTGGGTTATAAAAGATGGAATAGTAAAATACACAAAAGCACCAATCATTGCTAAAACCCCGATATAGACAAACAATGTTGCCACTACTCTTGGAATTTTTAATTTTTCTAAAAAATCAATAGCAAAATTAAAAAGAATTGAGAGTATAATAGCAAAAACAAACCAAATAATAAGCTCTTGAACAGTATACAAAAAATAAAGAATCACAACCAATACAATTGCTTTAAAAACTAAGTCCCAACTTACATTTAATTTTTGCTCATTATTTACGTCCATAAAAATTTAAATCTACTCTTGATTATTGTTTGTTTTATCTTCTGCATTCTCATTTACTTGATTAACTTCCTGAATTTCATCATCAACAGATCCTCCACCTGAATTATTTACCGCAATACAAATAGGCACAAAAATAATTAAAAAAATTCCAAGAATTATAAGGGCTCTTTTATCTCTTTTAGGGTTTGACATTTTGAATTGCATAAGAATCTAAATTTACTTTTTAAAACCTCTTTTATTATAGCACTAATATTTATTTTTTCAAATAAAAAAGAAGGCCTGAAATTATTCTCAGGCCTTTTTAGGCATTTTTAACCTCTTAAATATCATTTCTATTTTTCCAACGCAATTACGAAGACAAAATGTATCCACTAATTCCCAGCCGTGTTTTCCATTTCTATTCAAAAACTCTTCTACTGTCTCTTTTTTCATTCTATCAAAAACTTTAATTTTATATTCCCATTCATTATTTTCTATATTTTTTATCCTTTTAAAAACTAGCTCTGATTGACCGGTTATATCAGGTAGGTCAAAAAAACCAGCTAATTGCCAACCATCTTTACCATATTGATTTAAAAGATCTATTAAACTACCTTTTTCAAGACGGTTAAAAAACCTCTTTTTAAATTCCCATTTTCTTTTTTCGGGCATTTTTACCTCCTTTGTTTTTATATTATAGATTAATTGATAATCCAAAACCAAAAATTCAAAACAGCTGCAAAACTAGTCCAAAGAATATAAGGTAAAAGAAGCCACTTAGTCTTTTTTTCAATTTTTGCAAATTCTTTCATCATTGTCAAAATCAATATCCAAAGTATTATAATTTCTACAAAAGCTAACAATGGCATTTGAAAACCAAAAAATAAAAAGCTCCATAAGATATTTAAAAGTAATTGAAAAGAAAAAACCCATATTGCTTTTTTCTTTGATTTTCCCTTCTTTTCTAAAACCAAAAACAAAGAAACACCCATTAAAACATAAATAATTGTCCACACAGGAGCAAATAACCAACCAGGAGGAGAAATTAAGGGTTTGTTTAAACTAACATACCAACTATTAAGAGATGAGCTTGTAGCAATCGATCCTATTAATCCTGCTCCTTCACAAAGTAGAATACAAAAAAATAATTTTAAAAGTTTTTTTAATTTCATTTTTTTTATTTAAAATAATTAAATTTAATCCTTTTTTCTTTTTAAAGACTTGTCAATTAATTCCCCTAAATTCCCATTTAAAATACTTTCAACCTGATTAGTTTCAAAGTCACTTTTATAATCTTTCACCATTTTATAAGGGTTTAAAACATAAGAACGGGTTTGATTTCCCCAAACAGCAGGCTTGTACTTACCTAAAATACGATCTTTTTCTTCTTGTTTTTCAGCATTTAAATATTTATGTAATTTAGTTCTTAAAATTTTTAAAGCTTTTTCCTTATTTCGATTTTGAGATCTTTCTGATTCGCAACTAGCCACAATACCAGTTGGAACATGAACTAACCTAACAGCTGATTCGGTTTTTTGCATATGTTGACCACCTGGACCAGATGACAAAAATGTATCAACTCTTAAATCTTTTTCATTAATATCAACTTCTACTTCTTCCATTTCAGGTAAAACCTCTACTAAAGCAAAAGAAGTATGTCGCATTTTTTCAGAATCAAAAGGAGAAATTCTTACTAATCTATGAACTCCTGTTTCTGATTTCAAAAAGCCATAAGCAAACCGCCCCTTTATTAAGATTGTTACACTTTTTAGACCGTCCTCACTACCTTTAGATTTTTCTATAACTTCTACATCCCAACCCTTTTTATCAGCAAATCTTGTATACATTCTAAAAAGCATTTTTACCCAATCTTCTGCATCTTTACCCCCTACTCCAGCATGGATAGAAAGATAAGCGTCTCGTTTATCATATTTGCCTCCTAAAAACTCTTGAATCTCTAAATCTTTTAACTTTTTCTTTATCTTTTTAAATAATTTTTCCAAATCTTTTCTTAAATTAACATCCTTTTCTTCTTTATCTTGCTTAGCTACTTCCAGGGCATCCTTTATTAAATTATCTAAATTTTCCCACTTAGAAACAATTTCTTTTAAATTACTATGTTTTTGGGCTTTTTTACGAGCCTTTTGAGGCTTATCCCAAAATTTAGGATCAGCCATTTCTCTTTCCAAATCTTTTATTTTTTCTCTTTTTTTATCCAAGTCAAATATAGGCCCTAACCTTGTAGAGCCTGGTTTTGAAATCTTTTAATTTACTAATTAATTCCTGCATTTCCATAAATTACTTTTTATATTCTTCTAAAGTAACTTCAATCTTTTTTTCTTCTCCTTTATGATAGACCAAAAGAGAAACTTTGTCACCTGGAGAATGTTTTTGAATTAGTTTTGACAATGAATTATTTTTATTAACTTTTTCATCATTAACTTTAAGAATTATATCATTTTCCACTAAACCTGCTTTATCAGCTGGAGAACCTGGAATAACAGCTAACTCTCCTTCGCCAGAACCTCTAATAATTAAAGCTCCATGATCAACTTCTAAATTGTTTTGTTCAATAATCTTTTGGTTTATTAAAGTATACCTAACTCCTAAAAATGGTCTGACAATCCTACCATGCTTTTCAACACTTTCAATTACACTTTTAGCTTGATTTATTGGAATCGAAAAACCAATTAACTGACCTTGGCGGCTAATAGCAGTATTAATACCAATTACTTCCCCATTTAAGTCAATCAAGGGTCCGCCTGAATTACCTGAATTAATGGCAGTATCAGTTTGAATAACATCTTCTAAAGTTTCTGACTGACCCAAAGCTCCTCCAGCAACAATCTTTCTCCCAATACCACTTACCACCCCTTTAGTAACTGTATTTCTGTATTCTCCCAAAGCATTACCAATTGCTATAACAGATTGACCTATTTCTAAATTATCTGAATCACCAAGCTTTACAGCTGGCAAATTAAATTTATCACTTTTGACTTTTAAAATAGCTATATCATTAAAGGGGTCTCTTGCTAAAACTTGGGCTTTAAATTCATTACCATTATTAGAAACAATACTGTATTCTGCCTTTTTATCCGTTACTACATGTTTATTGGTTAAAACTAAACCTTTTTCTTTTGAAATTACAAAACCAGTTCCTCCTCCTACTTGTTGCTTTGGTCTTTCTTCTTCTGGCTCTTCTGGCTCTTCTGGGTTAGGAACAGGAGTAGGAATACTTGGACCACTGTCAGGTAAACTAATATCTTTAAATTCAAAAAATGGAGAATCAAAAAAATCGTCAAAAAACTGATTAGGACCTAAGCTTTCATAACCATAATATTGTGGTATGTACTTACTTACCACAACACTTACCACAGAAGGACTTGCCTTTTTCACGGCTGAAATAGTTTTTTCTTCAAGACTAGTTAAACTTTTAAGCTCTTTTTCAACTTCTTTTTTTACTTTTTGCTCAATTTCCTTCTCACCAAAAACATCTTCCTCTTTAGATTCAACAACCTTTTCTTGTTTTTCAGAACTTAAAAATTTTTGATATAAAAATGAAAATAAAAATGGTGTTTTTTCACCATTTACATAATTTGCGCTATAAAAGCCGGCTAAACCACCGACAACCCCTCCCAAAATTACGCTTATCAAAATTGTAATAACTATAGTCTTTTTTATATTAGCCATACAATTTTAAGTTATATTAAATTATTTATTATTGTATTAATAAAGATTTTATTTCTTTTAAAGCTTCCGGTATTAAAGGGGTAAGTGTTTTCCCAAACCCAATCAAACTTGGAGCTATACTTGAAGTTTTTAAAAGAGTAGCCCATTTTGAACCTAATGGAAACTTTGTTGAAAGATATAAAAGTATTCCAACTGCCAATGCCCCTTCTAAAAGACCAAATACTGCTCCTCCAATTTTATTAAAAACGTTTAAAACCGGCAAACTAAACACTTTGTCTAACACCTTTACAAGCAAAAACATTAATACCCGAGCTACTACAAAAACAGCTATAAAGCCTAAAATCCGAGCCAAATTCATATTATCACCTATAAAAGGTAAGATTCTAACGGCAATTAAATCATACCAACGACTTGCTATAAAAAGAGCAATAACAAGAGAAATAATTCCTCCCACTGCTTGGACAAATCCATTTGAAAAACCAAACCAAACAAATCCAAATACAATTAAAAACAAAATTAAATCAAAAAGGGTCATAAAATATATATTAAAATTTATGGTTTTGGGAAAAGAACCTCACCCTTAGATAAATTATCAAATTCTACTTTTCCTAATTTTTTAGACTTTTTAAATGATTTTTTCTTTTCAATTGACTCGATCCCAAGAGATTTAAACATTTCTGATGCTTTATCAGGCATAAAAGGATAAACCATCCAAGTTAATTGTCTAAGGATCTCTAAAAGATGAGACAAAATTGTTTTATACTTTTTTTCATCTTTTATAGTCCATGGTTTTTTCTTTTCAATATATTTATCAGTAAACCTCACAAGATCAATAATAGTTTCTTTTACTTCCTTAAAAGCTAATTTATCCAAGCCCTTTTCATAATCCTTCCAAATATTATCTAGTTTTTCCTTTATCTTATTTTTAGGTTTATCAACTTTGTATTTTAAATCTTTTTTCAAAGCCATAGAAACAACTCTTCTAAATAGATTACCTATTCCATTGGATAATTCATCATTGTAAGTATCATAAAACTTTGAAACTGAAACATCCCCATCAGAACCAAATGGAAAAGAAGATATTAAAAGCCAACGTAAAGGATCAACTCCAAAAGTCTGACCTAATTCTTCCGGATCTAAAACATTACCTAGAGACTTGCTCATTTTTTGACCATTAACTGTAAAAAAACCATGAGCAAATAATTTTTTAGGCAACTCAATATCTAATGCTAATAAAAAGGCTGGCCAAATTATACCATGGAATCTTAAAATATCTTTTCCAATTATTTGCACTTCAGGTGGCCAAAATTTGTTATCAACCCCTGCTTTTCCATCCCAATCTAAGCCAGAAAGATAATTAAACAAAGCATCAACCCAAACATAAACAGTTTGAGTTCTATCCCAAGGAATAGAAACACCCCATGAAACATTTTTTCTTGAAATTGCTAAATCTTCTAGTTCTTCTGAGGTTAAAAATCCTAAAAGCTCATTTTTTCTCTCTTCAGGTTCTACTTTCCATTCACCGGATTTTAAAAGATCAATTAAAGGTTTTCTAAATTTAGAAAGTTTAAAAAAATAACAATCCTCAGATAATTGAATTGGTTCAGTACCATGATAAGGACACTTACCATTTTCTAGTTCTTTTGAAGTATAATATCTTTCACAAGCTACACAGTAAAGACCCTTATATTCTCCTTTATAAATTAAATCTTTTTCCTTTAATCTTTTTAAAACTTGACCTATTACTTTTTCGTGAGAATCTTGAGTTGTTCTTATAAATCTATCATAAGCAATACTCATTGAGTCAAATACCTCTTTAAAGCGAGCTGAATTTTTATCACAGAGTTCAATTGGTTCAATATCTTGTTTTTCAGCTGCATTAGAAACTTTTTGACCATGCTCATCTGTTCCAGTTAAAAAGAAAGCATTCTCACCTTTTAAGCGGTGCCATCTTGCTAAAATATCAGCTGCAATACTAGTATAAGCACTACCAATATGGGGGTCACCATTTACATAATAGATAGGAGTTGTTACATAAAAATTTTTCATAAAATTAAATTGTGTTTATTTAAGTTAGCTAGAAACTACAATTGTAAACTCACCTTTTATTTTATCATTTTTTAAAGATTTTAAAACCTCTATAATACTACCACAATACATACTTTCGTAAACCTTGCTAATTTCTCGCATAACACATATTTTCTTTTCCCGGATACTAGCAAAGTTTTTCAACTCTTTTAAGGTTTTTAAAATTCTATGAGGAGATTCATACAAAACCGCTGTAAATTCAGCTTGAGAAACTTTTTTAAAAAACTTGTTCCTTTTTCTTTTTTTAGGAGGAAACCCAAAAAAAACAAATTTATCTGCTTTAAAACCAGAAACACTAAGAGCGGCTGTTAAAGCAGAAGGTCCAGGAATAGGAACAATTTCTAATTCAGGTAAATTCTTTCTAATAAAAGAGACTAGTCTTCCACCCGGATCGGAAATCGTAGGCGTACCAGCATCAGAAATTAGAGCCAAATCTTTTCCATTTTTTAGTTTTTTAAGGACTTGATTTCTTTTTTTATCACCAGAATGCTGGTGAAAACTAAGACAAGAAGTATCTATTTCATAATGATTTAAAAGTTTTCTAGCCCTTCTTGTATCTTCTGCCAAAACACAATCTACTTTTTTTAACACTTCAACAGCTCTAAAAGTAATATCTTTTAAATTCCCAATTGGAGTCGCTACAATATAAAACATTTGGATTTATTTATAAGGAAGACCAACCGGAGGTTGGGCTCTTTTGCTTCCTGTCTTTTTAACTAAAGGAGCATTAATATCACCACTTGGAAAATGATAAAGAGTAGCCAATTCTTCAATATTTAAATAATTTTTTTCTGGTTCTTTGCCAAATTCAATAGTAGTAACTTTTGAAAAATAATTTAAAAAATGTTTCCATTTAGATTCAACATTCCAAGTTCGAGATCTATTTTTATAAGAAACTATACTAGCTTTTTTCTGAAGATTTTCCTTTTTCTCTGGTTTTAAGCCTTTGCCCTTAATAATAGCATCCTTATCAACTTCAAAACCATTTAAGTCAAGGGTGTTAAAAGAATTTAGGGCTCCTAAAACCCCAATAACACCTCTTGACTTTGAAAAAACTTGTTTATCTGCAATATAAACCAAACTAATTTTAGTATCAAAAGCAATTTTAGAAATTTTATCTTGAATTTTTGAAATAGCTTTTTTATTAGTAGCCGGACCTTCATCTTTGTCCTTTTCATCTTCCCCTCTTTCTATATCTATAAAAAGGTCTATAATTCTTTTAAAAGGCCACAAAAAGGTTTCGATTAAATCATCAATAAAATGGCTTCCATCAGAATCATCACTCCCTTTATTTAATTTTTTTAATAATTTTTCTCCTTTTTCTTTTAATTCATCCTCAGCCGGACTAATTATAAATTGAATCCAAACTTGTTCTCCCTTTCTCAGTCTCCCCAAAACTTCTAAAAGATCCACTAAAGGATCATTAAATTCTTTTGACATTTTATGTTCAAACTCCGGGTAAGTTCTAATTGGATATGAATCATCATTGGTAAGCATTAAGTCAGCTCCCCAAACATCTATTTTATCATTAGGGAAGTCCTCTGGAATGTCTTTAGTATAATCTTTTGCTTCAAAAACTTCAGCTGAAGGATAAGCTGTATAAACCGCTGCTTCTACTAAATCTCTATATTTTTCAGGAGTATGGACTAAAAATCTAATTTCGCCTTCTATTCCAGCAATTTCTAAAGAAATATCATCATCTTCGTCTATACCAGCCAAATGAGCAAACATTCTTTCTACCACTTCTGGCCCCCGCTCATTATCTTTGGGAACATTAATCCCTAAACAAATAAAGTCTGTTTCTTCTTTTTCTTTAGCCTTTTTTCTATCTTTTAAAAATCTTTTTATCAATCTAATTATATACCAAACAATTAACAAAAACCCACCTAAAAATAAAATTTTAGGAATCCAAGGCAAGATCCATTCAATTGCCCCAGCATCAATAATAATTTCCATAAAATTATTTTATTTATTTAATTTATCCGACCAATAATTTTCTAAAATCTTACCCAGGGTTTTTTTGCCTTCTTTTTTGTCTGTATTATCTTCTTTATCATCCCTTTTCTTTTCTTTATTTTTTTTCTCCTTCTTCTTTCTGCTAGGTCGAAAATCTTTTATAAAATCTAATTTATCCATAATACTACCAGTTTATAAGCCTTGTTTTTTAAGCTTTTTAAGTAATTCTTTTTGCTTTCTTGTTAACTTTTTTGGTATCTTAATATGTACTTTAACAATTTCATCACCTCGAGAATTACCCTTAATAGAAGGAGCTCCTTTTCCTTTTAAGCGAATCTTTTTTCCATGAGATGTTTTAGAAGGAATTTTTAAATTAACTTTGCCATCAACAGTCTTTACTTTCACCTTACCACCTAAAAGAGCGGTGGTTAAAGGAATCTCTTTGGTATAATAAATTGTTTGACCATCCCTTTTAAAATCAGGGCTTGGCTTAACTTTAATTCTTATATATAAATCACCCGGAGCTGAACCTCTTGGTCCAGCATCTCCTTTGCCAGCCAACTTTATTACACTGCCTGTTTCTACTCCAGCTGGAATTTTTACTTTCATTTTTTCTTTTTTTCTATACCTTCCTTCTCCTTGGCATTTATCACATTTAGTTTTAGGTATTTCTCCTTTACCTCTACATTTAGGACAAACTCTGGCATTTTTAACAGTACCAAAAATAGTTGAACGAGCATTAATTGTTTTACCTTTTCCATCACAACGATCACAAGTTTTCATACCACTATCTGGGTCAGCTCCCGAACCTCCGCATTTATCACAGACAACTAAATGATTTAATATGATTTGCTTTTTAGTTCCAAAAATAGCTTCTTTAAATTCAATGTCTTGCTCTGCTTTTAAATCACTCCCCCTTACTCTTGAGCTTCTCTGCCTTCTACTGCCACCAAAAAAACTGGAAAACAAATCACTGAAATCCAAATCCTCAAAATCAACCCCAGCCCTTCTTTGACCTTGTTTTCTAGCAAAATCTGCAAAATCACTAAAATTACCAAAACCTGATGGCCCACCTTGTCCTTGGCCACCAGCTTGTTTATAAGATTTCCCAAACTGATCATACTTCTGTCTTTTTTGTTTATCAGAAAGAGTTTGATAAGCTTCATTAACTTTTTTGAATTTTTCAGCACTACCTTGTTTTTTATCAGGATGATACTTTTGAGCTAAACGCCTAAAAGCATTTTTTATTTCTTTTTGAGAAGCGTCTTTGTCAACGCCTAATATATCGTAATAATCTTTTGCCATAAATTTAAGAGATTAAGTTATTGGCAGGTCCGTCCCGACTCGAACGGGAAGCTTCGGTTTTGGAGACCGATATTTTACCAATTAAACTACGGACCCGAAAAACTATTTTGTCTCCTTATGTAACGTATGCTTACCGCAATGCTTACAAAACTTCTTAAGTTCTAAACGATCTTTATTAATTTTTTTATTCTTACGAGTATAATAATTTATGCGATGACACTTACTACACTCCATTTTAACCATATTTTCTTTTGACATAAACAATCTTTAATATTATATTAATTATTAAGAAGAGCCTGGAGTCGGATTGAACGTCGTTCCACTCCCTAAAACCACTCGGTTTTAGT
>CAZGUY010000016.1:0-15889 GCA_964528795.1 uncultured Gammaproteobacteria bacterium
AAGGCTTAAAAGAAAATAAAGTTATAACTGAAAGCGTAGATCAAGCTCTTCAAAAAAGTGAAAACATGATGGTAAGATTAAAGGAAATATCTCAAAAGGAATTACAAGGTAAAAGATTAACTGAAAATGATTATGATTATATTGAAGATATTAGTTCTACCTTTGATTCTATTATAGAAGATTTAGCTTCAGCTTTAGTAATAGAAACTGAGAAAAAACCAAAGGGTCCTAATGTCCAAACCCATAAGGATTTAGCAGGTAAAGAAGATGCCTTCAAAACTACCCTAATAGCTGATGTTCACACTGAAACAAACACCCAAAAAGCCTTAGAGGTAGGCTCTGGTAAAATAGATTGGTTATTAGTAGCTCATAAATCTAAGGATGGAAGAATTGGTTTAGCAATGGGACCAATGTTTAGTTATTATGAGTTCCCATGGCCAATGAAAGATAGATTGACTGATGAAAAGTGGAGAGAGATGTTTGATAAAAATAAAGTACCTGATAGACCAGACTGGATTCAAGAAGTTGTAAAATAAAAAGTTAAAAAATAAAAAAAGAACTGGCCCTGATTTGGGCCAGTTTTTTATTCACCTTTTCCTGGTACTTCATGACAATTCTTGCATCGAGCTTCATACATCTGATCGCCACCAACTTTTATTAAATCGTCATTATAAGGAGCAGGTTTACCATTAATTAATCTTTGGGTTCTGTTAGCATGCTGTGAATGACATTTCATACATACTGCATGTAAGATAGTATGTTCATCTGCAATAGCAATTAAATTAGGAACAATACCAAATGGTTCACCTCTAAAGTTTGTGTCTGTGCCACTTAAAATAACGCGTTTTTTAGCTTTGGAAAGTTTATTAACTACAGACACAATTTTTTCACTAAAGAATTGAACTTCGTCAACAGCAAATACTTCAAATCTGTCTATAAATTGTAGTATTTCTTTGGCTTCGTTGACTTCAATTGCCTTTTTTTTACAACCTTTTCGTGAAGAAACAAACTTTTTTGATCTAGTATCAGTTCTAGGTTTAAATATACCCACGTCCTGTTTCGCAATTTCAGCTGTTTCAATACGTCGTATTAATTCTTCGGTTTTACCAGAAGCCATACAACCAGTAATAATTTCTATCCATCCTATCTTTGGTGATTTCATTTTACCTCCTTCATTTTATTTTAAAGATTTGTTTTTATTATAAGTAAATTTCTTTTAAAAATCAAGTTTTGGTTAGACAATAGGCTAAATTTTTAATATAATTAAAGTATAATATGAAAAAAAATACCAAACAAAAAATTATAATATATTCGATTGTTGGTTTTTTAATAATATCCTCTTTATCTTATTTCTTTGGAACAAGAAGGGTATTTAATAGTAATTGTAATTTACCTGATTTAAAAAATAATTCCCAAAAAACTGTTACTAAGGTAATTGATGGCGATACTTTTGTTATTCAGGGTGGTTATTCAGTTAGAATGTTGGGTATTGAAACTGATGAAATAGGGGAGAAGTGCTACAAGCAAGCAAAGGAAAAATTAAAAAAATTAATTTTAGGTAAACAAGTAAGGTTAGAAAAGGGCTACAAAGACAAGGATGACAATTGTAGGTACTTACGATACGTATTTTTAAATAATAAAAATATTGGTTTAGAGATGGTAGAGTCTGGTTTAGCAATAGCTCGTTTTGATCCTAATAATAATAAATATAGAAAAGAAATAACTCAAGCGGAAAATAAGGCAATCAACAAAAGCGTTGGTTGTCAGTGGTCAAATATAAGTTCAAGTAAAGAAAATGAGTTTGTTAATCTAAAAGATGGTGCTAAGTCTGAAAAAAATAATAATTTAAAAACAATTAACCCTTGTCAGGCCAAGGATTATATAGGAAAAAAAGTAGTTGTGCAAGGTAGGATAGCTGGTATTTATAAAGAAGTTAAAGATAATATAGTATTTTTAAATTTAGGACACCCTTATCCCAATTCATGTCTTAGCGGAGTGATATTTGATGATTATTCTTATAAATTTGTTAAACATCCTGAAAGTTATTATATAGACGAAACAGTTCAAATAAGAGGAAAAATAGAAAAATACAAAGATAAGTTAGAAATTATTTTAAAAAATCCTGATCAAATAAAAATAATACATAAATAATAAAATTAATTTAATTTGTTTATGCATATTGACTCATATCAATTTGGTCAAATTGTTATAAATGGTAAAAAATACGAATCTGATGTTATAATTTTTTCTGATGAAATTTTAGATTGGTGGAGAAAAGAAGGGCATGAAGTAGCCCTGGAAGATATAAATGATGTATTAGATAAAAGTCCAGAGATCTTTTTGATTGGAACGGGTGCTTCAGGTAGGGTAAATGTTTTACAAGAAGTTAAAGACGCCTTAAAAGAAAAGGGGGTTAAACTCAAAGCCTTAAAAACCAAAAAAGCAGTAGACTTTTATAATAAAAATTCGGATGAAAATATAATAGCAGGATTTCACTTAACTTGTTAAAATTATGAAAATATTTGTTAAATTAAAAATTAAATCAAGTCAAGAAAAAGTAGAAAAGGTAGATGATAAAAATTACAAAATTTGGGTCAAAGAACCTCCAGTTAATGGTAGAGCTAATAAAGCCTTAATTGAAGTATTAGCTGATTATTTTGATACTAGTAAATCAAGTATAAGAATCTTACGAGGTCATAAATCAAGAAAGAAAATTATAGAAATTAAAAAATAAATAATAAAGGTTGGTAATTTAATAATACATTATGCTTGCATTAAAAATTTTAGCCCTAATCTTTGCTGTCTTAATTCTGTTTAAGCTCTTGTTTTTGCTTTTTAACTCTGAGACATGGATTAAAAACACTAAATTTTTGCTTGATAAGCGTTTTTTAATCACTTGGATTCCTTTTACCGTATTAGTTGGATATTTTGTTTTTAAAAATATTGCTATCTACAAAATAGCGGCTGTAATGTTTTTCACTGCCATGTTAATGACGATCACTTTTTTAAGTGCTCACGAAATAATGGTTGATTTAAGAAAAAAGGTTAAAAAACTAGAAGTTAAAAAGTTTTGGTTTACAATTCTAATTTGGGGAATTTTTGCGATTGTTGTTTTAATTGATCTTTTGTAATTTTTAGGGTAGAGTAAAATTGATTTATGGATTTTAATAAACTAGTTAAAAAATTAGTTTTAGTTTTTCTTTTAATATGTCTTATATTCTTTTTAGCAGAAAAAATTGATTTAACTACTGCAGATCTAGGTCGGCATATTAAAAATGGTCAAATGGTTTTTAAAGGAAAGCTTGATGTTTTAAATACATGTTTTTATTCATATACTCACCCTGAATTTAATTCGGTTAATCACCATTGGTTAGGTGGAGTAATATTTTTTATTGTATGGCAAATAGGTCAGTTTAGTGGTTTATCTGTATTTTATATAATATTAAGTTTAATAACTTTTTTATTATTTTTTGATATAGCTAGGAAAGAAGTTGGGTTTAAGGTAGCTGGTCTTATAAGCTTATTATTTTTACCCTTAATAGCTACCAGAACTGAAGTAAGACCAGAAATTTTTACCTATCTTTTTTCAGGAATATTTTTATGGATATTATGGCACATTAAAAAGAAAAAAATTTCTTTAAATTATCTTTTTATATTACCAATAATAGAGGTTTTATGGGTTAATACTCATATATACTTTTTAATAGGGCCCGGACTTGTATTTTTGTTTTTAATGGATAGCTTATATAATAAAGTATCCTTTTCAAAAATAAAAAAAATTATACTTGCATTTTTGTTAGTTATTGTAGTACTCTTTTTAAACCCTTCTGGATTCCAAGGTGTTATTTATCCTTTTAAGGTTTTCGAGAATTTTGGTTATAGACCAATTGAAAATCAATCTGTTCAATTTTTAGAAGGTTTAAAACACTTTGATAATATTAATTTAGATCTTTTTAAGGTAGCATTTTTACTTTCTTTATTTTCTTTTATTGGTTTATTTTTAAAGGATTACAAAAGAATTAATATAACTTATCTTATTTTATGGCTTGGTTTATCGTTTTTATCTTGGACAGCAATTAGAAATTTTGCTATTTTTGGGTTATTTTGTCTTCCTATTATAAGTTATAATATAAGTATTGTTTTAAAAGACAATAAAAAGTCTGAGAATCTTGATAGTAAGTTGGTGAATATCACTTATACAATAATAGCTATCTTAATTGTTGTAATATTTGGTTTTACTCATTACAACCTTATTAAACATGATCTTGGCGTTGGTTTGAAAAACAAAGTTAATGCTTCAGCAAATTTTTTCAAAAACCAAGATATTAAAGGGCCAATTTTAAATAATTATGATATAGGAGGTTACCTAATTTATCATCTTTACCCAAAAGAAAAGATTTTTGTGGATAATAGACCAGAAAGTTATCCGACTAGTTTTTTTAAAAATGTTTATATTCCTCTTCAAAAAAATGAAACAGACTGGAAAAAATTTAATAAAAAATATAAATTTAATGCAATATTTTTCTCACATAGAGATGCTACCCCTTGGGGACAAAAATTTTTAATTAATAGATTTAAAGATGAAAATTGGGTGCCTGTTTTTGCTGATCAATATGCAGTTATATTTTTAAAAGATAATAGTCAAAATAAAGACATAATAGAACAATATAAAGTTCCAAAATCTAGATTTAATATTGTTTCATATGAATAAGATTAAGTTTTAATTTAATATAATTTATGGCCAAAAACAATAAAACCCCTTTAGCTGACAGAATAAGACCTGATAATTTAGAGGATTTTTTGGGTCAAGATAAAATAGTAGGGAAGGGAACCCTGCTTAGAAAAATAATTAATTCTGGTAAGCCAAAACCAATGATTTTTTGGGGTCCACCCGGTAGTGGCAAGACAACTTTAGCCCAAATTATTG
Organism: uncultured Gammaproteobacteria bacterium; assembly: GCA_964528795.1. Classification (GTDB taxonomy): domain Bacteria; phylum Patescibacteriota; class Patescibacteriia; order UBA2591; family UBA6264; genus DATFJC01. The sequence continues at coordinate 4,928 of CAZGUY010000016.1, forward strand.
CTAATAAAACTAATTCGTCATTTAAAGAAATTAGTGCTGTTTCAAGCGGCTTAAAAACACTTCGTAAAATTATTGAACAAGCTAAAATTAACAAAGAAAAGGGGAGAACAACAATACTTTTTATAGATGAAATACATCGTTGGAATAAAACTCAACAAGACGCTCTTTTGCCACATGTAGAAAAAGGGACTATTGTTTTAATAGGAGCAACAACTGAAAATCCTAGTTTTGAGGTTAGAAATGCTTTACTTTCTCGTTTACACGTGGTTAAACTCAAGCCTTTGAAACCAAAACATATTGAAGAAATTATAAAAAAAGCCCTTTCTAATAAAGAAAAGGGTTTAGGTGGTAAAAATATTGAAGTTGATAAAAAGCTAATAAAAACCATATCTGACATGAGCAATGGTGATGCAAGGGTAGCTTTAAATGTTTTAGAATATATTGTTGAATCAAAAGAGGGTGGTAAAAAAATTAAAATAACTAAAAAAGATATAAAAGAAGCTTTTCAAAAAGGAACTTATCTTTACGATAAAGACAAAGAAAAACATTACAATTTAATATCAGCTCTTCATAAATCAATGAGAGGTTCAGACCCAAATGCTTCTCTTTATTATTTAGCTAGAATGCTTGAAGCAGGGGAGGACCCATTATATATTGCAAGGCGTATTGTTAGGTTTGCTTCAGAAGATGTTGGTCTTAAAAACTCTCGAGCCTTAGAGCAAGCAGTAGCAGCTTACAAGGCAGCTCATTTTATAGGTATGCCTGAATGTAAACTAGCTTTAGCTCAAGCTGTTGTTTATATGGCAAAGTGTAAAAAGTCAAATAAATTATATACTGCTTATAAAAAAGCAGCTAAGGATGTTAAAAAATATGGTAGCTTAGAAGTACCTTTACATATTAGAAATGCTCCTACTGATTTAATGAAGAATTTTGGTTATGGAAAGAATTATAAATATAGTCCTGATTATGATTATAAAGAGGATCAAGACTATTTTCCTGAGAAATTAAAAAATAAAAAGTATTTATAAAATAATTACATCATTATAAAAAAGCACCCTGTATTTTAAAAATACAGGGTGTTATTTAATTTAAGATTAATCTTTTTCTTTTTCAGAATCACTAGATTCAGGTAGATCAGAAAACATAACTTCGCGTAATCGGTTGGTTACAAGTGTTTCAATTTCTTCTTCAATTTGCTCCGAATACCAAAAGCCCAAATTTAAATCAAGAATAGCTCCGCCTTCACCTCGACCGTTAGGAGCTAATTTTGCTCCTGAACTTTCTCCAAATTTCTTTTCAAGAAATTCATCTAAAGGTGTACTCAAATCCCTTGATCTGGCACTGATTCTAACCTTTTGGTTAATAATACCCCACACAACAACTAAAGTCACGCCCTGAATCCGTAAAAACTCATCTGCAATAGTTGATAGGTCATCACCGGTTGTACCAGATATTGTACCTACTCTCGCAATAACACGAGAACCTTTTCTCATATAGTTATTTAGGGCAGTTCTTAGATTTTTAAAGTAACTTTCTGATAAGGGGTAATCAATTAATTGAGACATTTCTGTGCCAGAAACAAATTGAGTTACAAAACCGTAAGCTTGTCTATCGCGTTGAGATCCACTTACTAGTTTATTTGTATCTGTATAAATACCTAAGGTTAAAATTGTAGCCAGCATTGTACCACTTTCACTTGAAAGATAATCATTAATATTTGAATCAAGTTCTCTAAGTAACTCTACAATCATTGTAGAAGCGGCTCCAATATCTTCAATCCAGACAAAGCTTTTTTCTTTTTCCGAAATACTTGGCTCTCCTCTATGATGATCAATAATAATCGAGGGTAGGGGGAGGTCGGATTTTTGTTTTAGAATACGACCATCTTCAATATCAAAAGAATCAACCAAAGCTATTGTTGAATCTTTTGAAATATCTGAATCTTGAATAGGCTTAATCTTTCTTTTTAAATCATACTTGTTGATTAGACAACGATTCTGAGGGTGACCAACAGTTCCAAAATAATATATTTGGATCTCTAAATCAGTTAATTTCTGAACAATATGCTCAAGCCCCATAGCACTAGCTAAAGCATCTGGATCAAGTTGAGCGATCAAGATATTAAGTGGACCCTTGATATCTTGTAACACTTTCCTTAGTTCTTCTAGTTTTGACATTTTATCCTCCTTTGGTTTTGTTTTTTTGTTTAAAGATCAAACTATGATAGGCTCATATTAGTATAATTTTATTATTTTGTCAAGTAAAAAAAGAAGGATGATTGTTAATAAATCATCCTTGTTTTTAAAAATATCAACTCTTATTTTAGAGTTAATTTTCTAATTCTGACTCCTATCATAAAAACAATAAAATAAGTAACAATGCTAGACCAAAATAAGATAGAGTTTGTGGTTAAATGAAAGCTCATTAAAGTAAAAAGTCCTGTTAAAAGGACTAGATCTAGAGCCAAATCAAACAAGTCATAGATTCTTAAATAGTTTTCTCCTATGTAAGCTGATGACAAAAATAAGAGAAAAATAAATAAGAAGATAAAAACAAAGTTAACCAGAACAGTCATATTAGGGCCTATTCCAAACCAAAAAACAACTAATGTACTTAAATATTTTACCAGGTAATAGGCGGCAATAAGCAGGCCGGTTGAAATTAAAGCAAATAAGCTCATTTTTTTAACCTTTTCTTTGGTGTTTATTTTAAAACAAATATAACCAATTACACCTAAAACAGCAACAGCTATTAATGACCATAGAATACTAACAATTTTATTATGCTGAGAAACAAGCTTCTTATTAACCGTTTTTATGCTGTTATCATTTTGAGACATTACTAAGGTAGCAATCGAATCTTTCTTAGTCATTTTAACAACCGGAAACCAACCTTTCATAATAGGATTGGAATAGAAATTCTTTTTAATGGTTTTACCTTGCTTTAAGCTATCTATGTCTTTTTTAGACAAATCTTTGTAATCTAGATATGGTGGAAGTTTTACTTTTTTATTAGACAATGCAGCTTGGGCTTTCTGATTTTCCGTTGGTTCATTATTGCGATTAATATTTATTATGATTGTCACAAACATAAAAAATACTAAAATCCAGATCGTTTCATCTTTCATGATAGACCTCCTTTTTAATTTGAAAAAACTAACGTGTTATAAATTATAATATCTTAAAAAATGCCTTTTGTCAAGTTATTTTAAAGAATAGTTTTATTTTTTTGAAAATGTGTTAAAATAATATATATGCCACAATATTTTTTTAAAAACAATAAAAAGGAAAAAATCAAAAAGTTAATACCTTTATTTGCTGCTATTTTAATTATTATAATAGGAGCTTTTGTTTTTATACCTAAAATCAAAAAAAGTTCTGCAGAAAGTTCTCAAACCTCTCTTCAAAAACAGATTAATAAAGATATTCAAAAAGCAGAAAAGAAACCTCAAATTATTCACAATCAATATATAGTTAAACAAGGAGAAGTATTTTCTCTTCTTTATGAAAAATTAAAATTAAGTAAAGAACAAGTGCAAAAAATTTATCAGGCCTCAAAAGATATTTATGATTTGAAAAATATAAAAGCAGGCAATAAAATTGAAACTATATTTAAGGATAATCAATTTCAGGAATTTATATATAATATTGATAATGAAAAATATCTAAAAATTACAAAAGGTAAGGAAGGTAATTTTAAAGCTAATTTAAAAAAATATAATTATAAAACTGAAATAATTAGAAAAGAAGGAACTATTAATTCTAGTTTTTATAAGGCAGCTAAGAATAAAAATATTCCTGATAAAATCATTATGGAAATGGCTAATATTTTTGCCTGGGATGTAGATTTTGGTTTTGATATTCAAAAAGGAGATAAATTTAAAGTAGTTTATGAAAAAAGAACTCTAGATGGGAAAGAAGTAAAGCCGGGGAAAATAATAATAGCTAAATTCGTTAACAGGGGAGAAGACCATTATGGTTTATATTATGAAGACGATAATGGAGAATTTGATTATTATAATCTTAAGGGAAATAATTTAAAAAGAACCTTTTTAAGATCACCTCTTCAATTTAAATACATATCTTCCGGATTTACATATAAAAGGTGGCATCCTAAGTTTGGGGGTTATACACCTCACTTAGCAATAGATTATGCTGCTCCAAGTGGTACGCCTGTTGTATCTCCGGCAAAAGGAAGGGTTGTATTTGTAGGTTGGAAAAGCTGCATTGGTAGGACAATTACAATACGCCACAATTCTAAATATACTACTCGCTATTCCCACTTAATATCATATGCTGACGGTATATATGTTGGAGCTAATGTTAGGCAAGGTCAAATAATTGGGTATGTAGGCTCTACTGGAAGTTGTTCAACCGGTCCTCACTTGGAATATGCTATGAAAGTTTATGGTCAAGCAGTAAATCCCCTACATCAAGAATTTGAACGCTTAAAATCAATCTCTCAAAAGAATAAGGCTGATTTTGAAATAAAAAAGCAAGCCCTTTTAGAGATGTTGGGTGAAAAATAATACAAATATTTAATTAATCAACATTATGGAAAGTATTGATAATATTAGAGTAGCAAAAGTATTAGATGATATGGCTGATATTTTAGAAATTATAGAAGGTAATCGTTTTAGAATTTCTGCCAATAGAAAAGCAGCTCGTTCTATTGAAAATTTAAGCAAAGATATTGTTAAAGTTTATGAGAATGACAAACTCCAAACAATACCTGGAGTAGGGAAGGGTATTGAAAAACATATTAAAGAAATAATTAAAACTGGTAAAAGTAAAGAATTGGAAAAATTAAGAAAAAAAATACCAAAAGGAGTTACAAAGTTAATGGAAATAGAAGGAGTTGGCCCTAAAAAAGCTAAACTTTTTTATAATAAATTTGGAGTCGAGTCTATTAAGGATTTAAAAAAATTAGTTAAATCTCATAAGCTAAGAGACTTAAAGGGTTGGGGAGAAAAAAGCGAACAAAATATTTTAAAAGGAATTAAGCTTTATAAAAAATTTAGCGAGCGTTTTGCTCTAGGGGCAATTTATGATATGGCTCTAAATATAAAGCAAAAACTAGAAAAGTCGGATTTAACTAAAAAGGTAGAAATATGTGGTTCTTTTCGAAGAGCTAAGGAAACGGTTGGTGATCTGGATATTTTGATTACCTCAGAGCAACCTAAAAAAGCTATTAATTTCTTTACCTCTTTAAAAGAAATAAATCAAGTTTTACAAAATGGTGATACTAAAGCTCGAGTTACTATCAAACATGGCCCAGAAGCTGACTTAAGAGTAGTGGACCCAAAAAGTTTTGGAGCTGCAATGCATTATTTTACCGGCTCAAAAGACCATAATATACATATTAGAAAAATGGGAATTAAACAAGGTTTAAAAATTAACGAATATGGCGTTTTTAAGAAAAAAAACAACAAAAGAGTAGGAGGGGAAACTGAAAAAGAAATATTTAAATCAGTTAATCTTCCATTTATACCACCGGAAATTAGAGAAGATAAAGGAGAAATTGAAGCTGCTAAAGAAAATAAACTTCCCAAACTTATAACAAATAAGGATATAAAAGGTGACCTTCAAATGCATAGCAAGTGGTCTGACGGTAATACTTCCATTTTAGAAATGGCTAAGGCTTGTAAAAAAAGGGGTTATAAATATATTGCTATGACTGACCACGCTTCACCCCTAGGAATGATAAATGGAATAGATAAGAATAATTCTTCAGATTATTTAAAAGATATCAAAAAAGCAGACCAAAAAATAAATGGCATTAAAATTTTTGCTGGTTGTGAAGTAGATATCTTAGATGACGGCTCTTTATATTTACCAGATAAAATTCTTAAAAAATTTGACATTGTTTTAGGAGCAATTCATTCTGGCTTTAAAAAGGATAAAGAAGATCAAACTAAAAGAGTTTTAAAAGCAATAGAGAATAAATATGTTAATATATTAGCCCATCCAACAGGGCGAATGATAAATAAAAGAGAACCAATTAACTTAGATATAGATAAATTAATTAAAAAAGCAAAAACTACAAATACGATTTTAGAAATCAATGCTTCTTGGCAACGACTTGATCTAAAAGATACTCATGTCTTTTTAGCTAAAAAACAGGGAGTAAAATTGGTTATTTCAACTGACTCCCATGATCCAAAAACATTATCAACTATGAGATTTGGTGTTTTAACAGGAAGAAGGGGGTGGCTTGAGAAAAAGGATGTAATTAATACAAAAACATTAAAGGATTTAAAAAATATTTTTAAGATCAAAAAATAATTTTTACAATAAATAAAAAAAATATTATAATAAATCTATATGGAATACTTACTATTAGGCGTATTACAGGGAATATTTGAATGGTTACCTATTTCAAGCGAAGGAATAGTGGCTCTTTCTAGTGAATTACTTAAATTAGATTTAAATGCTATTGATATTGCTCTGTTTTTACATTTAGGCACCCTTTTAGCAGTTTTAGTTTATTTTAGGAAGGACTGGAAAGAAATAATTCTTTTAAAAAATCGTAAACTACTTTATTTTTTAATTATCACCACTGTTGTTTCTCTTGGAGTTGGCTTTCCTCTTTATCATTTAATAAGTGATGTTTCTTTAGGAGCTGGTCTTCTTTTTCTAATGGGTGGTGGTTTGTTCTTAACTAGTTATTTTCATAATAAAAAAACTAAACCTGAGCTTAGTATAAATCAAACCGCTCTTGTATCTGGCATTCTTCAAGGCTTAGCTGTCATACCCGGACTCTCTCGTTCTGGCTCTACAATATTTGGTTTATCTTTTTCAAATTTTTCGCCCAAGAAAATTCTTACTTTGTCTTATTTAATGTCAGCTCCTATTATTTTAGCTTCTAATTCTTATCTTTTTATAAAAAATCCAATTCTCCTATCAAGGGGTTGGCCGGCTTTAATAGTAAGCTTTATAATCGGTGTTTTAACCCTAAAAGCTCTACTTTATTTAGTAGATAAAATCAATTTTGCTAAATTTACCTTTATTTTTGGAATTCTTTGTATAATAGGAGCTGTTATAAGTTGGTTAATTTAATTTTAAATTTATGAAACAAGCCTTACTTTATAAACACAAAAATAAAAACCACGTTCAATGCAATGCTTGTTCATGGCATTGTGATATCGCTCCTGGTAAGACAGGAGTTTGTGGTGTAAGAAAAAATATAGATGGTGAACTTTATTCATTGGTTTATGGAAAACCGGTTTCAGTTAACATTGATCCTATTGAAAAAAAACCTTTTTACCACTTTCTACCAAGAGCTCCTGTTTTTTCTATTGGAACAATAGGGTGTAATTTTCAATGTCAATTTTGTCAAAATTGGGGCATTTCCCAAAAACCAAAACAAATTAAAAAAGATAAAAGCATGGATTTAGAAACCCTAATGGATCGCTATGAAACATGGAGCCCTGAAAGAATTGTTGACCATTGTAAAGATAAAAATATTCCTGTAATAGCTTACACATATAATGAGCCAGCTGTATTTTTTAGATACGCTTATGATACAGCTCGACTAGCTTATAAAAATGGAATAAAAAACGTTTATGTATCAAATGGTTTTGAATCAAAAGAAGCTCTTGAAAAAATCACTCCTTATTTAGATGCTATTAATATAGATTTAAAATCCTTTTCTTCTGAATTTTATAAAAAAATTTGTAAAGGTAAACTAGATCCAGTTAAAAGAAATATTAAAGATATTGCTAAAAATCATAAAAATGTTTGGCTTGAGATTATTACACTTTTAATACCAGGTGAAAATGATAGTGAACAAGAAATTAAAGATATTGCTAATTTTATAGCTGATATTAACAAAGATATCCCTTGGCACATATCAAGATTTCATCCAGCTTATAAAATGAAAGATAAACCAATCACCAGCAAGGAAACTATAGAAAAAGCTTACAAAATAGGCAAGGAGGCCGGTTTAAACTTTGTTTATATTGGTAATATGCCTCATAAAAAAGCTAAAAATACTAATTGTCCAAATTGTAACAATCCAGTTGTAGATAGAACAGGATATGATATTAAGGTTAACTTGAAAGGTAATACATGTCCTGAATGTGGTTTTGTTATTCCGGGTGTTTGGCAAAATTTTTAATCTAAATTTTTATGCGTTTACCAATTGCAGCGGGTAAATTCTACCCTGCTAACAAAACTAAATTAAAAAATATAATTAAAGAAAAACTAAAAAGAGCAGATAGGGTTGTAGCAAAGCCTAAAATTCTTATTTTACCTCATGCAGGTTACAGATTTTGTGCTGATGTTATGGCCGCTGGTTTAAAGCAAGCTGAAAATAAAGAAATTAATAAAATAATTTTAATTGGCCCATCTCATCAACCCTTTGAGGGAATTTGTTTTTATAAAAATGGGAACTGGAAAACCCCTTTAGGGGAAGTGAATATCGATTTAGATTATATTAAAAAAATTCAAAAGCAATCAAATTTTTCCTTTGATTCTGTCATTCATAAATATGAACACTCGATAGAAGTTTTAATACCCTTTTTGCAAGTTGTATTTAACAAACTTAAAATAATTCCTGTATTAATAGGGGACTCCAGCATAAAAGAGAAAGAAAGTCTAGCTTCTCTTATTAAACAAAACATTGATAATAACACTTTAGTTATTATAAGTTCGGACCTTTCTCATTATCCTGAAAAAGAAATCGCTGAAAAAGAAGACAAAAAAACTCTTGATTCTATTACAAAGGGCTTAGAAGCGTTTAAAGAGCGTTTAAAAGAAGAAAAGAAAAAGGTTGATACTTATGCTTGTGGTAAAGAAGCAATAGAAGTAGCTTTAATATTAAAAGAAAAATTAGATTTAAACAATTCTCATATTATTAAATATCATAACTCTGGTGATATAACTAAGAATTCTATGAGGGTAGTAGGTTACGGAGCTATAAGTTTTAATTAATTATTTATCTATTATGCAAGAAAAAAATCAAAAAATTCTTAAAAAAATTGCTAGACAAAGTATTAAAAATTCTATTAAAGGCAAGAAAGTAGATTTAAAACATTTCTTTAATAAAGAAATACCAGAAGAATTAAAGAAAAAAACAGGTGCTTTTGTAACTTTAAATAAAAACGATAAACTTAGAGGATGTGTAGGGCGAATCAAAGAAGAAAAGTTACCAATTTATAAATTAATTCCCAAAATGGCTGTTGCAGCTGCCCTAAAAGATAATCGCTTTATGCCTGTTACTATAAGCGAGTTAGATGATATAGATATAAACATTTCTATTCTTTCACCTTTAAAAAAGACAAATAAACCTAATGAGGATATTAAAATAGGTAAGCACGGAGTCTATGTAAAAAAAGATTTCAAGTCAGCTGTTTTTTTGCCTGAGGTAGCAAAAGAAGCTGGTTGGAATTTGGAAGAATTGATGAATAACCTATTAAAAAAGGGGAGAATACAGGGAGGTTGGAGAAAGGGAGATATTAATATATATACTTTTACAACTAATTCGTTTTAAAATGATTTTATTTGCTTTTATTTTATTTGCTTTCTTTATTGGCTTAGGATCTTTTTTGTTGTTGTATGGTGAAAATAAACCAATAGTTAAGATAGTAGGGAGGCTATTTATTGTTATAGGTTTAGTAACATTTATAGCAATATTAATATATTTTTATCAAAATTTTAAATAAAAAATTTTATGTCTCAAAAAAAATTAAACATTGGTGTTATTTTTGGGGGACGTTCTTTTGAGCATGAAGTTTCTTTAGTTTCAACTAGATCAATTATCGATGCCTTGGATAAAGATAAATACAACATAAAACTCTTTGGTATTACTAAAAAGGGGAAATGGCTAAAAGGAAAGAATGCTAAAAAGCTTTTATCAAATAAAAAAGTTAAGAAAAAAGGTAAAAATACTCCTAAGGGAATTGATAAGATAGATGTATTCTTTCCAATACTTCATGGCCCCTTTGGAGAAGATGGTACTATTCAGGGTCTTTTAGAGACAATAGATAAGCCTTATGTTGGAGCTGGGGTATTAGGCTCTGCTTTAGGTATGGATAAAGTAGTTCAAAAAATTATTTGGAAAAGTTATGATTTACCTATAACAAAATTTATTTGGTTTTTTAAAAAAGATTGGGAATTAAAACAAAAAAAATATATAAAGGAAATAGAAAAAGATTTAAAATATCCTTGTTTTATTAAGCCAGCTAATTCAGGGTCAAGTGTTGGTATTAGTATAGCTAAAAACAAAAAAGAATTAATAAAAGGGGTTTATAAAGCTTCAAGATATGATAATAAAATTTTAGTAGAAAAATCAGTTAAAAACCCAAAAGAAGTTGAGGTAAGTGTTTTAGGTAATAAAGATCCTAAAGCTTCTTTACCAGGCGAAATAATTCCTCGTAATGAATTTTATGATTATGAAGCAAAATATATAGATGAAGGTAGTAAAGAAATTATTCCAGCCGAATTAAATAAGAAAATAGTAGACAAATTACAAGAATTAGCTATAAAATCATATACTGCGATTGAGTGTAGAGGTATGGCAAGAGTTGATTTTTTAATTTCAAAGGATAATCAAAAAATATTTATAAATGAGATTAATACTATCCCAGGCTTTACTTCTGTAAGTATGTATCCTAAGCTTTGGCGAGCATCAGGTATTAAATACTCTAAACTCTTAGATAAATTAATTTCTTTAGCTTTAAAAAGGTTTAGAGAAAAAAGAAAACTTCATTTTAATTATAAACCTAAAAAAGATTGGCATGCTAAATAATAATAAATATAAAAATAGAGCTTCACGTAAATATAGTACTAGATCTTCTTTTTTAGAGAAAAAAAGAAGAAGGGTTAAGGTTACTATCGGGATCATTTTATCTTTAATAGTACTTATAGGTATTTTATATTTACTATTTTTTAGTTCTTTGTTTAGTATTAAAAATATTGAAGTATCATTTAAAAGTGGCCCCTTTCTTACTAATAGGGAAGA
>CAZGUY010000017.1:0-15065 GCA_964528795.1 uncultured Gammaproteobacteria bacterium
TTACCTAAACTAGTAGGTCCTTGAAACCAATTATTTAAAAGTTCTACAAAGCCAATTTGGGTTTTAGGGGAAACACTCTCCATTAAAGAACCAATAGTTTCAGGTAACTGAGATATCAAAATATGGCTCTGGCTTATAACTTTTGGCACAATAACCATCCCCATTAAAACAAGAATAGCAATAATCACAATATAGGTTAGAGTAGCTCCTAACCAGCGGGCTATTTTTTTCTTTTCAAGCCAATTAACCAAAGGAGTAATAATGGTGGCTAAAATAGCAGCTGTGAAAATTATTAAAATTATATCTCTTATTAAATACAAAAACAAAAGACCTAAAATAATTCCCACTATTTTAGCAATAGACCAAAAGTCAAATTTAATAATTGTTGTTCTTGGTTCTTTTTCCATAATATTTTAAATAAATCAAATTAAATTATATTAAAATCCTAGTTTTTCCCTTAAATGAGATTTTAATTCCTTTACTTTAATCCTTTCTTGCTCCATCGTGTCTCTGTCTCTAACTGTAACAGCGTCGTCATCTAAAGAATCAAAGTCTACTGTAATACAATAAGGAGTTCCAATTTCATCTTGTCTTCTATACCTTTTTCCTATTGAACCCGACTCATCATACTGACACATCCAAATTCCTTTAATATCATCAAATATATTTTTAGCTAATTTTTGTAAAGGTTCTTTTTTAATTAAAGGAAATACAGCTGCTTTTACTGGTGAAAGGCGCTTATCAAGCCTTAAAACAACTTCTTTTTTCTTGTTAGAATCTTTATCCCTTCCTCCACCTATTTCATGATAAGCATCCATTAAAAAGGTTAAAAGTGGTCTTTCAACTCCAGCTGAAGGCTCAATAATATAAGGGTTAATTTTCTCTCCCGTGGTCTTGTCCCGATAAACCATTTCTTCGTTTGAAAATTTAGTGTGTTGAGAAAGATCAAAATCTTTTCGATTAGCAATCCCTTCGATCTCAGACCAACCAAATGGAAATTTATATTCAACATCCGAACAAGCTTTAGCATAATGAGCTAACTCATCCTTACCATGCTTTCTAAGGCGAAGCTTGTCTTTATCTACTCCTAAATCTTTATACCAATCAAGACGTTTTTCTTTCCACTCTTTATAAACTTTATCAGCATTATCAGGTCTTACAAAATATTCTAATTCCATTTGTTCAAATTCTCTCGTTCTAAATATAAAATTCCCCGAGGTTATTTCATTTCTAAAAGATTTACCAATCTGAGCAATACCAAAAGGTAACTTTACCCTACTGGATTGCAATACATTTTTAAAATTAACAAAAATTCCTTGAGCGGTTTCTGGCCTTAGATAAACTTCATTAGATTCATCTTCGGTTGGCCCCATAAATGTTTTAAACATTAAATTAAAAGATTTAGGTTTTGTTAATTCGCCCTCGCATTCAGGACAATTTTCTGATTCAAGATCATCAGCTTTAAATCTTTTATGGCACTTTTTACATTCTACTAATGGATCAACAAAACCATCCAAATGGCCAGATGCTTTCCAAACTTTAGGATGCATTAAAATAGAAGAATCAAGACCAACAATTTCTTGGTGTTTTTTAACCATTTCTTTCCACCAAAGTTCTTTAATATTTCTTTTTAACTCCACTCCTAAAGGACCGTAATCATAAAAAGATTGCAGACCACCATAAATTTCTGATGATTGAAATATAAAACCCCTTCTTTTGCAAAGAGATATCAAACTATCTATAGATTTCTCAGACATAAACTTTAATACTTTAATTTAATTAAATATATCTTAGTTTCATTTTATCAAAGATAAATAAAAAGAAAAAGGGGCATTTCCCCTATTTTAAAAAATAAGCCATAATAAATCCCACATTAATTTTGAAATACTTTTTTAAAATCAAAGTAATCATTTCTTGAACTCCACAACAAAAACCCATATGAATTATTGTCTAATACGGCCTGTTTTTGAAGTTTTAAAAATTCTGGGCTTATTTTATCTTTATTAGCACTAAAAGCTTGAAGCCATGGCCTGACAAAAGGCTTTTCTCCTTTTTTAATAACCGAATCAGCGTTTTTAAAGCTTTTATTAATAATCTCATATGGTTTTTCAAAAGGATTTTTAATATCTTTAAAACCCCCCTTAAAATAAGATGGATAAAGCATAGGACAAAGATAATCAAAATAAAAAGCAGCATCCTCAAATCTTTGACCAATATTCATATCTTTACCATCTAAAACATGACTCATAGTCATACCAAAAAGATCAGCTGAAACCCTATAATCTTTTAAATGTTCATGTTGATATTCAAAAAATGATTTAATAATCTCTTTTTTGGATATTTCTTTTTCCCAAACCGGATAATTAATATCCTTTATAGTCCCGTCTGAAGGAAACCTGATATAATCAAAATTTATTTCTTCAAAACCAAGACTCAGTGCTTCTTTAGCTAAAGAGATATTATAGTTCCATACTTTTTTTGAACTCGGGTCAACCCAACCTAGATCAGAATAATCCTTCCAAACTTTATTATCTTTATTGTTCTTTAAAGCTAAGCTTTCTTTTCTTTTTGCTAAAGCATCATCTTTAAAAACGCAAATTCTCCCAATCACATAAATACCTTTGCTTTTTAAGTAATTTAAAAGTTCTTTAATATTTTTAATTCTTAATTCATAAAGGTGATTGTTTCTTGCTAATTCAACATTGGTTTTATAGGAAACCTTGCCAGTCACGTCTTTAATATCAATAATAGCTGCATTTAAATTTGTATCTAAGATAAAATTAACCAAGTTCTCAATATTATTTTCCTCTCCGGCATTCCATGAAGAAATATAAATTCCTCTTGCTTTTACCGGACCTTGTCTTTTAACTTCAATTTTATTTTTTAAATTTTCTATAGCTTCAGTTACAACACAAAACTTACAAATCACAATAACAATAAAGATTATTAATAAAATAAAAAGGGGTATATAATATACCCATTTTATTTCAGATAAATTCTTTTTTAAAACTGACCACTCCATTTAAATTAAAGCAATTTAAGGTCGTTGATAAATAATTTAAAATGGTAACCTAAATATTCGGCTGCTTTTCTGCAATAAGCCATTCTATCAGTAAATATTTCAAAAAATTCCATTATAGGAACATTACTTGTATCAACTTTAAGTTTTAAACTAATATTTTTTCCATTAACTTTAATTTTAGAATCAGTTACCGCATAATTAACTCTATCATGGATATCTTTATCAATATCTTGTTTAGATTTAGTAGTTACTCTAGAACGATTAACATCAGACTTATCAGCTATCACAACGATAGCTGAAACAGGATTAGTTAACTTCATAGTATCTTTATCATGGTTAGCAAGACATTGAACAATAATTGTAATTTCTTCTGGTGTTAAAGCTAATTTATCTTCTCTCCACTTTTTTTCATCTTCTGTTACATGACTTGAAAATACTTGATGAAATAATAAAGCTCCCCAATAGTGATGTCTGGTTCTCCCAATAAAATTCCCCATATCCTGACAATAGCCTGCAATAGCAGATAATTCTTGAGTCCGTTCATCTAAGCCAATATCTTTAGTTAATTTCCGAGATCTTTTAGAAACTAAATTAGCATGTCTAGTGCCATGTTCAGTGTAATTCAAGGCATCCATGGAAATTTGACTTTGTTTTATAAACTCAGAAACTTGAGGATGGTTTTTAACTTGTTTTAACTTTAGCATAAAAGCTTAAATTAAAGACCTAATTTTTCTGATATTTTCTTTTTGTTAAAACCAACAATAAAATCGCCATCAATCTCTACTACTGGCACTCCCATTTGTCCAGTTTTTTCGACCATACGTTTACCTGCTTCTTGGTCTTTACTTACATCAATATCCTTAAAGTCAACATCATTATCTTTTAAAAAATCTTTGACTTTGTGACAATATGGGCATGTTGGTGTTGAATATACTTTTATTTTCATATGAATTTTAATTTTTAACTTATTAATTATTTTTTATTATAAAGGAATTAAAAATAAAAAGCAAAATAAAAACCCCGATTAGGAATGATGATAATTTAAATTATAAATGATATAAAATTTTATTTAAATTTTAAAGCCTTATTTATTTCCTTTAAAGCTTCTCTAGCATTTTGTTTAGCAATTTTTTTCCCATTTTCAAGTATAGAGGGAATTAGGTCTGGATCAGAAACCACCTTTTCCTTCTCGGATTGAAAATTGCTTACAAATCTTTGAACAATTTCAGTTAAAATCTTTTTAAATTCTCCCATAACTTGCTCCCCGTTTTTGTGTTTTTTAACAATTTCATCAATTTTCTCTTTTTCTTTTTTGTTCTTAGCTAAATTCTTAGCAACTAAAATATGGCTTTTTAATTTTTCAGACATTTTACCTTTAAAAGCAGTTTGAGCTGATTTTATTTTTTTAGCTATAGTTTTTTTATCATCTGTTAAAAATATTGCCCCGTTAGGAGAACTTTTACTCATCTTACCCTTCCCTTTTAAGGAAAGAATTCGAATAGATTTTTTTTGAAGAGCTTTAGGCAATGGTAAAACATTGCCATATTTTTTATTAAATTTTTTTGCTAAATAACGAGTCACCTCCATATGAGCCATTTGATCTTCTCCAATAGGAACCTTTTTTGATCTATTAATTAAAATATCGGCCGCCATTAAAACTGGGTAAAGTAATAAAAGCGCATTAGCATTTTCTTTTTTTTGGCCTTTTTTAATTTTATCTTTTAAGGTTGGCACTCTTTCTAGCTTAGCAACACTAATATGGCGAGCTAAAAGGCCAGTAAAATACATAAGTTCTTCTGCAATATCAGATTGAAGATAAATATTTACTTTTTCAGGATCTAAGCCAAGGGCAATATAGTTAGCTACAATTTCTTTACTATATTTCCTAACCACATCCGGTTCATGGTCGGTTAAAGCATGGAGATCAGCTACAAAAACTAAAATTGAAGTTTGTCTTTTTTGCAACTTTATAATTGGAGCTACCGCTCCTAAAAAATTAGCAATAGTTAAACTACCAGTAGGCCTAATACCAGTTAATATGTCTGTTTTATAATCTAATTTTGTTTTTTTATTTTCTTTTTTAGACATAAAATTTAAATCTATCCTTCTATCCTATAAACTAGCAAATAGTTAACAAGATGTCAATTAAAATTATTAAATTTAGTTAAAATAAAAATAGCGCCAGGGGGAATCGAACCCCCATTACATGGATGAAAACCATGCGTCCTGTCCATTAGACGATGGCGCCTTAAGGTAAATTTACTATAACAAAATCTAAGAATTTGTCAAAAATTATACTTGCCAACTATAAAAGCTTTCAATAATTTGTTTTGCTTTTAAGCTAGCATTCTTATCAAATTTTTTTGATAATAAATAATCAAAATCTTTTAAAAGAAAATCTTGTAATAATTTGAGAGTTTTTTTAGAAACTTTAAAAGATTTTTTACTTTTATGTTTTTTACAAACCAAGCCTCCTTTTTTCAAATCAAAATAACCCTGATCTAAATCTTTTTTACAAACCAGACAATGTTTTAATTCTGGCATAAAACCAGAAAACGATAATAATTTTAAAAGAAAAGAGCTAAATATATTAATCCGATAACTTTTATTAATTGTATTTAAAAATTTCTTAATCAAGAAAAATATTTTTTGATTTTCTTCCCCTCTTGGTAAAATTCTTTCTATTTTTTCAAATAAACCACTTAGTCGCAAAAGCCTTTTGTAATCTTTTTCAATATTTTCAAAAACTTCAAGTATTTCTCCCCCTATAAGGTGAAAGTAAGCTCTTCCCTTTACTACTTTTAAGTTTAATAAGGCAAAAGGCTCCGAAACCATTGGAGCCAGTTTTGAATCAATTTTCATCCCCCCTCTTACAAACAGTAAAATTTTACCCTTGTTTTTAGAATAAAACCATATCATTCTATCCTTTTCTTTGTAGGGCCTACTATATAAAACTACACCTTTAACATACTCGTCTCTAGAAGCCATAAATCTAGTCTTTTTTGTAAAGTATTAAACCTAGTTTTTTCCCTTTAACTTCATATTCTTTTTGAATAAGTTCTTGACTATCAGGTTGTTCAGTTACAAAGTCTGATCGGGTTTGATTTTCTAATTTATTTTTAAACTCTGATATTACATTTTCTAGCTTTTCTTTGGTTTTATAGTAAACTTTTATTTGATCATCAGGGGTAAGTTTAGCTTTTTTTCTAAGACCATTTACTCGCCTTGTAATCTCTCTTACTATACCTTGTTTTTCAAGCTTTTCAGTTATCTTTGTATTTAAAGCTACCTTTAAATCACCCTCACTTTTTTCCCATTTTTTGCCTTTTGATAATTCATCCACCTTTTTAACTTCCTCTAAGTTAAGTTCATCCTTGATTAAATCTTTGTATTCATCGGATAAAGAAACCTTAGAAATAGCCAAAGTCGAAAGAGCTTGACGCACTTTAACACCAGCTTTTTTTCTTAAATTATGACCTATTTCACATATCTCTCTTGTCAATTCCATTTGATTCTTTAATTTTTCATCCACTTTTCCAAATTCAGGCCACTTTTCTAAATGAACTGATTCTTTTTTCCCATTTAAATCCTTGTATATATAATCAGCTGTAAATGGCATAAAAGGTGCCATCACTTTTGTTAATTTCAAAAGAATCTCTCTTATAGTAGCAAAACAAGCCATATCCCCTGACTTTATCCTATCTCTTGAACGCCTAATATACCAAGTTGAAAGATCATTAACAAAACCAGGAATTTTTCTCACAATTGTTAAATCATAATCCTTTAAACCTTTAGTTACTTGTTTTAATAAAAGATCTGTTCTTTGTTTAATCCATTTATCTAAAAGATGGTCAGATTCTTTCATATCAACCTTATCAGGCTTAAACATGTTATAAAACCTTAAAACATTCATTAAGGTTTTTAAAAATCTGGTTTCATCTTTTAATTCTTGTTCTGCAAACTTCAAATCATTAGATTTCATAACTGGAGAACTTGCTAAATAGTACCTTACTGCATCAGCTCCATATTTTTCCATCATTTCCATGGCATCAGGATAATTTTTTAGATGTTTTGACATTTTTTCTCCATCTTTATTTAAAACTATTCCATTTACAACAACATTTTTAAAAGCTGACTTATCTTTTAGAGCAGTTGATAAAACATGAAGGTAATAAAACCAACAAGTGGTTTGGTCAATTCCTTCCGCTATAAATTCAGCTGGGAAATTTTCTTCAAATCTATCTTTATTCTCAAAAGGATAATGCATTTGAGCATAAGGCATAGAACCTGATTCAAACCAGCAATCTAGCACATCAGGAGTTCTTTGCATTTTACCATCACACTTATCACAATCAAATGTAATTTTATCAACATAGTCTTTATGTAAATCCTCTACTTTTTCTCCGGAAGTTTTTTCAAGTTCTTTAGCAGAACCAAACACTTTTTCAGCCCCACACTTATCACATCTCCAAATTGGAATTGTTGAGCCCCAAAATCTCTGTCTAGAAATTGCCCAATCTTTTGCTCCTTCTAACCATTTTCCAAAGCGGCCATTTTTTATATGATTTGGTACCCAATGAATATCTTTAGCATTTTTAAGTAATTTGTCCTTAATACTTGTAACATCAACAAAAAGAGATGAGGTGGCGTAATTTAAAAGAGGAGTATCACAACGCCAACAATGAGGATAAGTATGTAAATATTCTTCGCTTTTAAAAAGAGTTCCTTTTTCTTTAAGGTATTTAATAACCTTTTTATCTGTTTTTTGAGGGTTACCCTTTGGTCTTACCAGTTCTCCAGCAAAATCCTTTATCTCATCTTTGAATCGACCCGTTTTAGTAACATGCTGAATAAAAGCAAGATCTTTTTCTCTTCCCAAGGCCATATCATCTTCCCCAAAAGCAGGAGCAATATGAACTATACCAGTCCCGTCTTCAAGGTTAACAAAATCAGCCTCATGAATTGTGTAAAGGTTTTCTTTGTTTTTTAAATCTTTATCAAGATAATAATCAAAAACAGGTTTATATTTTTTTTCAATTAATTCTTTTCCCTTAAAGGTATCCAATATCTTTACCTTACTTTCATCAAAATATTCATCTAGCTTAGCTTTTGCTAAAATATATTTTTTATCTTTGTCTTTTAAAGAAATTTTAACGTATTTAACCTCTTTACCAATTGCTATTGCAGTGTTACCAGGTAAAGTCCAAGGAGTTGTAGTCCAGGCTAAAAGATATACTCCAGATGAGTCCTTTAATTCAAATTCTACTGTTACTGATAGATCTTTTACTTCTTTATACCCTTGACTAACCTCTGATTGAGAAAGAGTGGTTTCGCATCTAGGGCAAATATGCATTGATTTATAATCTTTGTATATTAAATCCTTTTCCCAAAGTTCTTTAAAAACCCACCAAACACTTTCCATATAATCTTTATCCATAGTTTTATAAGCATTGTCCATATCAACAAAACGACCTAACCTTTTTATAACCTTTTTCCATTCATCAGCATAAAGCAAAACCTTGCCTCTACAAGTTTGATTAAACTTATCAACTCCCATCTCTTCTATATCTTTTTTAGAATTAAGGTTAGCTTCTTGTTCTACAATATTTTCAATTGGTAAACCATGACAATCCCAACCCCACTTTCTTTCAACGTGATATCCTTGCATAGTAAAAAACCTTGGAACAATATCTTTCATTATGCTAGCCACTAAATGACCATAATGAGGAGATCCAGTTGCAAAGGGTGGACCATCATAAAAAACAAACTCACCTTTAGGCGAGTCTTTTTCTAAAGTTTTTTCAAAAATATCATTGTCCTCCCAAAAATTAAGAATCTCTTTTTCTTTGTCGGATAAATTAAATTTCATAAAAACAATTGGTTAAATTTATTTTAAAACTACCGCCCTAAAACTTTCTCTAAATCAGCGTCTAGAGCAGGTTTGGAATCTGAAATATTAGTTTCACAAAACTCGTCTTTAGCTTGAATAGTTATTTTTTTTGTTAAAAGGGGAGTTCTGACTAAATCGTTTTCTTTTGGGGTAATGGAAACTTCGAATTTAGCTTGAATCAAAGAATGAGCTCCACCACTAAAACTGGTTAAGGTAGGTATTTCCCATTTTACTAAATTTTTGTCACCTTGAAAAGAAACATCTCCTACGCTAGATTCAACATCACCCGTCCATTTTACATTCTCGGGTAATTCTGTTTTTACTAAAACATCTTTTAAATCATTGGTGGTATTTTTTAAATTCCAAAAAATCCATACTTTAGTTTCTTTGTTTGCTTTTAAGGGCATAGGACCCTGACCAATTTTTAAACCTTCATCACTAAACATTTTAGCCTCTGCTCTTAAAGAAAGATTAGTAGACATTTTAACCTCAATTGGCTCACCTTCTAAGGTCCAATAATTAGAATAATCTTTAAACTTACCTTTGGCTTTTGGCAAAAGAGTTATTTTACTATGACTAAAATTTGATTTTAAAGCTTCTAAACCAGATACAATATTAATATTTTCTTTTTTTTCTACCCCATTTCCTTTTTTTAAATTATTAGCTTGCCAATGAAATTCAGGTTTTTCCTTTAAATAACGCTCCCCTAAAATCTCAATATCTAAATCTAAATCTTCAATAGTTTTTTCATTAGTATTATAATATGATAAATTTATTGGTAAGCTTTCACCCCATTTTGCAACTATAGGGCCCTGATTTTTATCAGCTACCTTAAGATTAATATCAACCCCCTGACCAATAGCAACCAACTTTTTTTCTTGTTTTTGAACAAAATCTTCTTCATTAAAAGGAACAATAGCCTGGGCTTTGAAAAAATGCTGTCTTTTATTTGCATTTTTAAAAAACCCTGAAAAAGATAATTCTTTCTCTTTTTTAAAATCCAAATTTTTAATAACCCAAGTTAATGTGTTCTCTTCAAAACTAGACTCAATATTATCTTGTTCAATTTTGTATTTTTGAACAACAAAATTTTCAGGTACATTTATTCTCACTTTAACTTCTGGCAAAACCTCTTTACTGTCATTATCAAGATAAAGATTAGATTTTATATTCTCACCTAAACCTGCCTTTGTAGGTATTTCCCAATCAAAAACAAGAGGAGAATTTAGATCCACCTCTTCTTCAAATGACTTGTAAAATCTAGAACTAAACCCTTTTAAATTAAACTCTAAGCCACCACTAAAATACTTTTTACCAGGCTGACCAAATAATTTCCCTTTAAATTCTACTTCCTTTAAGGTTCCCTTTTTAATACTTTCAATACCCCATTCACAATTGTCACTATTAGGACATTCTTTTTCACTTGAAATAAGCTCAAAACTTGAAGGAAGGTCTAAATTTATTTTAACATTTTCTATATCCCTATTGCTATTATTTTTAACAAAAACAAAATAGGATCTTTTTTCTCCTGTTATTTGAGGGCTGTGCTTATAAAGCCAAAAATCTACACTTTTGCCATTGGCTGTTTTTTCTCCCCCTCCCATAAAGAAAATGCTTAAAACACTAGCCAATATAATAAAAATTAGTAAAATAAAAATCCAACCGAAAAAGCTAAAAGCCTTTTCTGTTGACTTTGTATTCATTTTCACAAGTATTTATTAATTATTGTTGTGGATTAGTCTGCTGTTGTTGTGGTGCTTGCTGACTAGGAACTTGTTGTTGTGGTGCTTGTTGGAAACCAGCCCCAGCTCCTTGTTGATTAAGAGCGGCTAATACTTGAGAGTTTTGACTTAATTTCTCAACAAATAAAACATGGTCTCTGTTTATTTCCATTCTGTTAGTTGGGCCATGCATTTCTGATTGTAAGCTCTGAAGGGAAACTTGTGGTTGAGTTTGACCTTCTTGATCCTGAACTTGTCTAACTTGGAAGTAGTAAACATCTTCCAAAACAACCTTGCTTGAGGTTTCTTTTGTAACATGACCAAAATAAGTTCTTCCATTAGTCAAAGAAACAGCATTCCATTCTTTAGCTTTTGTAGTTGTAGAAGAAAGAATCTGAACAACTAAAAAAGCAGCTACCGCAATTAAAACAATAATTCCAATAATTAAAAAGATTAAACCCTTTTTACTGGAATTTGATTGATTAAAAGAACCACCTTGATTTGAATTCATTTGTTCTGGCATAAATTTATTAATCTAATAATTAAATTAATTAAATTATTAAAAGTTGCGACCTAAATAAAAGTATAACTATTTTTTAAATTTTTGCAAGACCTTAAGAGTAGTTGTTGCGCATTCTTCCCAACTAAACTGCTTAGCTTTCTTTTTGCCATCTTTTATTATTTTCTTTTGTAAATCTTTATCCTTTAAAACCTTTTTTATTGTTTTATAAATATTTTGAACATTTTTAGGATCAAACTTTACAATACTATCTCCTACTACCTCATTAACAGGATCAATATCACTTGCTATTGTTGGTACGCCCTTAGCCATAGCCTCTAAAGGTGGAATACCAAAGCCCTCATATAAAGAAGGAAAGACAAAAAGACTTGCTCCTTTAAAAAGAGGACCTAAATCTTTAGCCGGAATATAGCCAGGTACATAAATATCCTTTTTATAATCAGAAAATTTAATTTTTCTATCTATTTGAGTTACATCAGCCCCTTTAGCTCCAGCTAAAACAAGCTTATAATCTTTATCTGATTCTTTTCTTAATTTTTCATAAGCATCAATTAAGCGGCCAATATTCTTTCTTGGGTCTAGGGTTCCTAAGAAAAGGATATAATCCCCTTTTATTTTATAATCTTTTTTAAACTTTTTAATTTCATTATCCGATACCTTGTTAAAGAATCTTTTATCAACTCCATTATGAATAACCTTAATCTTTTTCATTGGAATATCAAAATGTTTATGAATTTCTTTAGCAGTAAAGTGAGATACAGCAATAACTTTTTCTGACTTTTTTAAAGCATCAGGTATTTGGGTTTTAAGTTTTGAAAGATCTTTTTTAGAAAATAAATCAGGGAATTCAATTATTGAAAGATCATGGGTAGTAACAACGCTTTTCCCTTTATATGATTTAGGAACTCTTGGAATAGGTGAAAAATAAACATCTACATTTTTAGAATTAACTGTTGCTGAAATCAAAAAATCAACATAACGTTGAGGCATGAATCTTTCATATTTGATAAAAGGGAAAAATTTGGTTTCTACATTTTTTTGATCAAACTTTTTAAGTCTTTTATCTTCTACGGAACGATCAAAAAATAAAACAAAAGTATTTTTTTTATCAATCTCTAAAAGATGACGTACTAATTGGTAGGTGTAATGGCCTACTCCAGCTTCCTCACCTTTATCTGGATTTAAAATTGTTCTACAATCAATACCTATTCTCATAAAATTTCATTAAGCTTGTTTAAAACAATAGTTATTTCTGTTACAATAATATTAAATAAAAATAAATTTCTCAACACCAATATTATATTACATATTAATATTTATGTCCAACATAATAACTACTAATAAAAAAGCATACCATAATTACAAAATCCTTAACACTCTTGAGGCTGGGATTGTTTTAAATGGACCAGAAGTAAAATCCATTAAATCAGGCAATATTAGCTTAAAAGGAAGTTACGTTACAATAGACAAAAACCATGAGCCTTATGTAATAAATCTTCATATTGGACCCTACAAACCAGCCAACCAAGGAAAAAACTATAACCCAACTCGAGAAAAAAAACTTTTGTTAAAAAAAAGACAAATTAGTAGATTGATTGGAAAAATCAATCAAAAAGGAATTTCTGTTATACCTTTAAAGGTTTATACTAAGAATGGAATTATAAAACTAGAAATTGGGATTGGAAAAGGAAAGAAAAAATATGATAAAAAAGAAAAAATCAAAAAAAGAGAAGTTAAAAGAAAAATAAATAAACGTCTTAAACAATATTAAATAATCCTATAAAATTTCATCTTTGTAAAAAAAAGAGTGGCAAACTAATTTGCCACTCAAATATTTTTAATACTTAATTATGAAGAAACATCCTCTCCTCTAAGCCATCTTAAAAAAACATAGATTAGAAATAAAGCAGATACGCCTCCAATATAAGGCCAAACAGGTAAAATCATATCAGAGTAAATACCAGTATAGGAAGCATTAACAGCTGATTTAATCATAATCATAAGTTCAACAAAATAGAGTGCAACAAATATAAAAAACCTACCTATAATATCCCAATATTTTCCACCAATATAAACAATTAAAAATAAAAATACTATCGGTGCTAAAACCAGCCAACCAGCGTATCCAATAATAAAATCACAAGCAAAACTCGCTATTAAAGACGTTCCTATCATAAACAATACTATTAAAGCACTAAACTTTACAATATTTTTTAAACTTGTTGAAAGATTGGTCAGAAAAAACAGAACAATAAAAACTAAAGGTAAAATTTCAAATATCCAAAACATACAACCTAGGTTAGTATAACCTTTTGTTCTCCGATCAATTTCTTTAATTAAACCATTTTGAACAGCAATTAAACTAACCGTCTCTTCATTATAAAGAGTTAAGGGGTACCACTGTTTTACAATACTATTAGTTTTTATAACCTTTTCAAGCGTGTCGCCTTGAGCAAGCTTTTTTAAGTCTTTTTTATCCAATTCAATATTAGAGTTAAAAGAGCGTGTTTTTGTAAAAAGGAAAGCCGTATCTTTTGATTCCCTTTTTATAACTCTTATTACTCTAACACTATCCGGATTTAAAAACTTATAAGTAGTATCCATTGGTTCTCCTTTTGAATTGCCCCAGTCCATAACCAAATTGCTACTAAATAAAAAACTAGTGACAATCAACAATACCGTTAAAGTCCTTAAATTCTTCATAAAACCTCCTTTTTTATATTCAATTGTAATTAACTTTAAGTAATTAAATAATAGCAAAAATTTATCCCTTTGTCAAGGTAAATAAAAAAAGACCTGAAAATTCAGGTCTTAATTTATATATAAAAAGTTTATTTTAAAATTGCTTTGTAAACCTTAAATCGCCTTTTCTAAATAAGCGAATATCATAAATTTTGTATTTAAGCATTGCCAATCTATCCATACCCAAACCAAAAGCAAATCCATTCCAGTCTTTTGAATCTATATCACCTGCTTTCAATACATTGGGATGAACCATACCACAAGGAATAAGTTCTATCCAGCCAGTTTGCTGACAAACTGAACAACCTTTTCCTTCGCAAAAAGGGCAACCAAAATCTAATTCAAAGCTTGGTTCTGTAAAAGGAAAAAAACCAGGCCTTAACCTTACTTTTGCTTCTCTTTTAAAAAAGGCCGATAAAAAGCTTTTTAAAGTATAAATTAAATTAGCTACTGTTATATCTTTGTTTATAACCATACCTTCTACTTGATAAAAAGTATGTTCATGAGAAGCATCAGTAGCTTCATTTCTAAAACATCTCCCAGGCACAATACATCTAAGAGGTGGGTCTTGTTTTTCCATAATTCTTACTTGAGCAGCTGATGTTTGAGTTCTCATAACTAAATCAGAATGATCTTTTATAAAAAAGGTATCTTGGCTATCTCTTGCTGGATGGTCAGTTGGAATATTTAAAGCTTCAAAATTATAATAATCTTTTTCCACTTCTGGTCCGTCTTCAATACTATAACCCATAGAAGAAAATATTTCTTCTACTTCATGCCTTACTTTAGTTAATGGATTTAAATGACCAAAATCTGTTGACGGACTTGGTAACGTAGGATCAAAATCTTTTTCGTCCTTTTTATCTTTAGACAAAGAATTTTTCTTTTTTTCAATCTTTTTTTCTAATTCTTTTTTTGTTTTATTTGCTAAAGAGCCTACTTTTGGCTTTTTTTCATCAGGTAAGTCTTTAATGCTTCTCAAAATATTATTTAAAGATCCATTCTTTCTTCCTAAAACATCATGCCAAACTTTTTCAAGTTCTTTTTTATTTTTAGCTTTTTTAATATCTTTTAAAGCTTTTGCTTTTATGTCTTTAATTTTAGAAATTGGATCCGCCATATTTTATACTTTTAAAATTTAATAAATGGTCGGGCTGCCGGGAGTCGAAC
>CAZGUY010000018.1:0-1908 GCA_964528795.1 uncultured Gammaproteobacteria bacterium
TTTAAAAGGGATTTTATTGTTTTAGATAAATCATCAGTTTGTGATTTTAAAAATTCGTATCTTTCTTTGACTTTAGGATATTCTTCTTCTACAGAAGGGTCTATACCACCTATAATACTTAGTCGGTGTTTTAGTTTAGAAATTTGATCATAATTTACCCTTTTATCTTTGATATCTTTTTGTAAAAGTTCTTTAAGAGAAATTCCCATTTCATTTTTAATTTCTGATTCTAGGTCTTCTTTTTTTGTTTCTGATCTAGTGATTTTTATATCGATTTGATTTAATTCATTGTTGATTTGGTTGAGCTTGGATTGCTTTTCTTGGGTAGCTTTTTGCCATTCAAGTAGTTTTTCTCTTTTTTCTTGCTCTTTATTATTAAAATCAGAAATATTATTTTTAGCTTTTTGAAGGTCTTTATCAACAGAATTAATTTTTTTATTAATATTCTGAAGCTTATTTTTTAATTTATTAATTTTTTCTTTTTCGTTTGAAAAATCTTTAGGTTTTTCTGTGGTTGGAGAGTCTTTTTTAAAAAGATCAAATAAGGATTTTATTTTATTTAAGATTTTTTGAGAAAAGGATTTTATTTTTTCAAGGTCATTTAGGGAGTTAGCTTTTTTAATAGATTGTAATTGTTTTTCTTGAAGTCCTTTTATATTATTTATATTTTTGAATAATTCATTAGGATTATAGACTTGGATGTTATCTTTTTTAGGTCTTTCTCTTTTTTCTTTCTCTTTTTTTTGCTCTTGCTTGAGTTGACTTTCAAGAATTTCTATTTTAGCCTTTATTTCGGAACGTTTAGAAATTAATTTATTTTTTTTATCTGAAATTTCTTGTTGTTTTTCTTGAAGGTCTTTGTATTCATTTTTCTGTTTCTTATAAACTATTTTTTTTGATTGATCCTGGAGCTCGTCTAAATCTTTTTTTACTTTTTTTTGTTTTCCTTCTAAATCTTTTCTTTTACTTTTTTGTTTTTGTATATTCTTATTAATATCTTTTATTTTTTTGCCATAATATTGAATTTGTAAATTAGTTAATTTTTCTTTAACATCCTTTTTCTTAGATAATTTTTTAACTTGTCTTGTTAAAGATCTCATTCTTGGGGTAATTTCTTTAAGGGCGATTTCAGCTTCTTTTAAATTTTCTTGGCTTTTTTCTATTTTATTTATGGCATGATCTTTTTTATAAATATATTTTTGAATACCAGTTGCTTCATCAAAAAACTCCTTTCTTTCTTTAGGAGAACTAACAAGAACTTGATCAACCATACCTTGATTAATAATGCTATAACTTTTTTGACCAAAATTGGTTTTTGCTAAAAGAAGTAAGATATCTTTTAGTCTTACTTCTTCATTATTAATTTTATATTCGCTATTACCATCTCTGTATACTGTTCTTGTAATGGTAAATTCTTTATATTGAATTGAGCTATTTCCTTCCTGGTTATCAAAATGAAGTGTTACTTCTGCCTTGTTTTTTCTTTGTCTTTGTTCTGAACCTGAAAATATTATGTCAGCTGCCTTTTTACCCCTTAAAGCCTTCATGCTTTGTTCTCCTAAGCCCCATTGAATAGCCTCTAAAACATTAGATTTCCCAGAACCATTTGGTCCAACTACCCCTATAACATTAAATCTGTCCTCTTGTGGTTTTGGAAAAGAGAGGACAGTTTTATCTGCAAAAGATTTAAAACCATTTATTTTTAACTTTTTTAAATACATAAATTTAGTCTATTTTTTCAAGGGCGTTTTGAGCTGCATCTATTTCTGCTTTTTGTTTGCTTTTGCCTTGACCAGTGGCTATCTTTTTATCATTTATAAAAACTCCTACCTTAAATATTTTATTATGTTCCGGTCCTTTTTCACTAATTAATTTATAGGTAGGAGTAGATTTTATTTTTGATTGAGT
>CAZGUY010000018.1:2008-7492 GCA_964528795.1 uncultured Gammaproteobacteria bacterium
GTTATAAATTCTAAAACCGCATCTCCTAAAAATTCTAACCTTTCATTATGGTTTTGACTTGCTTTAGGGTGTTCATTTAAGTAGGATTTATGAGTTAAGGCTTCTAAAAGGAGCTTTTTGTTATTGAATTTTATATTAATTTTATTTTCAAGTTTAGACAAATTTTTTTTCATGTTCTATTTAGTCAGAAGAATCTTTTTCTTTTTTTATATCTTCGTAAATTGCTCCCAACACTCCATTAATGAATTTAGAAGAAGTATCTCCACCAAAGCCTTTTGCAATTTCAATTGCTTCATTAATAGCTACTTTAGGAGGGGTTTTTAAAAAAATAATTTCAAGGACTCCAATCCTTAAAATGTTTCTGTCTACTATAGTAATTTGGTCAATCGGCCATTGAGGAGCGTAATCTTTAATATATTTATCGATTTCTTTGATTTTCTTAGTAGTTTGATTAGTTAATTTCTTTGCAAAGGCTTGGGCATCAAATTTATCTGGGGTGAATTCTTTTAAATTACGCTCTAATATCGCTTTGATATCAACTTCTTTTTTTAAGATGTTTTTGTTAAAATCCCATTCAGCAAGAGTGCGTAAAGCAATAGATCTTGCTATGTGTCTCTTAGCCATAAATTTTATTCCTTATCTTCTTTTTCTTTATTAATAACTTGTTTACCTTTATAGGTTCCACAATTAGGGCAAGCTTGATGAGAGGGAACAGGTTTGCCACATTCAGGACATTTTCTAAGATTAGTATTTTTAACCCTAAATTGATATTTTCTTCTTTTTTGTCTAGATTTTGATCTTTTTTGTTTTGGAACTGCCATATGTTTAAAATTAAATAATAAATTGTTAATTAAATCATTGATTTACTAATCTCATTATAACAAAATTTAATTTCTTGACAAATGTTTTCGTTATGATAGGTTTAAATGTTTGAGGAAAATGAACTTTTAACACATTATCCACAGGTTGTTAATTTGTAGTTCAAACCAAAGATATAGTATAATAATTTATATATAATCTTTTAATATTTATGAACGAAAAAATAGATAAAAAAGAACTTTGGGAAATAGTTTTGTCTGATTTAGAGCTTAATTTATCAAAAGCAAATTTTAAGACATGGTTCTCAAATACCCGTATATTAAGCATAAAAAACAATAATCAAACCGTGATAGTGGGAGTCCCCACTAATTTTTCTAAGAACTGGCTTGAAAAAAAATATCACCGTGCTATTTTAGATGCTTTGCAGGATGCAATGGATAGTAAAGTAAGGAAAGTAGAGTATAAAGTGGCTCCCCAAAAAAAGCCTAATAAGTCTAAAAAATGTCCAGATAAACCAAAAACAAAATCCAAGCCCTCAAACAACTCAAAATCAGATAAAAAAGAAAATTACGGCCTTAATCCAAACTATACTTTTGAAAATTTTGTAGTTGGTAAGGGGTCTGAATTAGCTTATGCTGCTTGTAAGTCAGTCAGTGAAGAAATTGGACAAAGATACAACCCTTTATTTATTTATGGAGATGTAGGGCTTGGGAAAACCCATCTTTTACAAGCAATTGGACATAAAGTTTTAAAAGATAAAAAAGATTTAAAAATTTTATATACTAATGCAGAAAAATTTACTAACCAGTTTATAAGAGCGGTTAGAAAAAACAAAATGGATAAATTTAAACGTAAATTCAGAGATTTAGATGTTTTACTTATAGATGATATTCAATTTATGGCTGGTAAAGAAAGAACCCAAGAAGAATTTTTTCATACTTTTAACAGTTTATACCAAGAAGATAGACAAATTGTTATTACTTCGGATAGAACCCCAAAGGCAATTCCAGCTCTAGAGGATCGTTTGATTTCAAGATTAGAATGGGGGTTAATTGCTGACATATCTTCGCCTGATTTAGAAACAAGAATAGCTATTTTAAATACTAAAGCAGAGAAAAAAGGAGTTGAATTAAATGATGATATTATTCAATATTTAGCCACTCACATCCAAAGCAATGTCAGAGAACTAGAAGGAGCCTTAAATAAATTAACTGCTTATTGTGAATTTCATAAAACAGAAATTAATTTGAATGTAGCTAAAAATGTTTTAAGTGGTTTAAATACCAAAAAGAAAAAATCTTTAGTAAGACCAAAACAACTTATTAAAACTGTAGCTAATTTTTATGGCATTCCAGTTGATAAAATGTTAGGTAGCTCAAGAAAAAGAGAAGTAGTCGTTCCAAGACAGGTAGCTATGTATCTTATGAGAGAAGAAATTGATGCTTCTTTTCCTATGATTGGAGAGAAAGTAGGGGACCGAGACCATACTACAGCAATGCATGCTCATAAAAAAATAAAAAAAGAAATTAATAAAGAAGGTAGAATAAAGCAAGAAGTTGGACTTATTAAGCAAAGATTATATAATAAGTAGTTTTATGAAAGTTATAAAAGCTTCTGGTGAAAAGCAGAAGTTTCAAAAGCAAAAAATTGTTCGAACCTGTAAAAAAGCAGGAGCAAGTAAAAAGTTAGCTCGTAAAATTGCAAATAAAGTTAAACAAAATTTACACAAAGGGATTACAACTCGAGAAATTCTTGATATGGTACTTAATTTTTTACATGAGGAAAATCCAAAAATTGCAACCCGTTATAATCTTAAAAAATCTATGCTGGCGTTAGGGCCAGCTGGTTTTATTTTTGAGAAATTTATTAAGCGCCTTTTACAAGAATATAAATACGATGCTCATATGCCAGAAATGGTTAAAGGTAAATGTGTAAAGCACGAAATAGATATTATTGCCAGTTCAAAAGAAAAAGAAGCTATATCTTGGGAAAAATCTGGTCCTAATTTAAATTATATGATAGAATGTAAGTATCATAATGATCTTGGTATACGTTCTGGTATAAAAACAGTTCTTTATACTAAAGCTAGATTTTTGGATGTTAAGAATTCTTCAAAAAAGTTTAATTATCCTTGGCTTATCTCAAATACAAAATTTTCTAACATGGCTGTTAAATACAGTAAATGTGAAAATGTTAGACTTTTGGGCTGGAAATATCCTAAAGAGAAATTAAGCTTAGAGAACTTGATTGAAGAAAAAAAACTTTATCCTATTACAATTTTAAAAAGTGCTAATTCGTTTGTTAGAAAAAGTCTTTTTTCAAAAGATATTATTACTTGCAAGGATTTCTTAAATAAAAAAAGAGACTATTATAAAAAGAAAACAAAAATTTATAACAACACTTTAATTAGCTTAACAGACGAAGCTAAAATACTTTTAGGTAAAAAATAAATTATGAAAGATATAGACGACTTATTAAAACAAAGCAAAAAAAGAAAATCAGGCAATGGCAACTCTGAAAGCGAGTTGGATGAAAAGTTATCAGATATGAAAACAAGTCGAAAGGAAAAATCTCTTCAAAAAAGGGCTAAAAGCCAAGGCCTTCCTTATATTGATTTAACAAAATTTCCTATCTCGCCTGAAGCTCTTCGCTTGATTTCAGAAAAACAAGCTAGAAAAGATCGTCTAATCTGCTTTTTTGCAACTGAAAAGCAAGCTAGACTAGCTTCCCCAAAGGCTGGTTCAAAAGAAATTCAAAAAAAGGTAAAAGAATTTAGTGAAAAACATAATTTGATAAGCAAAGTATATCTTATTTCAGATAAAAACTTTAAAAAGGCCCTTAAAAGATATGAGGCTCTTCCTAAGATTAGAGAACAAAGAAAGCAAATTAATATCTCTCCTGAAGATTTTGAACAATTTAAAAAAGAAGTTGAATCTTTTAAGGATTTGCCTGAAAAGATTAAAGATATTTCTACTTCAAAACTTTTAACCTTGATTATGGCCAGCGCTGTTGAATCAAAAGCTTCTGATGTTCACTTCGAAGCTGAAGAAAATAGTATTCAATTAAGATTTAGGATTGACGGAGTTTTAATGGACGTGGCTGAAATTTCTAAAGATAAATGGAAACACATTGCTTCAAGAATTAAGCTTTTGTCGGGCATGAAATTAAATGTTACAGATGAACCCCAAGATGGTCATTTTGTTATAAAGCTTCCTGATGAAAGGATTGATATAAGATCGTCAGCCCTTCCTACTTCTTATGGTGAAAGTTTAGTAATGCGTCTTTTAGAGTCTTCATCTGTTAGAATTAATTTTGAAAATTTAGGTTTAAGAAGTAGTGCTTTAAATAAATTGGAAAAAGAAGTTAGACGTCCTAATGGTATGATTTTAACTACTGGACCTACTGGGTCTGGTAAAACTACAACTCTGTATGCTATTTTAAATAAGTTAAATAATCAGGAAACAAAAATAATTACTTTAGAAAATCCAGTTGAATACCATTTAAAAGGTATAAACCAAAGTGAAGTAAACGAGGATGAGGGCTATGATTTTGCTACAGGCTTAAAATCTCTTTTAAGGCAAGATCCTGATGTAGTTATGGTTGGTGAGATTAGAGACTTAGAAACTGCTAAAATAGCTCTCCAAGCTGCTCTGACTGGTCATGTAGTTGTTTCAACTCTTCATACTAATGATGCTTCAGGAGCTATCCCAAGACTTTTATCTTTGGGAGTAAAACCTTATCTTTTAGGTCCAGCTATTAATGCTATTATAGGGCAAAGATTAGTAAGAAAAATTTGTGATAATTGTAAAAAAGAAGTAGATTTAAAACCAAAGCAGCTAAAAAGAGTAAAAAAAATACTATCAGAATTACCTGATAGTGAAAAATCAAAAATTGATTTAAATAATCTTCATTTCTACACAGGAGAAGGTTGTGATAAATGTCAGGGTCTAGGTTACAAGGGGAGAATTGGAATTTTTGAAATATTTGATGTAAATAAGGAGATCGAACAATCAATTTCTGATGAAAAGATTTCTGAAGGAGAAGTAGAAGATTTAACTAAAGAACAAGGCATGGTAACTATGGTTCAAGATGGCCTTATCAAAGCAACCAAAGGAATTACAAGTGTAGAAGAAGTATTTAGAGTTATTGAGTAATAATTTAAAAGTAAAAATCTTAACTTTTATTGGTTAAGGTTTTTTATTTATTTTACTTTTATTTTTCTGATCTCTTTATCGTTAGAACCTTGTTTAAAATGAATAGATTTTGTATTTTTAGGGAGAATATCTTTAACTTTATCTGCCCATTCAATAACGACAACAGTATCTTTTTTATTAAACCAATCTTTTATGCCAATATTTAAAAGTTCTTTTGAGTCTTTTAAGCGGTAAGCATCAACATGGACAAAGGTTTTTATGTTATTTTTATCTGTTTTATATTTCTTCATTAAGACAAAGGTAGGGCTGGTGATGTGTTTATTAATGCCAAGACCTTTAGCGATCCCTTTTGTAAAAATCGTTTTTCCTGAACCTAAGTTTCCTATTAAAGCCAAAGTTTCTCCACCGTTTAACTTTTTAGAAAACTTTTTTCCAAATTTAATTGTCTGTTTTTCTGATTGAGTTTTCATATATTGTTATTATATAAAAAAATTTAATTTTGATAAACGAA
>CAZGUY010000018.1:7592-12745 GCA_964528795.1 uncultured Gammaproteobacteria bacterium
GGCGCTTTCATGTGTAGCATATAAATCGCTCTTTTTTTCTTCCACGTCTTCCGCTACAGTACTCTCTACTCCTGCAGCTTTAACGAAACTCTGGCCAACTTTAGCTTCTCTGCGACTCAGGTTTTCATTCTCTTCCATAACCTGAACTGCCTCTTCTAAGCCAAAGGTTCCTCTAAATATTCTTTTCAAGAGAGTTAACATAATGTGTCCTCCTTTTAAAATTAAAAATAGCAAATTTTTTCAAATATTTTTTTAATTTCATTATCAAGTATAGCAGATTTTGGCTTTTTGTCAAGGGGTAAATTAGGCATTAGTTCACAACTTAGATTTTATCTTTATTAAGGTTTAAATTCGGGATTATATTGTGGTAAAATAAAAAAAAGACTTAAAAATCCTATTTTTTTAAAATTTTTATATTTTTAAATTTGGGTCAGCTTGAAGGGTTTCCCAGGTATGGTTTAACTTTTCCTTTTCGCTTTTATTTAAATTTTTATAATCAAAGTAAGCAGTGGTAGCAATCATAGAAGCATTGTCAGTGCAAAGCTTGAATTCAGGTACAAAAAATTCAATGTCTAAACTTTTTGCTTTTTTTGCTAATGTTTGACGCAAAGTTTTATTAGCAGCTACCCCACCACTTAAAAGAATTGATTTAGCTTGAAATTTTTTAGTAGCTTTGATTGTTTTTTTAGTTAATACTTCTACTATAGCTTGTTGGGTTTCATAAGATATAGATTGAATAAAGTGTTTGTTTTTAAGTTTGTCTTTATTGTCTTGGGCTAAATAAAGAACAGCAGTTTTAAGGCCCGAGAAACTAAAATCGAAATTATCTGAGTTTATCATTGGGCGAGGAAGGGAAAAATCGAATTTATCTTTAATAGCCTTTGTTTGATCTTCCCATTTTTTTGCCTTTTTAGATATTTCTGGTCCTCCTGGGTAGCCTAATCCTAAGATTTTGGCTGTTTTGTCAAAACATTCTCCGGCTGCATCGTCTCTTGTTTGTCCTAATCTTTTATAAGAGTTCTTTTTAAAAAGACTTATTTCAGTATGACCCCCAGAAGCAATTAAAGAAACAGCTGGATAAGGTATATTTGGGTTTTTAACAAAATTAGCTCTAATGTGAGCTTTTAAATGATTTATACCTATTAATGGTATTTTTTTAGTAAAACTCAATGCCTTAGCTGTTTCAATACCAACCAAAAGAGAAGTGACAAGGCCTGGACCATGGGTTACGCTTATTAAATCAATATTAGATAAAGAAAAACCTGACTTTTTAAAAGTCTCTTCAATAACAGGTATTATTTTTTTAATGTGAGCTCTAGCAGCTACTTCTGGCACAATGCCACCATATTTTTTATGGATCGGAATTTGACTAGCAACTGTGTTGGCTATAATATTGATTTTTCCGTTCTTACCTTGAATTATAGAAGCAGCTGTTTCATCACAAGATGTTTCAATTCCTAATATATTCATACCTATTTATTATAGCAGAAAATCCTATTGACAAAAAACTCTCCTTGTGTTAATTTAAAAATGGTTTATCCACAGATATATTTGGATAAATTATTTGACATATTATTTAAAATAATATAATCTTAAAAATACATATATTCTTCTTATAATGTATTTTATGCAAAACAAAAAACTAAAATTTATTAAGTCAGCTGGCTGATTTTAAAGAGGCTATTTTTAAGCACTTTTAAGCCGCTGACAAGCGGTTTTTTGTTTTTGAGAGATTGTTCATTACAATTGAATAAAGTAGAGATATTGCAATGTATATTATCTATTATTACATAATTATATAACTATAGATGCAATTTCATTTTATTATTACTACTTACCAATTAATTTATTAATTAAAGGCATATTAAATATTGCACATAATACAAAATTAATTTTTGTCTATTATGTGGTAGATTAGAATGTTAGGGCATTTGGTGGATGCCTAGACACTAAAAGCCGATGAAGGACGTAGCAGTCTGCGATAAGCCTCGGGGAAGTGACGAGCAACTTTTGATCCGGGGATTTCCGAATGGGGAAACCTGCTTATTGGAAGAATAAGCGATCCTATTTTTAGGATAGGGCACTCAGGGAATTGAAACATCTTAGTACCTGATGGAAAGGAAAGCGAAATCTTTTTGATTAGCTATTTCCTTAGTAGTGGCGAGCGAACGGGAATGAGTCTAAACCTTACAAAACCTGACCTGTTTTAAAGGGCACCTTCGGGTGACTCTTTAAAACAATAAAAGGCTTTAGGGCCAAAATGTTTTGTAGGGAGTTGTGAGGGGATATCGTGTTGCTTCCTAAAGAGCATAGTTATTTACTATAAATTTAGCCGAATGGTTCGGAATCAGTCAACCAAAGAAGGTGAAAGTCCTGTAGGTAAAAAATTTATAGAAATAACAGATATTCTTCTCAAGTAGCACTGGTCCCGTGAAAACTAGTGCGAATCCGGGCGGCCTATCGTCCAAGACTAAATACTTTTAGTGATCAATAGTGAACTAGTACCGTGAGGGAAAGTTGAAAAGTAGCCCGTTTAGGGCGTTGAAATAGCACCTGAAACCAAATGCTAACAATGAGTCAGAGCTCTGGTTATACCAGGGTGATGGCGTGCCTTTTGGAGAATGAGCCAACGAGTTCTTCTTTTTTCTAAGTCTAAAAAGTATTAGCTTTGAAGGCGTAGGGAAACCAAGTATTAAAAGTGCACCCAAGAAGAAGGAAGAGACCCGAAGTCGAGTGAGCTATCCATGGCCAGGGTGAACCCTAACGAAAGTTAGGGGGAGGCCCGAACCTATTGGTGTTGCAAAACCATAGGATGAGCTGTGGATAGGGGTAAAAAGCCAATCGAACTCGGTGATAGCTGGTTCTCCCCGAAATAGCTGTAGGGCTAGCCTGCTTTAGTAAGCTGCGGGGGTAGAGCACTGAATGGGAAAGGATGGATTATTCCTACCTTCCCCAATCAAACTCCTAATACCGTGGTGGTAAGAAGCAGAGTCAGACGGTGGTGGCTAAGCTCCATTCGTCGAAAGGGAAAAAGCCCAGATCTCTATCTAAGGTCCCAAAGTCCAAGTTAAGTGTTAAAGGTAGTGAAGCGGCTTAGACAGTCAGGAGGTTGGCTTAGAAGCAGCCATCCTTTAAAGAAAGCGTAATAGCTCACTGAGCAAGTTACTTTGCGCCAAAAATTTATCGGGGCTCAAACTTGGCACCGAAGATGAGAATGTTTTTTCTTTTGAAAAAACATGGTAGGGGAGCGTTCTCTTATGCTTTGAAGTCGAATCGCAAGGTTCGGTGGAGCGTAGAGAAGCGAGAATGTTGGCATAAGTAGTAAGAAGTCTGGTGAGAAACCAGGCCACCGTAAGCCAAAGGTTTCCTGGGCACTGATTGTCAACCCAGGGTTAGGCGATCCTAACCTATCCGCCGAAAGGTTGGTAGGGATGGACAGACGGTTAATATTCCGTCCCTTAAATATTCGTGTGATGGGGTGACGCTTTCTTTTGCTTGGAGCGTAAATTGGTTTTTGCGTTTAAGTAATAGGTGGGTCTTTTAGGCAAATCCGAAAGACAAAAACCTATTATGAACAGGTATCTGCTTTTTGCAGAGACTCCAGGGTCGAGAAAGCCGAGAAAAGCCTCTAGCGTTAAGAATATTTAATTCGTACCAAAACCAACACAGGTAGGCGAGGAGAGTATCCTCAGGTGGACGAGATAGTCCTTGTTTAGGAATTCGGCAACAAATAGTCTGTAACTTCGGGATAAAGACTCCCCAATATTATTATTGGGGTGCAATTAAATTTGCTGGGCGACTGTTTACCAAAAACACAGGTCCCTGCTCAAACCGTAAGGTGATGTATAGGGGCTGACGCCTGGCCAGTGTTAGAAAGTTAAGAGGAAAGGTGATCTTTCAATTTATTGAGAGTGAGCTTTGAATCTAAGCTCTAATGAACGCCGGCGGTAACTATAACTGTCCTAAGGTAGCGAAATCCCTTGTCGGGTAAGTTCCGACCTGCATGAAAGGCGTAACGACTTGGCAGCTGTCTCAACAAGGACCTCGACGAAATTGCAATGGGCGTGAAGATGCGCTCTATCTACGGTAAGACGAAAAGACCCCGTGAAGCTTTACTACAACTTGACATTGGGTTAAGGATGCAACTGTTCAGTGTAGGTGGGAGCCTTTACTTGTTTTCAAGTAAGGGCATCAATGAGACACCACTCTCTTGTATGTTTAATTCTTATTCCGCAAATTAGCGGGAAACAGTGTCTGGTGGGTAGTTTGTCTGGGGCGGATGCCTCCCAAAGAGTAACGGAGGCGTTTAAAGGTCAGCTTGGCACGGATGGAAATCGTGCTGGACGTGCAAAGGCATAAGCTGGCTTGACGGCAAGACTTACAAGTCGCGCCGAGAGGAAACTCCAACTTAGTGAACCGACGTTTGTTTATAGAAACGGCGGAGATCAACGGATAAAAGCTACTCCGGGGATAACAGGTTCATTGCGCCCAAGAGCTCAAATCGACGGCGCAGTTTGACACCTCGATGTCGGCTCATCCTATCCTGGCGGTGAAACCGCTGCCAAGGGTTTGGCTGTTCGCCAATTAAAAGGGTACGCGAGCTGGGTTCAGACCGTTGTGAAACAGGTCGGTCTCTATCTACCGTAGACGTACGAAACTTGAGAGGGTTTTTCGATAGTACGAGAGGACCTCGAAGAGCAAACCTCTAGTGTACCAGTTGTCCTACCAAGGGCATTGCTGGGTAGCTACGTTTGATCAGGATAAGCGCTGAAAGCATATAAGCGTGAAGCCAGCCTCAAGATAAGGTTTCGACTGAACTCTTTTTAGAGTTCTAAGAGGCACCCAGGAGATTACTGGGTTAATAGGCTCTAGGTGTAAGTCTGGCAACAGATTTAGCCGAGGAGTACTAATCAGCCGAATTTCTAGTCTACCACATAATAGACAAATATAGTAAAATTGGGTGCAGCATTCTCGGTGTTACTAGCGGAACGGTTACACCTGATCCCATTCCGAACTCAGAAGTTAAGCGTTCCAGCGCTGATGGTAGTCCCTTTGGGATGAGAGTAGGTCAATGCCGAGAATATTGCATCCAATTTTAAAAAAACCCGAATTAATTTTCGGGTTTTTATTTTATTTATAATTTATCCACAGTG
>CAZGUY010000019.1:0-10310 GCA_964528795.1 uncultured Gammaproteobacteria bacterium
GGAAAGATATTAATGAGGTTTTAGAAGATAAGAATGCAAATTATAGTAATAAAAAACTTTTTTATCTTTTAATTATTTTCTTTTCTACATTTTTGGTTGTCTATGTTTTAAAATCAAGCGGTAAATCTCAAAAACCTAAAAAGAAGGGAAAATCTAAAAAAGATAAAAGTGACCAAGTCAATTTTTTAAAGGATCAAGATAATTAAAATTTAACTTGACAAAGTTGAAATATTTGCTACTCTAAAAATAATTTATGTCTAAATATTATAATGCAAAAAGGAAAAATAACCTTTACCAATCTGGGGAAAAGTATTCTTTAAGTAGATCAAAGATTGATCTTTACATGGATTGTCCAAGATGCTTTTACTTAGATAGAAAATTAGGTGTTAAAAGACCACCTATGTATCCTTATGCTCTTAATTCTGCGGTGGATAAGCTTTTAAAAAAAGAATTTGATATAAGAAGAGCAAAGGAGTCAAAACATCCATTAATGGAAGAATATGGAGTTGATGCTATTCCAGTTCAAGATGAAAATATGGATGATTATCGTAATAATTTTAAGGGGATTCGTTTTTTTCATAAAAAAACGAATTTAGAAATATTTGGAGCTATTGATGATTTATGGAAGAATTCTAATGGAGAATATATTGTAGTTGATTACAAATCTACTAGTAAAAATGAAGAAATAACTAAATTAGATAAAGACTGGCAAGATTCTTATAAAAGGCAAATGGAAGTTTATCAATGGCTTTTAAAACAAAATGGATATAATGTTTCAGACACTGGTTATTTTGTATATTGTAATGGGGTAACCGACAAAAAGGCTTTTGACGGAAAACTAGAATTTGATATAACCTTAATAGATTATAAAGGAAGCACGGATTGGGTAGAGCCCAAAATTAAAGAAATTTATAATTGTCTTAATCAAGAAGAAGTGCCCGAGAGTAGCGAGGACTGTGACTATTGCGCTTATAGAAAAGAGGCAAAAAAGGCAATTGACAAACAAAAAAGAAAAAATACAAATCAATCTAGATTAAACTTTTAAATATAATTGATCTTTAATTTTAAACTAAAAAGGAGGTATGTAATGGTTGACATTATAGCTTATGATTTTTCTCTATTAGTTAATCAGGTTGGTTTTTCCTATCTGAGACTTGAAGAGTATCCTGCTTCTCATTTTAAGTTAGACCTTAATAGGGATGCTCAAAAAAATTATGTTGTGGTTCGATGTGATTGTAAGGATAAATACTTACCTAAGGTATTTAAGTGGTTAAAAGCTAATAACATTGATTATGATAGTGTGGCACCAAAAGGAGTAGAAGTGCCTAATCGTCATGAAGATGATATTGTTGCAATCGACATGGATGGTACAACCACTAAAGGTGTTTGTTGGGAAGAGAAAGATTGTGAAAAAGCAAAGCTTACTAGGTTTTCCAAAAAGATTAAGTCATTTTATGACAAATCTTTTGTAGTAATCTGGACGGCTAGAAAAGATAAGCTTATCCCTGCCACCCTGAAACATTTAAGAGAAAACAATATTCCATTTCATGCAATTTCAACTGAAAAGATGGTAGCTACACTCTATATTGATGACAAGACTTATAATCCCTATGCTAAGAAAGCCAAACGAGTCGCTCAAAAAATTCTGATGCAATAATCCAAAAAAACAAAAGGGTCTATGTTTAATACATAGACCTTTCTTTTTATTAAAGATTTTAATATGTTATTATAAAAATATGACTAAAAAAGAAACAAATAAAAACAAAATAAACTATAAAAAAGAATTAAATCCCTCTCAACTAAAGGCGGTTAAAACCCTAAAAGGGCCAGTTTTGATTGTGGCTGGGGCTGGTTCCGGCAAAACAAGAACTCTAATTTATAGAGTGGCTAGACTGGTTGAATCAGGAGTAGATCCTAAAAGAATATTACTTTTAACTTTTACAAGAAAAGCCTCTAAGGAGATGCTAGAAAGAGCTTCTCAAATTTTGGATAAAAGGTGTGGTAAGGTTTCAGGGGGTACATTTCACGGTTTTGCAAATAAAATTTTAAGACAATATGCTAATTTAGTTGGTTTTAAAAAGAACTTTACTATAGCTGATAGAAGTGATTCTCAAGATATTATTGGTCTTTTTAAAACAAAAACTGACTTTAGTAATGACAAAGATGATCGAATTCCTAAAAAAAGCACTATTCAAAGTGTTTTAAGCAAAAGTGTTAATAAAAATGAAGCAATTGAAGATATTTTAGAACAAGAATATTCTCATTTTGCTAAATATAGTTCTATTTTTGAAAAAATTGCTACCAGGTATAAGAATTACAAAATTGAAAGAAATATAATGGATTTTGATGATTTATTGGTTTATTTGAAAAAGTTACTTGAAGAACATGATAAAATTAGAAAAAAAATATCTCGTTTTTATAAATATATAATGGTTGATGAGTATCAGGATACTAATTTTATTCAAGCTGAGATTATAAAATTATTAAGTGAAGTTCATCAAAATATTTGTGTAGTAGGGGATGACTCACAAAGTATATATTCTTTTAGAGGAGCCGACTTTAGAAATATTATGGATTTCCCTGATATTTTTCCTAATACTAAAGTAATAACCTTAGAACAAAATTATAGAAGCACTCAACCGATTTTGAATTTAACTAACAAAATCATAGAACAAGCTGAAGAAAAATTTTCTAAAACCCTTTTTACTAAAAAGAAAAAAGGCAAAAAGCCTAAGTTTGTAGAACTTTATAATGAAAATCATCAATCTAAATATGTAACAGACAAAATACTTGAATTAAAAAATGATAAAGATGTATCTTTAAACCAAATAGCAGTTCTTTTTAGAAATGGGTGGCATTCTAATGATTTAGAAGTAGAATTAGCTAAAAGAGATATACCTTTTCAAAAATACGGCGGATTTAAGTTTGTAGAATCAGCTCATATTAAAGATATTATTGCTTATTTAAGAGTAGTTTATAATAAACTTGATTCAGTAAGTTGGAATAGGATCTTACTTTTAATAAAAGGAATAGGAAGAAAGACAGCTGATAAATTAATCTATGAAATTGTTGAAAATAAAAAAGGTTTTCAGGGTCTAGTAAGTAGTCAGTTTAAATCTAGAAAATATAGTAAAGATCTTGCAAAATTAAAAAAAGCTCTATCAAAAGCTAAGGATAAGGATAGTATTTACAAAACCATTAAAACCATTATAAATTTTTATAAACCTTATTTCAGATCTAAGTATGATGATTACAACAAAAGAATAGATGACTTTGATTCTTTACTTAGTATTAGTAAAAGATATAAAAGTATGGAAAGTTTTCTGTCTGACTTAACTCTTGACCCTTTAGAATCTCAAGCTAATAAAAATTTAAAAGAAAAAGATGAGGATCAGTTAACTCTTTCTACTATTCATTCAGCTAAGGGTTTGGAGTGGCATAGTGTTTTTATAATTTCAGCTGTAGAAGGAATGATACCTTCAAGTTATTCTATTAAAAATATTCAAGACTTAGAAGAAGAAAGAAGGCTTTTTTATGTGGCAACTACTAGAGCTAAAGAAAATCTTTTTATAACAAAACCAGAAATTAGAAGATCAAAGTTTTTAAAAGCTTCAAGGTTTTTAAAAACAGGTAATATTATAGAAGAACACACTAAGTCTTTGTATTTAGTTGATCAAGAAAAAGATTTTAATGATTTTTCAGAAGGTTTTGGAGAGGTGGGAGAGGATGATCCATTTTTTTAAATTCACCTTGACAAAAGCCAATTTTTTTGGTATATTTTAAATAAGTTGATAATTACAATTTAAAAAGGAGGATAAAATGAGAAAAGTATTGATTGTTTTAATGGTTTGTTTGATTAGTTTTAGTTTTGCCCAAGATGGCAAAGATTTATCTGAACAAAATTACAAAGCAGCCCGGGATAGTGTACGGAAATATAAGCTTAAGGTAAGAAGGTTTTATGATTCTATTCTCGAGGATAAGGTGGTTGAAAAATCAGAATTGGATAGTTTACATAATATGGTCCTTAAATATCATCAAAAAGAAAAAGAGATTAAAAAAATGCTTGATTATTTTGACAAACCAATGCCTCGCACTATATCGCCAAAATTTGAAAAGCTTTATAAGTTGTATTATTCTGTAGGTGGTTGGAGAAGATGGTATGGTAAAGACAGGGCCAAGAGAATGAAAGAAATTATTCGTATTTCTAATGATGTTAAGGTTAAAATAAAGCCAACTGCTTATTGGTGCTCAAGAGTAATGTTTGGGATTTTGTTTTTTGTAATAGCACTTTTCGTGGTAGGATTAATTGTTAGAAAGTTTTTAAATCCGTATTTGAGTTTTTTAACTGCCTTTGCGGTTGCCGCTAGTATTTTAATTCTTTACTTGTTTATATAATTCCTCATTTAAAATAACCAGAAACTTTAATTAGTTTCTGGTTCTTTTTTAATTTATATAATCTCATTTATTTACTTTTTAAAAGAGAATAAAAATAATATATTATAATAAATATTCCTATAATTCCTATAATAATCTCTATCGTATTTGAAGATTGTATAGAAAACCATAATATGTTATATTTAGGAGGATGAGGTTCAAATAAAAATCCTTTATCAATATATTGAAGAACTCTTTCATAAATTAAACTCATTCCTGAAAACAAAGCGCCTATAATTAAAATTAAATATTTTTTAAGAGAAACGCTTATCAAAAGGGTTCCAAGTAAAGCTCCGATTATTCCAATTAATTCCAGAGTTCTAAAGCTGTGATAATCTAAAAAACCATTACCTTGGTTTAGCTTTGGAGAAATAATCTTATTGTTAACTTTTCTTGTTTGATTAGCCCAAGTATAGCCTTCAGTAGCTCCTTCTCCAAAACAATAAAGGAAAATAAAAAAGATAATTATAATTGATAGAATTATTTTTTTCTTTTTAGAATCCATTTTAAAAAAGTTTAATTTATATTAATATTATAACATAAAAATTTTATGAAAAAAGAAAGTATTATTAGGACAATTTATTTGTATCTTTTCTCAATGCTTGGTTTAGTGCTTTTAGTAATTGGTTGTGTTAGGTTTGTTGATATGGGGCTTAAGGCTTTTGTTTTTACTCAAGCAGATTTAGAGCGAAGGATTAATTATCAAAGACCTCCATCTTATTCTCTTGCTCCAAAAGATTTAGAAGTTGCTAAAGAGTCAGAAGAACTTACTGATAAGGAAAAGCAACAAATTAAAAATTTTCTTGAAGACTATGAGAGTTGGCAAGAAAAAAGAAAAGAGGTTGATCCTATTAAATCTCAAAGACATGAAGATAGTGCTACTAATTTAGCTTTGATTTTAGTGGGTTTACCACTTTATCTTTATCATTGGAAAGTAATTCAAAAAAGTTAATTATGCAAGAATATGATTTAGTTATAATAGGGGGAGGGCCAGCTGGTTTAACTGCTGGTATTTATGCTACTCGGTACAACATGAAAAATGTTGTAATTACTAAAGAGATAGGCGGCATGATGTTAGAGGCGCCTGAGGTTTGTAATTACCCAAGTGAAACAAAAATTTCTGGCTTAAAATTAGCAGAAAAAATGAAAGAAAATTTAGAAAACTTAAATGGCAAGGTTAAGGAAGGCGAAGTAGAAGAAGTAAAAAAGGAGAAAAAAGATTTTATTTTAAATTTAGAATCAGGTGATAGAATTAAGGCTAAAAGTTTAATATTAGCAACAGGAACTAAAAAAAGAAGTCTTAATTTAGAAAAAGAAGATAAATATTTAGGCAAGGGTGTTTCATATTGTGTTACCTGTGATGGAGCCTTTTTTAAAGACAAGGTGGTTGGAGTTGTGGGGGGATCAGATAGTGCTGGGGCAGCAGCTATTTACTTGTCTGATATTGCTAAAAAAATATATATAATTTATAGAAAGGATAACTTACGAGCTAATCCAGCTTGGATTAAAGATATTAAAAAGCAGGATAAAATTGAAGTGATTACTAATACTAATGTGGTTGGTTTAAAAGGAGATAATATGCTCTCTAGTGTCGTACTTGATAATCCTTATCAAGGTAGTAAAACTCTAGATTTAAATGGTCTTTTTATTGAAATAGGAACTATTCCAATAACTTCTCTTTTTGACAATTTAGCTATAAAAACTAATAAAAAGGGTTATCTAAAGGTAGGTAAAGATCAATCAACTAATATTAAAGGCATTTTTGGGGCTGGAGATGTAACTAATGCTTCTAATGGTTTGCGTCAAATTGTAACAGCTTGTTCTGAGGGGGCTATAAGTGTTGATAGCGCTTTTAAATATTTAAAACAACATAGATAGTAGGGGTATTTACTCCAATTGAATCTGGTTAAAGCCAGTTTTTTCTTTTACATAAATTTTTTTTAATATACAATTAAAATAGTATGAAAAATAAGAAAATTATTCA
Organism: uncultured Gammaproteobacteria bacterium; assembly: GCA_964528795.1. Taxonomy (GTDB): domain Bacteria; phylum Patescibacteriota; class Patescibacteriia; order UBA2591; family UBA6264; genus DATFJC01. The sequence goes on from CAZGUY010000019.1 coordinate 6,419, forward strand.
AAAACTAAAAAATAATAAAGTAGGCGTTTTAGGGACTGATACTTTATACGGTTTAGTGGGTTCTGCTTTTTCCAAACAAGCGGTTGAACATATTTACGAACTTAAGAAAAGAGATTCTAAAAAACCTTTAATTGTTTTAATTTCTAAAGTTGATGATATTTTTGATTTTGGAGTTGAGATTGATAATAGTATAAAAAAGTTTTTAAAAAGAATTTGGCCTGCTAAAATTAGTGTTATTTTATCCTGTGATAAGGAAGAGTTTAATTACATTCATCGAGGTAAAAAAAGTATTGCTTTTAGAATGCCAGATAAAAAAGATTTAAGAGACTTATTAGAAAAAACAGGCCCTATCGTTGCTCCAAGTGCTAATTTAGAAGGAAAATCTCCAGCCAAAACTATAGATGAAGCTAAAGATTACTTTGGTTCAAAAATAGATTTTTATAAAGATGAGGGTAAACTTGAGTCAAAACCCTCTACTGTTATGAGAGTGAAGGATAATAAAATTGATGTTTTGAGAAAAGGGGAAGTAAAAATCAAAAATAATAAAGCCAAATAAATGAATAAAAATTATAAAACAATTTTAGGGACAATAATTTTTATACCCTTATTAGTTTTTTTAATATATGGGATATTTTTCCCAACCTCATTTTTTGAAAGTAGGGAAGCAGTAATGAATTATGTAGAAGGTTTTGGTTTTTGGGCTCCTTTAGTTTTTGTTATTATTCAAATTCTTCAAGTAACTCTAGCCCCTATTAATGGTTACACAATTGGAATAGCAGGGGGTTTTATTTTTGGAGTATGGCAAGGTTTTTTATTAAATTATATTGGAAGAGCTTTAGGTCATATAGTTGCTTTTAGTTTAGCTCAAAAATTAGGGAGAGACTTGGTGAAAAAAATGGTGAAAAAAGAAACTTTACAAAAATATGATAATTTTTGGGAAAAGGGTGGTTCATTTTTATTGTTTTTAGTTTATTATTTACCATTTTTCCCAGATGATACTATTTCTTATATTGCTGGAATATCTAAGATAAAATTTAAGTTTTTCATGATTGCTAATATTTTTGGAAATATTGGCGGTTCATTAGCTTTAGCTTATATTGGCTCTGGTATGGATCCTACTAAAACAAAGTTTTTTATAATTTTTGGTATTGTAGGCTTGATAGGCCTTTTCTTATCTTATTATTGGTATAAAAAGTATTATCCCAGGTTTAAAAACAAAAATTAAAGGGGTTGCTTTTTTAATTATTTTATGCTATTTTAATGAAAGCTTATGAGTACAGATTATATTAAACCACAACTAAGCGCTGGGTTTAGGGATTATTTACCAAAAGATCAAATTCCTAGACAAGAAATGATAAAAACTATTCAAAAAGTTTTTGAAAGTTTTGGTTTTGTACCTTTAAAAACTCCTTCAATAGAAAGAAAAATTAATTTAACCGGTAGAGACAAAGATTTTGATATGCAAATTTTTGAAGCCAAATTAGAAGGAAGTAGTAAAGAGCTTGCTCTTCGTTTTGATTTAACCGTTCCTTTAGCAAGAGTTGTTTCTGCTTATCCTGATTTAGAAAAACCTTTTAAAAGGTATCAATTGGGGAAGGTATGGCGAGGTGAAAAACCTCAAGCAGGTAGGTATAGAGAATTTTTGCAATTTGATGTTGATATTATAGGCACAAAAAGCGTTTTAGCTGATTCTGAAATTATAGCTGTTATATTTGAAACAATGAAAGCTTTAGGGGTAGATAATTTCTCAATTAAGGTAAATAATAGAAAGATTTTAAATGGCTTGTCTTCATATATTGGTTTTGACAAAGAAAAAACTAAAGACGTTTTAAGAATAATAGATAAAAAAGAAAAAAAATCTTGGTCTGATTTGAAAAAAGAATTTAAAAAAGAAGTTAATTTAAAAGATGACCAAATTAAAAAAATTAAAGAATTTATAGATATTAAACCAGGCAAGACACAAGTACTTGAAAAAGTAAAAGATTTAATGGGTCAGTCAAAAGAAGTGACAAAAGGAATAAATGAATTGTCTCAAATCATTAAAAATTTAAAAGCTTTAGGGGTTAATGATAAAAATTGGGATATTGACCTTTCAATTGCTAGAGGTCTTAGTTATTACACTGGAACAGTTTTTGAAACTATTATAAATGATCTACCTTCAATTGGAAGCGTGTTTTCGGGGGGTAGATATGATGATCTAGTTAATAGGTTTTCTCCGGCTGATATTTCTGGAGTTGGTGCTTCTATTGGGGTTGATAGGTTTTTTGCGGCTATGGACAAGTTAGGGCTTGTTAAGGGAAGTAAAACTAAGTCTAGAGTAATTGTTTTACCTTTAAATAAAGATTGCTTTTTAGAATCACAAAAAATTGTTTCTAAATTAAGAAACAATAATATTGCATCTGAAATCTATTTAGGAGAAGCAGATTCTTTTAAAGAAAAAATTATATATGCTGCTAAAAAAGAAATACCAGTTTCTTTAATTATTGGCCCGGATGAAATTGAAAGGGGGGTAGTTCAACTAAAGGATATGGAAAAAGAAACGCAAATAGAAGTTAAAAAAGATAACTTAATTAAAAAAATAAAAGAAATTATATAAATTTGATGGTGGGCGTAGCTCAATTGGTTAGAGCACTAGTTTGTGGAACTAGATGTTGTGGGTTCGAGTCCCATCGCCCACCCCTTTAAAATGCTAAGATTTTATATCTTAGCTTTTTTATTTGACAAAAAAGGGTCTAGGTTTCACAATAAGTAATAGTTGTGTAAAAACGATAAAAAGGTCAATTTTATTTAATAAATAAGGTACTAAGTTAGATTTTTGTTGAAATCTAACTAATGAATTAAAAGATTAATTATGAAAAAAGGTATAATCATTGTATTAGTTATTTTAGTTGTTGGAGCTGGTTTATGGTATACATTATCAAACCAAAGTCAAAACAAAGAAGCTTCAAATAAAGACGGTGAAGCAGTTGCTATTGTTAATGGTGAAAAAATAGCAAAAGCAGATCTTGAAGCTCAATTTGCTCAAGCAAAGCAAATGTATTCTCAACAAAACTTAAATGATCAGCAAAAACAGCAATTAAAAGACCAATTACTTGATCAATTAATTGGTAGTATTCTTTTAAAGCAAGAAGCTAAAAAACAAGGTGTAACTATTGACCAAGGTGAAATTGATTCTCAAATGGATCAAATGATTCAAAGCTTGGGAGGAGAAGAAGCTTTTAATAAGCAGTTACAACAAAGTGGTTTAACTAGGGAAGAGTTAAAAACAAGGATGAAAGAACAGTTGGTTGTTCAAGAATATATAAATTCAGAAATTTCTGAAGGTGAGTTAAGTGTTACAGACGAAGAGTTAAAATCTTATTATGATCAAATGAGAGCCATTCAACAAGGAGGTGGAACCCAAACTCCATCTTTTGAGGAAATGGAAGATACTCAAAAAGATCAAATGAGATCTCAACTTAAACAGCAAAAAAGAAGTACTCAAACTCAACAGTTAATTGAAAAGCTTAAAAAAGATGCTAATATTCAAAAATTAAACCAAGAGTAAGGTTGGTTTAAATTTTGTTTTTTTAAATAGATCTGAGAGCATTGTTATATTTTGTTATACAAAACAATGCTCTTGGATTTTATAAATTAGTATTGACAAATACTTTATTTCCCCTTATATTAAATAACAAATAATCTAAAAAAATTATGACAAGACAAGAAGCTCTTGACTTTTTAAAAGACAATGTAAAAACAAAAAATTTAAGAAAACATTGCTTTGCAGTTGAAGCAGTAATGAGAGAGTTAGCTGATTATTTTGATAAAGATAAAGATAAATGGGGCTTAGCTGGCTTACTTCATGATATTGATTATGAAAAAACCAAAGATGAACCAGAAAAACATTCTA
>CAZGUY010000020.1:0-9919 GCA_964528795.1 uncultured Gammaproteobacteria bacterium
AGTGGTTTTAAAAACGATGCGTTAGCAGTGACGTTCAATTCCCGCCGGCCCGACTCCCAAATACCAGTATATACTGGTATTTTTATTATTATTTGCTATATAAAATAATGAGAGTAAAATAAAAATAGGGTAATTAATATTAATTTTAAATATATGTTAGACCTTTTAATCATAGGGGCGTCAGCAGCTGGTTCCTCGGCTGCAATTTATGCTGCCCGAAAAAAATTAAATTTTAAAATTATTGCTAAAGAAACCGGAGGAGAAATAGCTACCTCTGGTGAAGTAACAAATTTTCCAGGCTGGGGAAAAACTGATGGTGAAACTATTTCAAAGGATTTTCAAAACCACCTTAAAATGTATGACATAAAACCGGAACTAGATTTAACAGCAAAAAAAATTACACTCCAACCCAACAACAACCTTATAACCAAAGCTAAAAAATCTGAAGGAGGAGTAAAAGAATATAAATCAAAATCTATTATTATTGCAACTGGAATGGAACCTAGACGTTTAAAAGCACCGGGAGAGAAAAAGCTCAGAGGAAAAGGAATAAGTTATTGCACAGTTTGTGATGGACCTCTTTTTCAAGGGAAAATAGTAGCTACTATTGGGGGAGGTAATTCAGCTCTGGAATCTGCTATTATGCTAAAAGATATTGCAAAAAGGGTTTATTTAATCAACATAAACGACAAATTTAAAGGGGATTCTGTACTAATAGAAAAAGTGAAAAAAGCCAAGAATATAAAAATTTTATATAATGCTACCACAACTAAATTTATCGGAGACAAATTTTTAAAAGAATTAGAATACAAGGATAAAAATAGCAAAAAAGAAAAGCTAGATGTTCAAGGCGCTTTTGTACATATTGGTATGATTCCTAATTCTAAATTTACTCCTGAAAAATTAGAAAAAAATGATTACGGTGAAATTATAATTAATAAAAAATGTCAAACTAATATTAAAGGATTATTTGCAGCAGGTGATGTTACTAATCTTCCATATAAACAAATAGCTATTGCTTCTGGTCATGGTACGACAGCTGCCCTATCAGCTATTAATTACTTAAATAAACAAAAGTAATAGCAAAACAATATAAAATGAAAAATAGGCCTTACGGGGCCTATTTTTATAATATAAAATTTAATAAATACCTTTATTTTTTTACATAAACCTTACCTTGAATAATTTTATAAATATCTCTACCTTGAAATTTTCTTTTTCTAGCAATCTTTTCCTGGCAATTAGGACATATCATTTTTTTATTAGTATAATCTTTTGTAATTTGACTAACAAAACATTTTACTAAATGACCAGAACCATATTTATGATATTTATATAAAAGGGTATTACACTTTTCGCAATAAATTTTAATTGTTCTAAAATCTTTTGACATTATATAAATAAATCAAAAGATACGCCTTAAAACAGCGTATCTTTTATATTAATAGTTTTATAATATATTTTTGATGTTCTTTACTACTTTCTCCGGCTTAGTAGTTTTAATAAAATGAATCTCTTTACCAGATTCTTTCATTTCTTCAAAAATCTTAGAATCTTTAATGTGATCCTTAAAATCAATGCCTGCTAAAACAATTAATGGACCTTCCTTATCAACAAAATGTTTAAAGAAAGACATAAATCTAGATTTTTTTATTTTATCCTGAACCCTTCTTCCTTCTTCATCATCATATAAATTTTCAAAGAAAAAAGCATCAACAATTGAAGCATTTTTATCAATTATTTTTTTATGTAACTCTTTGTCGTCTTTAATAGTATCTAAAATATCCTTTTTATTCTCGTAATCAAGAGAATATAAAGGTATGCGCTTATCCTCTTTAATATTTTTCATAGACAACTCAATAACTTTATCCCGAATTTTATCAACTCGTAATTTAGCAATCTCTCTTAAAAATATATTTTCTTTTTTAGATAGTTCTTTTAATTGTCTTGGGACATCCAAAAGACTCAAAAGTTCCTCACCACCCCCGACATGTTCTTTTATTCGCTTTCTCATATCTTGACTTATATCTTGACCTAACTCATGGTCAATTGTATCTTGTCTGACTAGCATAGTTAATACTATCGGTATATTACAACCCTTTTCCACTATTTTCTCCACTTTATCCAACTTTTCCTTATAATCCTTCCATATTTCTGGATTATAAGAACATGATGATACAAATAATTTAGAATTTTTATCATCCTCAAGTCTATTTGAGAGAAATTCTTTTAGTATTTTAACTAAATTACCAATATCGCCACCTTTAATATCTTTTATAAAAGCCTCTCTTGTCTCTTTTGTAAAAGTACTTTTTTTGGCTACTTCAAGATTTTCTTCTAGATCCATTTCTTCAGACACTTTTTTTAAATTGTATATTTTAAATATTTCCTCTATAGAATCATATAATTCACAATTACTACCTATTGCATCTTTTATATTCTTTTCAAGCTGATCCGCATTTAATTCTTCTTTTTTGTCTTGATCTTTGTCTTCTTTTTCTTTTATGTTTTCTTCAAATTCTTCAAGTATTGGCTTGACTTTGCTAATATTACCTATATCTTTTTTAATTGATTCTTCAAGACTATAATATTCTTCCCCAAGTCTTCTTCCATCATCTTCAATTTTCTCAGTTCGACTTTTAAGATCACCTAAATGTATAAAAAATGATTCTACTGGCACTGAACCCATAATCTCATTTATAGACCCTTTAAAGTCTTCACTCCGAGCTGATACAACTGGTTTATCTAAATTTATGCCACTTGCTATACTAACATCAGGGGAAAATCTTTTTCTAAAATATCTAATATCAGCCTCAATATCAATATCATCGACTTCAGGAGCTTCTATTTTTTTTCCTTGATTCTTATATTCTTCTAATAAAATTTCTAAATATTCTTTTCTTGTCTTTATACCTTCAACAGTATTTTTATCTAAAAATTCTTTCTTGTATTGAGTTAACTTATTTAAAAGGTCAGTAATATTATTTTTAATACCTTTTAATCTTTTCAAGCGTTCACTTTTTTCCTTTTTAAAGGCTTTTATAGCCTCTTCAGGCGTTTTATACCCTAACAAAGTCATTAAATCAATTTCCTTGTCATTAAGAATTTCTTTAAGCTTGGGGTTAGAAATTTTCATATTTTCAGCATCAACCCCAACATTTTTAGCATTATCAATAGAAACTTCAGTTTCTTTAGTATTTTTGATTGCCTCTTTTACTTTTTCCTTTTCTGACTCTAATTTATCTAGCAGTTCTTGATTTTTCTCATTAAATAAATCTTCTAATTCTTGTTTTTGCTCTTCATTAGGTTCTATTTCTATTTTACCGGTATCACCTTCTAAAACTTCTTTGAATAGTCTTTTCATTTTTTCTTTGCCTTCATTGCTTGCTAAACGAGAAATATAATAAATATTAAATGCCATTTTTAATGTTTTAGTAAAATCTATTTCTCCAGTTTGTTTGTTTCTAACCTGAAAATGGTCAAGATAAGAAAAAAGACGTAAAGCATTTCTACTAGAAAATTCAAGTTTTTGAGTCCTTCTTCTTTCTTCACCAGTAGAAAACTCTAAAGAATCTCCTACTTTATTGTAATAGTCTACAAATTCACTATCTAAAAGTTCAACAATTTCAGCTATTTGCTCACCCATTTTTTCATCTAATGCCTCATCCCACTTAATTCCATTTTCTACTTCTGGTTCGATAAATTCTAAACCAGCATCTTTAAAAATTTCTTTTTTAGTTTTTCAATTTCTTCCAAAGCTTTTTCAATATCTTGAGCTTGTTGACGCATTTCTTCGTTTTCCATATCTTTTTCAACTAACTTTTCTACCTCAGGCCAAACTTTTTCTGTATTTATTTTAAATCTTTTCTGTGCTTTTTTAACCACTTCATCATCAGTCGGGTCATCAGAAGGAATAGAATCTATACTTTTCTCAAAATATTTTTTAGTTTTATTTAAAGCCCTTTTTACATCCTCGTCTAAATCTTTAGAAAAACCTCCCTTATGCCAATTTCTTATAATTTCTGAGCCAAATTTTGCAAATTTCGGCCAATAGCCAAGCCTTTGAGCTATTTTTTGGATTTCAGGGCTAGAAAGTACTGCCCCTTCTTTTTCAAATTGTTTATCATAGTTTTCTTTTGTGCATTGTCTAAGTCCAGGCAACTTACTTTGAAACCAATCATTAACAGCAGGATCTTCTATAGCATTCTGAAGAAAAGCAAAGCCTGTTTTTTGATATAATTCCCGTATTTTATTTATAGCTAAACCAATTTCTTTTGGGTGTTTACTAATAGCTTTATGAGCCCCTTCATGAGCAGCTACAAACTTAGCTTCATCTTTGTTTTCTTTAATATGATTAGGGTCTAGGGTTATAGAATTTTCTTCAGGATTAAAAAAACTGCCCTTACCGGGCTTACCTATTTTTATTTCCATTCCAAAATCAGAACCAACTCTTTGAGCAATCATTTCTAATTCTTTAAAACTTTCATGAAGTTCTTTATCTTCCTTTTTTTGTCTTACATTAAATTGTTCTTTAGACATATTTTATTATAAAACTTCCTCTACTTTTTTAACAATTGCTTTTTTGATTGTTTTTTAAAAAATTTCTTAACCCTTGTCCATGAAACATTATCAATCATTTCAGGCATTGGTTGCTTTTCAGCTTCTTTAAAATAACATAAACTTTTTAAAACATGAACCATATTAAAATCAATGTCCCTATATTTTTTAACAAAAATATCCAATAATTTATCAAATTTAATTTCTTGGCATATAAAATAAAGATCTATAAAATCTTTTTTACTCCCACGCCTGGAAATAGTATCCAACTTCATGCAACCAATATCGAAAATACCTGCCACTTTAACATTAACAAATTCTTTTGTAGAAAATAAAACAGGATAAGGATAATAAAGAAAAGTTACACGAATATTATTGAACAATCCATGCAACGTTCCCGTATCCTTTGAAGTTAAAGAAAACTCTCCCATCTTACTTATTTTTTTAATTATAATTTCTGGTTTAAACGAATTTTTAGTAAAAAAATCAAAATCTAAAGATTTACGATGCCCCAAGTGTAGGGCTAAACCCGTACCACCAGCCAAATAAAAATTTTTAATAAAATTAGTTTGACTTAATAAGACCAAATTTTGTTTTGCCTTTTTTGTAATGACTTTTTCAAACATGAAATTTCTTTTTTATTAAAATTAAAAATTATTGACCAAAAATTAGCACTTCTATAAGTTAAAATACGAGATTCAAGTACAATTTTTTTTAAAAATTTTTTTGAAAAAGTATTTTCTAACCACTTAAAATCTTTTTTATCCCCATATTCTAATATTCTTTCAGCGATAAAAGAAGGATATTTTTTAATATCCAATCTTTTAAAATCTACATCCCAGAAATAATTTTCAAGAAATTTTGGTAATTTGGATTTAGTTTTAAATATATTTTTACCTGTCATATTACTTAAATTATAGCATAAATTTATAAAAAAATCAACTCCAAAATTAAATATATTCTTATAAAACTTCCTCCACTTTTTTAACAATTGCTTTTTTGGATATATTTTCGTAATTTAAAAGTTTTTCTTTACTACCACTTCTTGGTACTTTTCTAACTGCCATTTTAAAAACTGATTTATTTTGATCCGATAATTTTGATTTAATTGCCTCGCCTAAACCACCAGCTGGAAAATGATCTTCAATGGTTATAATTTTTTTAATTCCTTTTAAAGACTTTAGTAATTTCTCTTTATTAATTGGCTTAATCGAATAAAGATCAATAACTCTTACATTAATTCCTTTTTGAGACAACGCTTGATAAGCCTTTATGCTTTCATGTAATGTAATACCAGCTCCAATTAAGACGGCTTCATCTTTATCAGACTTTTTTAAAACTTTATGTCCTCCAACTTCAAATTCTTCGTTTTTATCATATATTACAGGGGTATCAGCTCTAGTTGTTCTTATATAATAAATACCTTTATTTTGAGCAGCTATTTTAGTTAATTTTTCCATACTTACTGCGTCACAAGGATAAAAAACAGTAGATTTTAAAATTGACCTAAACATAGCAATATCTTCTAATCCCATTTGAGAAGGTCCATCTTGACCAATCGAAACTCCAGCATGAGAACCAACAAACTTTATATTAGCTTGATTTAGAGAATATTGACTCATTCGAATTTGATCAAAAGCCCGAGTTAAAAAAGCAGCAAAGCTTGAAACAAAAGGAATCTTTTTTCTTATTGAAAGTCCAAGTGACATACCAACCATATTTTGTTCAGCAATAAACATTTCAAAAAATCTACCCGGATAAACGTCGGCAAAATCTTTAGCATAAGTAGAATTACTAACTTCTCCGTCAAGAGAAATTATGTCTGGAAATTCAGAATATATTTTTGCTAAAGTTTTACCATAAGCTTTTCTAGTGGCAATTTTTTTATTTTTTTTATAATTAGCACTCACAGAAGCAGAAGCAGGTTGATTTTGCTTGGGTTTTACTCTGTTTTCAGGTTTTGAAATATTTAATTGAAAATCTTTATCAACCTTGCCTAAATTATTAACTGCTTTTTTAAGCTCCTTTTTTGATAAAGCCCTGCCATGCCAACCATTTTTATCTTCTATAAATTCAACCCCTTTTCCTTTTATTGTTTTAGCAATAACCATAAAAGGTTTATTAGATTTTAGAGCTTTTTTATAAGCTTTTATAATTTCTTTAATCGAATGGCCATCTACAATTTCAGCTTCCCAATCAAAAGCTTTTAATTTTTCTTTAAAAGATTCAAGGTTATGACCATACATTGTTTCTCCTCTTTGGCCCAACCTATTAACATCTAATATCCCTATTAAATTATCTAATTTATAAAAACTAGCTACCTGAATCGCTTCCCAAATTGAACCTTCTGACATTTCGCTGTCCCCCAAGAGAACAAAAGTTTTGTTTTGAACTCCTTCAAGCCATTTTGTTGAAAGAGCCGTCCCCGCTCCAATTGAAAGTCCTTGACCTAAAGATCCGGTAGCTGCTTTCACATAAGGGAAGCGTGGTGTAGGATGTCCTTCTAAATTACTATCAATTTGGCGTAAATCATTTAAACTATTTGGTTTAATAGCCCCTGCTCCAGCCCAAAGAGAATATAAAAGTGGGGAAGCATGTCCTTTTGAAAAAAATATATGATCATTTAATGAGCTTCCAGGTTTTTCAACATCATATTTTAAAATATCACCAAAAAAGAGGGCTGTCATGAGTTCAACAGAAGAAAGAGAAGAACTGGGATGACCTGAACCAGCCTCGGTAGTAGATTTAAGAATCCAATACCTTAAAAATTTAGTCATCTTTTTTAATTTTTTATATTTTTCCTTTTCCATAACTTTAACTAAGTTTATTTTTTAACTTTTCAAAACGATTTTTTACATTTTTACTTTCAAAAATACCAGTCCCAATAGCAAATATATCTGCGCCAGCTTTTTTGATTTTTTCAATATTTTCTAGATCAACTCCACCGTCAACCTCTACCTTAATTCCTTTTGACTTAAAATATTTTATTTTTTCTAAAACTTTATCCTGAAACTTACTCCCAGCAAAACCAGGTTTTACTCCTAACACTAAGACGGTATCTATCAAACCTAAAAATGGATCAAGTTTTTTTGCTTTAGTATCGGGATTTAAAGCTATACCAACATTCATATCTTTTTCTCTTAATTTTGATATTAAGTCTTTAGGATTTGCCTTAGATTCAATATGAAAAATAAAAGATTTAACTCCTAAGTTAGAAGCTTTTTTTAAATATTCCTCAGGGTGCTCAACCATTAAATGAAGCTCAAAATCAAAATTTTTATATAATTTAAAAGTTTCCAATTCAACTGATTTGTTGTTAACAAACTTACCATCCATGACATCAATTTGAACCAAGTTTGTTACTCCTTTTAATTTTTTAAACTTTTTTTGAAGCTCAACAGGATTATTTGTTAAAATTGTTGGAATAATTTTAGTCATAATTTTTAATTTTTTTAAGTCTGCGTTTATGTCGTTCTTGGTCACTAAAATCAGTTTCAAGCCAAGCTTTTAAAATCTTTTTAGCTTTTTTAAAGGAAATAAATTCTTGACCAAAACAAATCACATTGGTATTATTATCCTTTCTTGAGGCAATAGCAATATCCCTGCTATAAGCATTAACAGCTCTAATATGAGAAAATTTATTGGCTGCAAGACATACTCCCACCCCTGAAGAACAAATTAAAATACCTTTAGCCTGTTTTTCTTTTTTTAAGGTCTTGGCTAATTTTCCAACATAATCAGGATAATCATCTTTTTTTTGATATTCAAAAGCACCAAGATCCTCTATATTTTTACCTTGTTTTTTTAAAAATTCTTTAATTTTGTTTTTTAGCTTAAAACCAGCATGGTCAGAAGCAATATATAAATTCATAAAATTAATTTAAAAATTTTTGAGTTAAATATTTAAGTTGATTAAAACTTATAGTCCCATTTTCTCTTTCAACAACTTGACCTTGTTTATTTATAACAATATGCGAAGGGGCAGATAAAATATCATATTTATTTAATATACTTGCATCCTTGTCAGACGACAAAATAAAGTTAATTTTATTTTCTATACCATATTCTTTTATATCTGTATTAGATTGTCCGCTTACTATACCTATAATATAAACATCGTTTTTATATTCTTTGTGAAACCTTTTAAGGGCTGGGATTTCTTGCTTACAATAAGAACATCCTGGTGAAAAAAAAGCTAAAACAACTGGCTTTTTCTCATAAAAAAAAGATAAGGGAGCTTTTAAGCCTAATACATCCCTTACTATAAAATCAGGAGCTTGATTATTTTTATTATCAGATACTGTTGGAGCTTTCTTATTTTGAGAATTTATAAAATAAACAGCACCACCTAATAAAACCAAAACTAAAAGGATTATTATAAAACGTTTCATGATATTAATAGTTTATTTATCTTTGAGAAGAAGTCTCTTTACTGATAACACTTTCTACTTCTGCTTTAAGAGCATTATAAGAAACTGCCCCCAACATTGATTTTTTGTTGATAAAAGTAGAAGGTGTACCCCTTACTCCAATCTTCGTTGCTTGATTGTATTCATTTGCTACCTTTAGGGCAATTTCGTCCGATTTAAGACAATTCTCAAAATTGATCACATTAAACTTTAAATCTTCTGCAATACTTAAATAGGTTTCCTTATTTAAGTTATCTTGGTTTTCAAAAAGTTCTTTTGCATACTCCCAAAATTTACCTTGTTCGTCGGCACACTCAGAAGCAATAGCTGCCTTTTTTGATTCCGGATGTAATGATGTAACTGGAAAGTGTCTATAAACCCAACGTACTTCATCTTCATACTCTTCTCTTAACCTTTCTAAATTAGAATAAAATTCTTTAGAAAAAGGGTCTTGAAAATCAGAATATTCAACTATAGTAACTAGGGCTTTATCTGGCCCTTTGACGTGATCACTTTCCTTAACTGCTAAGCGATCAGGTTCTGATTCTTTTTCTGGACTTTTAGTTAAAGTCTGTGAAATAGAATGAAAGCCATACATCATAACTCCAGCTAAAATTAAACTAGCTATTATAATAGATATGCCTAAACCTTTTCCAAAACCTTTTGTTTCATTATTTTTTGCCATAAATTTAAATTAAATTTTTATGAAATATGACCTTGATGTAAAAAGCTTTATTTTTTACTTTTTAAAGCTCTACATTTATATTTATATTATAACATTTTTTTATATATTGACAATAAAAAAAATAAACACTATTATAATAAGTGTTAAAGGTAAAACTTATCAAGCGAGAGTAGCTCAATGGTAGAGCACCAGGTTTCCATCCTGGTTACGCGGGTTCGATTCCCGTCTCTCGCTTTTTTCTTTTTTAAAACACAATCTTCCAAGAGGT
>CAZGUY010000021.1:0-9420 GCA_964528795.1 uncultured Gammaproteobacteria bacterium
TTAGTTATTTCAAGGTTTTGTTTAATTGTATTTAAATGGTGGGCAGGGCAGGATTCGAACCTGCGTAGGCATAAAGCCGGCAGATTTACAGTCTGCTGCGTTTGTCCACTCCGCCACCTACCCACGTAGGAGAGCCAACGGTCGGACTTAAACAAGATTTTGGATTCCCAAAATCTTTTAAAACCACTCGGTTTTAATATTTCCTCCACGGGAAAACAAATGTTTTTCCGCCCCTTTTTTAGTTCAAGTCCTTGGTTGGGTTAAACTATTTTTTTGATTTTATATTATAATGTAAAATTCTAATATTTTTGTAAAGGAGCCAACGGTCGGACTTGAACCGACGACCTACTCCTTACCATGGAGTTGCTCTACCACTGAGCTACGTTGGCCTAGGTTTATTTTATATAATTATTTTTTATTTTGCAAATTTTTTAAAACCTGCTTTATTTTATTTAATTTGTTTTTCAAAAGATTCTTAACTTTATTACTATTTCTTTTTTTGATTTTGATTTGATAAGGATAAGAAGGTTTATTATAAGTTTTGCTTTTTGATACCATAATTCCCAATATAGCAATGATTGATGCTGCAAATATGGCAAAAAGTATCCAATTTAATATCATTATAATTTATTTATTTTTTTTATTTTTTTTGTTGTCTTTCTCGGACTTATTCTCTTTTGCAGACTTTTTCTTTTTAGATTCTTTTTTCTTTTTAAAGCTCTTATTTTGTTCTTTGTCTTGTTTTTTGTTCTTTACTTTTTTGGTTTTAGAATTCTTGTTCTTGTCTTTATCTTTATTTTTCTTGCTTTTCTTTTTTTCGCTTTTTTCTTTGCTTTCTTTGTTCTTTTTACCTTGTTTCTTTTCTTTTTTCTTTTTATTATCCTTAGATTCTTTTTCTTCTACTTCTTTTTTGTCTTTCTTGTCTTTAGGTTTCTTGCTCTTTGATTCATCTTTATCTTTTTTATTCTTCTTACTTTTCTTTTTATCTTGTTTGTCTTTTGATTTATCTTTAGATTCTTTTGCTTCAACAACATCAATTTTCCAACCCGTAAGTTTGGCAGCTAAGCGAACATTTTGACCTGCTTTACCAATTGCAAGTGAGATTTGATCTTTTTTAACATGAGCAACAGCCTTTTTCTTTTCTTGAAGTTCTAATTTAACAATATTAGCTGGTGCTAATGCATTTTTAATAAATTCTTTTGGCTCATCTGAATATTCAATAACATCTATTTTTTCTCCTCCTATTTCGTTAATAATAGTCTGAATTCTAATTCCTTTTTGACCAATAATAGCACCAATTGGATCAATTGATTCTTCATCAGTTGAAACTGCAATTTTAGCTCTTGAACCAGGCTCTCTTGCAATAGCATTGATTTCTACTTTACCATTTGCAACTTCTGGAATCTCTGTTTTAATTAAATCTTTTAAAATAGAAGGGTGTTTTCTTGAAACTATAATATTTGGTCCCTTAGTTGTTTCTTTAACTTCTTTGATATAAACTTTTAATTTTTGATCAATCCAATATTTTTCATCTTTTACTTGTTCTCTATAAGGCATAATAGCGGTAGTATCAGAAAGGTCAATGTAAATATTTTTATTTCCTTTTCTTTGAACTATTCCGTTTAAAATTTCTCCTTGTTTATCTTTATATTTTTCATAAAGCGTTTCTCTTTCTGATTCTCTAAGTCGTTGGATAATAACTTGTTTTGCAGTTTGAGCTGCAATTCTTCCAAAATTAGAAGGGATTTCTCTATCTTTTCTTAAAACATCTCCAACTTTTATTTTTTTGGCATTTTTTCTTGTATTCTTCCATTCATCACCAAGCTCTTTTGCATCTGACAATTGAATCTCTGTTTTTCTATTTATATATCTTTTTTCATCACTATCTTCATCTATGTCTTCAACTACCTCTTTTTCTTCGTAAACTTTCATATTGCCAGTTTCAGGTTCAAATTCTACAATAATATTTTGTTGTTTATTCCCAAAGTCTTTACGATAAGCAGCAGCTAAGGCTTGCTCAATAGCTGACAAAACTTGTTCTTTAGAAAGGTTTTTATTGTCACATATTTCATCAATTGATGAAAGGATTGTTGATTTTGCCATAAAATAAAAAATTAAATTAAAATTAAAAGCCCTTTTACTAATAAAGGCTTAATTTTATTATAAAGAAGTTTTTGTAAAAGTCAAGTTCAAATATTGACAAACATCCATATTTCTGCTATTTTAATAATAAATTTAAAATCAAAAAGGAGGTAAACATGAAAGAGAAATTTGTCCGTTTTCCTATCAAAGGTGGAATATGGGTTACAGCCAGGAAAGACTTAAAAGGTGAAAAAGAAAAGCACGATTTATGTCAGGATTGTAAAAAGTACAAACCCGGCCAAGATGACAATTGTCCTATTGCAAAAGCTATTGCTAAGTTTGAACACGAAGAAAGCATGAAAGTACCAGTTTTAGAATGTAATAAGTGTATTTTAAAAAATGAAGTTAATAGGTCAAAGTTTGAATGCTATGAGCACCACGGCATATTAGTTATGGTAAAATCTGAATTCAAAGGTACTCATAGAGATATTTGTCTTTGTCATGAATGCAGTCGCTTTAAACCCGGCCAAGATGACAATTGTCCTAAAGCAGAAAGACTTTATAAACTCTGTTGTAAGTATGGATTAGTAACACCTGTTTTCGAATGTCCTGTGTTCAGGAATGAATATAATTGAAAATTGTTTTTAAAATTATGCGCCCTAAAAAGGGCGCACTTTTTTATATTAAAATAAAATTCTAAAAATTATTTTTTATAAATAAAACCGTAATGGTAAGAACCAGCTTCAAATTCTCTAACAAGCTTTAAGTCTAAATCTTTTGCTAATTCTTTTACTTTTTTATCTTTAATCCTTTTTTCAACTGGAGGACCTAAAGGAGAATCAGTTGATTTCCAATCAATTATTAAGATTTTGCCATCCATTTTTAAAATTCTTTTAGCTTCTTTTAAAACCATTTTAGGTTTTTTAGATTGGAAAAGGGTGTTGTTCAAAAGCACTATATCTACCTCATTGTCAGGAATTTTAGTTGATTTATAAACTTCTAAATCAGCCCAAATTGTTTTTATATTAGAAATTTTAAAAAGTTCCGCCTTACTTCTGACATTTTTAAGGGCTGGTTTTAAAATATCAACTGCAAATATAATACCATTTTTACCTACCATTTTAGCAGCTTGAAGGCTAAATGATCCTCTTCTGCCACAACCTAGATCAGCAATCTTTTGTTTTTCTTCAATGCCAACATCTTTAAGAAGTTTTTTAATGTTTAATAATTTTTGTTTTTTTAAAGACTTAACCATAAATTTTAAATTATTGATTTTTATATTTTAATCAATCCTTTTGATGTCAGCTCCTAATTCTTTGTTTAATCTGTTTGCTAAATCCTCATACCCTCTCCTTATTGAATAAACGTTTCTTAAGATTGATTCTCCAGGAGCAGCTAGCATTGCAATTAAGATTATAGCAGCTGGGCGAAGAGCAGGTGGAGCAATAATTTCATTAGCTTTTAAATCTGTTTTTCCTTTAATGTAGACTCGATGAGGGTCAGCTAGATTAATATCTGCTCCTAATTTTTGAAGCTCTGTATAATAAATTGCCCTATTATCATAAACCCAATCATGAATTAGAGTTTCTCCTTTGGCTTGAGTAGCAATTGGAACAAAAAATGGTAAATTGTCAATATTAATTCCTGGAAATGGGCGAGGGGCAAGTTTTTCATGAAGGGCTTTAAGGTCTGATTTTTTAGTTTTAATATCAACTAGCTCAGTAAAACCATTTTTTGATTTATAAGGGTCACTTATTTCAAAATTAAACCCCATTTTTTCTAGTTTTAAAAGTTCTAGTTCTAAAAATTCTATTGGACAACGTTTAATAGTAATTTCAGAATTTGTAGTAGCAGCGGCTGATATAAAAAGCATTGATTCTATTGGATCTTCACATAAATGATACTCAATATCTTTATTTAAATCTTGTTTACCATAAACTTTTAAAGTGGTGGTACCAATGCCTTTAATCTTAACACCTAGCTTTGTTAAAAAGTTGCAAAGATCTTGAACTTGATAATTAGCAGAAGCTTTTTTTATTATAGTTTCACCAGGAATTTTTGAAGCAGCCATAATAGCATTTTCAGTTACTGTGTCTCCTGCTTCATATAAAACAATTTTATTACTTTTTAAACCCTTATGTTTAATTTGGTAATGAGTTTCTTTTGTTTTGATATCAACTCCTAAATTTTCTAAAGCAAAAAAATGAGGTTTTACAGTTCTTGCTCCTAATTTACATCCTCCAGCTTGTGGTATTTTAAATTTTTTAAAATCATGAATTAAAACTCCTAAAGTTAAAATTATACTCCTTGTTTTCATAGCAGCTTTTTGGTCGATTTCTTCCATACTAACTTTGTTAGGAGGAGTAATTTCTAAATCAGAATGATTTAACCATTTTAATTTAACGCCAATACTTTTTAAAACTTCATTAATTCTTTCTACTTCTTCAATTCTTGGGACATCTCTTAAAATAGTTTTTCCCTTGTTTAATAAAGAAGCGCAAAGAAGAGCAACTGCTGAATTCTTAGCTGTGTTTGTAATTGCAGTACCTTTTAACTTTTTCCCACCTTTGATTTTAAAGTTCATAAATAAATAAAATTAATTATTATTTTAAATATACCTTTTGGTTAGGTATTACTTGTTCACTCGGAGCTCTCACCTCCTGACGGAGGAAAGACCTCCCTTTGTATTTTTTTAAAAAATATACCCCTTTCTGGTTCGACTTCTATTGGGCCCCATAATTTGTAATGACTAAATGGCTTGCCATGAACCCAACGTGGTTCATGGTGGACCGGACGGGAGTCGAACCCGTGACCCCTGCCATGCAAAAGCAGTGCTCTGGCCTCTGAGCTACCGGCCCATTTGAAGCATATTCATAAAACCTTTAAGTAAAGCTTTACTAATGCCACTTAATACAAAAAATCCTAAAAAAATTATACCAATACCTATTAATTTATAAAAAACACGACTTCCTCCTCCTAAATGCTTTTCAGCCCATCTAGTTCTTCCAAAATTATCTAAAATCCAATTTGCTTTCCAAGTTACTAGGGATCCTAAAGCTACTATTAGTGTACCAATTAAAAAACTTTTCATAAAGGTTGTGTTTGTTAAAAATGCGCGCACCTGGATTCGAACCAGGAACCTCGACTTTATAAGAGTCGCGCTCTAACCCTTGAGCTATGCGCGCGTCATTTTTAGCAATTTATTACTATTTAGTATAGTATTTTTAAAAATTTTGTAAAGATTAAATGCTTTACAAAGTTTGTGAAATAATATAGAATAAAGAAGTAAAACCAAAATTTATGATTGAAAGTTCAAAAGATTTTAACAATAAAAAGGGGCCTGATAAAGACTTTGTTGCCAAAAAATTACCAGAAGACGACAAGCTCGAAAATACACTCCGTCCTAAAAGTTTGGATGAATTTATAGGTCAGAAAAAACTAAAGAAGAATTTGAGAGTTTTTATAAAAGCCGCTAAAAAAAGAGGAGATTCATTAGATCATTCTCTTTTTTATGGTTCTCACGGTTTAGGTAAAACTACCATTTCATATATTATTGCTAATGAAATGGGAGCTAACATAAAAACAACTTCTGGACCAGCTTTAGAAAAAGTGGGAGATCTAGCTTCTATTTTAACTAATTTAGAAGACAAAGGTGTTCTTTTTATTGATGAGTTGCATAGAATTCCAAGAAGTGTAGAAGAAATTCTTTATCCGGCTATGGAAGAATATGCCCTTGATATTGTAGTAGGGAAAGGACCAAGTGCTAAAGTTTTAAGATTAGATTTACCTGAATTTACATTGGTTGGAGCTACTACAAGACCTAGTCTTTTATCTCCTCCTTTAAGAGATAGGTTTGGCTTTTCATACCAATTAGACTTTTATAATAATAAAGATATTGAAAAAATTATTGAGCGATCTGCTAAGATCTTAGGAGTGGATTTAAAAGAAAATGCTGAAAAGCAAATAGCAAAAAGATCTCGTTTTACCCCAAGGGTGGCTAATAGGTTGCTTAGACGAGTGCGTGACTTTGCTGAGGTTAAAGAAGATGGTAAAATTAAAAAATCTACCGTTGATAAGGCTATGGAAATGTTAGAAATTGATAAAAAAGGACTTAGCCAACTTGATAGAAAAATTTTAAAAACAATTATAAAAGAATTTTCAGGTGGTCCGGTTGGTATTAAAAATTTAGCTGTTGCAGTAGGAGAGCATAGAGATACAATTGAAGAAATGTATGAACCTTATTTAGTAAGACTTAATTTTATAAAAAGAACCTCAAGAGGAAGAGTTGCCACTAAAAAAGCTTATGACCATTTGGATTACAAAGGTTTATTCAATAAAAATAATTAAATTAATAATAATTAATAAAATAAAATATTAATAAAACTATTTATGAAGAAAGATTCTAAAATTAAAAAACCTAAGAAAAAGAATAAAAAAGAAAAAAGCTCTAAGTCAAAGACTAGCAAAATTAATATTATAATCTATACAATTTTAATTTTTGCAATTGCGTTTGTAGCTGGAAACTTTTTTAATAAAGTTGTTTATCCAAGATTTTTAAATCCAACCTGGCAGGAATTGCCTATTCCAAAAACAGTAGATAAAGATTTACCTTTTGATCTTTTATGGGATGTATGGGAAACAGCAAAGAAGGAATATGTTAAACAGCCTGTTTCAGACGAGAAATTATTTTACGGAGCCCTAACTGGAGTAATAAATAGTTTAGATGATCCTTATTCAAGTTTTTTTAATCCTGAGGATGCTAACTTTTTCCTAGATACAATGTCAGGTGATTTTGAGGGAGTAGGAATTGAAATAACTATTAAAGACAATTATTTAACCGTAATATCACCTTTACCAGAAACTCCTGCTAAAAGAGCTGGTATGAAAGCCGGGGATAAGGTTTATGCTATTGATGGTAAAGATACTCTTGGAATGAGCTTAGATGAAGCTGCCAAATTAATTCGAGGTCCAAAAGGAGAACCAGTTACCCTAACTGTTTTACATAAAGGAGCTAGTTCTACTGAAGATATAAAAATTGTAAGAGATACTATTGAAATTGAAACTGTAACTTGGGAAATGAAAGATGACAATATTGCTTATATTAATATATCTCATTTTTCTGGCGATACTTGGGAAGACTTTAAAGATATTGCTCAAGTAGTTGAAAATTCTGATGCTCAAGGTATAATTTTAGATCTTCGAAATAATCCAGGTGGTTATTTATCAACTGCTGTAGATATTGCCGGGTTTTGGCTTGGTCAAAAAGTAGTTACCTTTTCAAAAGATGCTAATGATAATGAGGAAGATTATAAATGCTATGGTAATGGAAAATTTTCTAATACAAGAACAGTAGTTTTAGTTAATGAAGGTTCAGCTTCAGCTTCTGAAATTGTTTCGGGTGCTATGCAAGATTATAGTAAGGCAGTAGTAGTTGGAGAAAAAACCTTTGGTAAAGGATCAGTTCAAGAACTAAAAGAATTTAAAAATGGAGCCGCTGCAAAAATTACAGTAGCTCACTGGTATACTCCTGATGGTAGGTCAATTGAAGAAAAAGGTATAAATCCTGATGTAAAAGTTGAATTTGATAAAGAACTTGGAGAAGAGGTTAATAAAGATCCTCAAATTCAAAAAGCTATTGAAGTAATTAAATCAGACAAAACTATTAAAGAATATCAACAAGAAAGAAAAGAAAGAGAAGCAAAAGAGGAAATTGAAAAAGTAGAAGCTGATAATAAAGAAAAAGACAATAAAACGGATAATAAAGAAAATACAGATCAAGAATAGAACTTTATAGTAAAATTTATAAACAAAAAGAGTTTGGGAAAATTCCCAAGCTCTTTTTTATAATTTATTGGTATTAAACCAATTTATATAGATTTGAAATAAATTAATCTACATTAACAAAAGTTCTTTTTTGTAGTTTACCTCGAAAATCTTTTACTTTTTTCTTGTTAAAGGAAACTGTCCCTGATTTTTGAGCATACAGGGTGTCGTCTCCTCCTTTTTTTACATTTTTACCAGGGTGAAATTTTGTTCCTCTTTGGCGGACAATAATTTCTCCATCTTTAATTTCTTGACCACCGAATTTTTTTATTCCTAGTCTTTTCGCTTCTGAATCTCTACCTAGCTTAGTAGTTCCACCCGCTTTTTTATGTGCCATACGAATTTAGGTTAATATCTTTGTTATTTGTCTCTTTTATAATAATTATTAGTTTCTATCTTGTCAAGGTGTAAGTTAATTGATATAATTTATTTGTGTATTAGAAAAATAATAAAATTAATTATTTAAGCTGTTGCTATGCTTTTTTTTGTTATTAAAATTTTTATTTTAACTGTACTTTCTTTTTGTATTGCTTTTTTCTTAACTCCTGTTTTAACTCATTTTTTATATAAATATAATTTTGGAAAGCAAATTAGAGATGACGGGACTACTCCTGTTTTTTCTAAATTACATAAAGAAAAACAAGGAACACCAACTATGGGAGGGGTTTTAATTTGGGGGACTACTTTTATTTTAGCAGTTGGTATTTTTTATTTACAAAAATTTACTGGTTTTGATCTTTTTAAAGAATTAAATTTCTTGTCTCGCTCTCAAACTCTTTTACCTTTAGGTGCTTTAGTAGCTTCTGCTTTAGTAGGTCTTTTTGATGATTTTTTAAATATAAAAAAAATTGGTGGTAAAGGGGGTGGTCTTAAGGTTCGTCATAAATTAATTTTATATACTGTGATAGCTGGAGTGGGAGCATTTTGGTTTTTTTCAAAATTAGGCTGGGATTTAATTCATATCCCTTTTGTGGGAGACTTTAATATTGGTTTCTGGTATATACCTTTATTTATTTTTATTATTGTGGCTACAAGTTTTTCAGTTAATGAAACAGACGGCTTAGATGGTTTAGCTGGTGGAGTGCTTTTAATTTCTTTTGTTGCTTTAGGGGCTATTGCTTTTATTCAAGGAAAATTTGATTTAGCTGCTTTTTGTGGTGTTATTGTTGGAGCTTTAACAGCCTTTTTATGGTTTAATATTTATCCAGCTAGGTTTTTTATGGGAGATACTGGTTCAATGTCTTTAGGGGTACTTTTAGGGATTTTGGCAATGCTTACTAATACTTTTATTTTACTTCCTATAATAGGTTTTATTCTAGTATTTGAATCATCATCTGTTATTGTTCAGACTTTTTCAAAAAAGATTAAAGGTAAAAAAATATTTAAATCAACCCCTATTCACCACCATTTTGAAGCTATTGGCTGGCCAGAACCAAAAATTGTTATGAGATTTTGGCTTGTAAGTGGAATTATGGCAACAATTGGCCTTATTATATTTTTAACTGAAAAACTTCT
>CAZGUY010000022.1:0-1129 GCA_964528795.1 uncultured Gammaproteobacteria bacterium
ATTTTATTAGTGATATAATTAAAAGTAACTAATTAATATAATTTCTATTAATTATGTCTAAAGAAAAAAAAGTAGGTACAATTACTCATTTTTTTGGAAAAATTAATGTTGGAGTTTTGGAATTAGATGAAGATTTAGAAGTTGGTGATGAGATTCATGTTGTTGGTGGAAATGGAAATAGAGATTTCACTCAAGAAGTTACCTCAATGCAGGTAGAACACGAAAATATTGAAGAGGCAAGTGCTGGTGATGCAGTTGGCATAAAATTAGAAGAACAAGCTAAAGAAGGAGATGAAGTTTACTTTGCAGAAGAAGAGTAATTTCGCTTATATTTAAAATTTAATATGGCAAAAAAGAAAAATAAACTCGAAAAAGTTAGTTTTTCTAAGCAAAAACTAATAAATTTAGGTTATGTAATTGTTTTGTTTAACCCAATTCCAGCTGGGATAATATTTGGCTTTATATTAAGAAAAGATAAAACCACTAAAAAGGATGGTAATATAATGATGATTTTGTCCTTTATATGGGGAATAGTAAATATTGCTTTAAGTCGTAAATTGTTAGGTTTATAATCCATGAAAATAAAATTTGATTTTGATTCTATTCAATTAAATACAAATGACCTTTTAAGAAAGTGTGGTTATAGATCAATAAGATCCAGAAAAGGTGATTTAAGTTATGTGAGAACTTTAAGGAGTGGTAATTATCCTAGGTTTCATATTTATGTACATGATTATGGTTTTAATCTTCATCTAGATCAAAAAGCTCCAAGCTATTCTGGTTCCCATGCTCATAATGCTAGTTATCAAGGCGATTTAGTTGAAAAGGAATCTAAAAGAATAAAACAAATCTTAAATTCTTATAAAAAATAAATTATGTTTGACAAGTTTAAACAATTAAAAAAGTTAAAAGACATGCAAGACTCTCTTTCATCTGTAAAAAGTACAGCTAATGAAAATGGAGTCAAAGTTACTGTTAATGGAAAAATGGAAGTAATAAATGTTTCCTTAAATGAGGATTTAGATAAAAGTAAACAGGAAAAAGCTTTAAAAAAATGTATTAATGAAGCTTTAGATGATGTGAAAAAGCAAGCTTCTAAGCAAATGAAAGGACAATTTGGTCTTTAATT
>CAZGUY010000022.1:1229-9361 GCA_964528795.1 uncultured Gammaproteobacteria bacterium
TTTATTTAATCCTCCTTTTGAGGCGCTGAAAGGAATCGAACCTTTGAAAGTAGCCTTGCACAGCTACTGCGTTACCATTCCGCCACAGCGCCATCTGTTTTTAGATTATTATTCTTTAAAAGATTTGTCAATAGCTTGACAAAGGCTAAAATTTCTTGTATTTTAAAAATAAATATAGTTTGTTAAAACTTAATATAAAAAGGAGGCAAGAAATGGGTATTTATTTAATTTGTCCGGTAAGAAAATTAGAGGATGAAGAAAAAGAATTACTTGATGCTTATGTTAGTAGGATTAGAAAAAGAGGCGAAAAAATTAAATGTCCTTATGAGGATACAGATCAGGATGATGAAGTTGGTTTAAGAATTGTAAATGAGCATGAGAATGATATTTTAGAAAATGAATTTGTTCATGTTTGGTGGAACCCAAAATCAAGAGGAAGTCTTTGGGATATAGCCCAAAGTAAATTAGCAGCTTATTTTGATAAGACCAAACAAATCTTCTTTTTAAACAAAGACCCTGACCCACTAAAGTTTGATTATGTTATTAGTGATAGGCCTGGTATTGATTTAACTAAATCAAAATTTTCTATTGTTTGGAAAGATGATAATAAGGAAGAGCTTTCAAAAACCTTGTGGAAAATGGGGCAGGCCAGAATGCTTAAAAGATTTAAACCTGAAATCGAAATTAAATTAGCTAACATTAAACAGTTAACATTGGACCCTCATAAGTCTTACAAAAATGTAGCAATTGCAACTGATATCGGTCTTGAAACTTGTGATACAAGGGAAGAGTTGAGACAGAAATTAGAGGAAAGAAAACGAAATTAGACAATAAATACTTCAATTATAGAGAAGGAATATTTCCTTCTCTTCTTTTTTTTAAACCTCAATCCTTGACACCTTTTAAAAAAGATTTTATAATTTAGCACTGAAAGGTCTTGACTGCTAAATAATTTAATAAACTAATTTAATAATTTAATTTATGGCTAAACTAAACCTTAAACCATTAGGTAGTAGAATTATTGTAAAGCCGATTGTTGAAGACGAAGTAAGTAAAGCTGGTATTGTTTTACCAGAAACTGCTAACAAAAAAAAGCCTCAAAAGGGTGAGGTTTTAAAAGCAGGAGATGGAAAAACTTTACCAAATGGTAAAAAAGAAAACATCGAAGTAAAGGTCGGTGATAAAATCTTATTTGAAAAATATGGTTCCAATGAATATAAACTTGGAGACCAAGAATTTTTAGTTGTCGACTATGATAAAGTAGTCGCTATAATAAAGTAATTAATTTAAATTAATTAAAAGTATGGCTAAACAAATAATATTTGATGAAGAAGCTAGAAAATCCCTTAAAGAGGGAGTAGATAAATTAGCAGCCGCTGTAAAGGTTACCTTGGGTCCAGTTGGAAGAAACGTGGCCCTAGACAAAGGTATGGGTAGCCCAACTATTACCAATGATGGAGTAACAGTGGCTGAAGAAATTGATTTAGAAGATAAATACGAAAATGTAGGAGCAAGCCTTTTACAAGAGGTTGCTTCTAAAACCAATAACATTGCTGGGGATGGAACCAGCACTGCTGTTATTTTAGCTCAAAGTATTATTTCTGCTGGCTTAAAACACGTTGCAGCAGGATCTAACCCAAAGCAAGTAAAAGCAGGTATTGATAAAGGAGTTAAAAGTATTGTAAAAGAATTAAAAGATAATATTTCTCAACCTGTTTCTACAAAAGATAAAATAAAGCAGGTTGCTTCTGTTTCTGCTAATGATGAAGAAATAGGAGAAATAATTGCTGAAGCAATGGACAAAGTTGAAAAGGACGGTGTTATAACAGTAGAAGAATCTCAATCTTTTGGTATGGATTTAGAAGTTACAGAAGGTATGCAATTTGATAAAGGTTATGTTTCACCTTATATGGTAACTAATGAAGAAAAGATGACAGCTGAATTTTCTGATCCATACATCTTAATCACTGATGAAAAGATTTCTTCCCTTCAAAGCATTTTACCCCTTTTAGAAAAGATGGCTAATGAAAATAAAAAAGAATTAGTAATTATAGCTGATGATATTGAAGGAGAAGCTTTAGCTACCTTAGTTGTTAACAAACTACGAGGTCGCTTTAATGTCTTAGGTGTTAAAGCTCCAGGATTTGGAGATAGTAAAAAACAAATGCTTCAAGACATTGCTACTTTAACGGGTGGTAAAGTAATTAGTGAAGATGTTGGGCTCAAACTTGAAAATGCTCAAATGAGTGACTTAGGTCAAGCTCACAAAGTAGTTTCTAAGAAAAATGAAACTACTATTGTTGACGGTAAAGGTACTAAAAAACAAATCAAAAAAAGAGTTGAAAAAATTAAAAAGCAAATTGATAATGCTGACTCTGACTTTAGTAAAGAAAAACTTGAAAAAAGATTAGCTAAACTTGCTGGTGGAGTTGCTGTTATAAAAGTTGGAGCTGCTACTGAAACAGAAGTAAAAGAAAAGAAGTTTAAAGTTGAAGATGCTGTAAATGCAACTCAAGCTGCTGTTGAAGAGGGTATTGTTGTTGGGGGAGGAGTTGCTTTAATTAGAGCTTTGAAGGTTTTAGATGACCTTAAAACCAAAGATGATGAAAGGTTTGGAATTGAAATTCTTAAAAGAGCTCTTGAAGAACCAGCTCGCCAAATTGCTGAAAATGCTGGTCATATGGAAGGAGCAGTTGTGGTTCAAAAAATTAAAGAAAAATCCAAACACGAAGGATACAATGGCTTAACAAATAAATTTGAAGATTTAGTTAAGTCAGGTATTGTTGATCCAGCTAAGGTTACAAGGACTGCTCTTCAAAACGCTGCTTCTATTGCTACTATGATTTTGACTACTGAAGCAGTAGTAACTGAAAAACCAAGTGACTCAGATGATGATGGTGGTAGTAAAGGCGGATCCCCAAAAGCCGGCGGAGGAATGCCAGGCGGTATGGGAGGCATGCCAATGGGAATGTAGAGAATAGAATATAAAAGCTACAAGCCGTCTACCTTAAAAGGGTAGGCGGTTTTTTTATTGACGATTGTTAAAAAAGTTTATATAATAAAAATGCTTTAAATAAAATAAGATAAATTTTATGACTTTAAAGAAATATTTGAATTTAATGGCTGTTTTAACTCTAATTTCTTGGATTGCTTGGGTTTGTGTTTTGCTTTTTATTCATCCTGAGTATAATGGTTTGCTTGGTTTAATACTGTTTTATTTTAGTTTATTTTTGTCTATTTTAGGGACTGGATCTCTTTTAGGTCTTTTTATTAGGATTCGTTTAGGCAAAAAACCTATTTTTAAGCAGGTTGGGGTTGCTTTTAGGCAAGCCTTAATTTTTTCTGTTTTAGTAGTGGCAATTCTTGTTTTAGAAAGTATTGATCTTTTATTTTGGTGGAATACTTTGTTTTTGGTTGTCTTTTTAGTTTTTGTAGAGTATTTCTTTTTAACTTCAAGTAAGATTTATAAAGATAAATAAATTTAAATCATGAAATTAAGTTATAATTGGCTTAAAAAAAATATTAAAGATCTTCCTAAACCAGAAAAACTGGTGGATCTTTTAAATACAAAAGTTGCTAATGTTGAAGAAGTTATAAAGCTTGGTGAAAAACTAGAAAATATTATAGTAGCTAAAGTTAAGGATTTTAAAAAACACCCTAATGCTGATAAATTGCAATTAGTTGATGTTAAAACGAAAATTAACGGAAAAGAGGTTGATTTAAGAGTGGTTTGTGGAGCTTTTAATATGGAAAAGGGTAATAAAGTACCTTTAGCTTTACCTGGCTCTAAAATTGCAGATGGAACCATGATTAAATCACAAACTATAAGAGGAGAAAAATCAAAAGGCATGCTTTGTGCTGAAGATGAGCTTGGGGTAGGAGATGATCATACTGGTATTTTAATTTTAGATAAAGATGTCAAAATCGGAGAAGATGTTTCAAAAGTGCTAGGAATGGATGATGTTATTTTAGATGTTGAAAACAAATCAATTACTAATAGACCCGACCTTTTTAATCACGTTGGTTTTGCAAGAGAAATAGCAGCTGCGTTGGGTAAAAAGCTTGATTTTGAATACCCAACTTATAAAGATAAAAAAGATAAAACAGATATTAAAGTTGAAGTTAAGGATAAAAAGGGCTGCCAAAGATATATGGCGATTGTTTTAGATAATATTGAAGTTAAAGAATCTCCGGATTGGGTTAAATCATTTTTAAGATCTTATGGTTTAGAGCCAATTAACAATATTGTTGATATTACCAACTATGTATTAGTAGAAATTGGTCAACCATTGCATGCTTTTGATAGAGATAAAATTAAAGGAGACAAAATTGTTGTTAGAAAAGCAAAAAAGGGAGAAAGACTTTTATGCCTTGATAATGAGAGTCATGAATTAGGACCTAAAGATACCGTTATAGCTGATAAGGACAATCCTATTGCAGTCGCTGGTGTAGTAGGGGGGAAGCCAACTAGTATTGATAAAAATACCCAAACTATTGTTATTGAATCAGCTTGCTTTGATCCTGTTTCAATTAGAAAAACCTCTCGAAGGATTGATTCAAGAACTGACTCTGCTATTAGATTTGAAAAAGATCTACCTTTAAAGTTTGCTGAATACGGGATGTACAGGGCTATTGATATGATTAAAGAGTTAGCTGGCGGGAAAGTAAAAACAAAAATTATTGATAAACAAATTAAAAAACTTAAAAAAAGAAAAGAAATCAAATTTAAACCTAAGCGCTTAAGAAACTTTATTGGAACAGATATTTCTGATAAGGAAATAAAAGATATTTTAAATAACATTGGTTGCAAAGTAAAAGAAAAAGGCAAAAAATTATTAGTTACTCCACCAATGTGGAGAAATGATTTAAACATTTTCGAAGATATTGTAGAGGAAGTTTTAAGACTTTATGGTTTAAAAAGAGTAGACCCTAAACCAATTAAAGCTCACCTTAAACCCCAAATTAAATCAAAAGAAAAAAGATCAACTAAAAATATAAGATCTATTTTAACAGGAGCTGGTTTTGATGAAATGTTAAATTATTGTTTTTATAGTGAAAAAGATCATGAAAGTAACATAGAAAAAAATGATAATGTTTTAGAGTTAGATAATCCAGTAAATTCTAAAAATTATATTTTAAGAACTAGTCTTTTGCCTTTGCTTTTTAATAATGCAAAACAAAACTCTGATCATTTTAATGAATTTAAAATTTTTGAAATAGGTAGAATTTTTTACAAAGAAAACGGAAAAAGGCAAGAGGAAAAGAAAATAGCTGGAGTAGTAAAATCAAAAAAAGATTTATTTTTAAAAGCAAAAGCAGGCTTAGATGTTTTATTTAAACGTTTAGATTTAGAATATGATTTAGAAACTAAAAAAGATCATATTGCTCAAATTAGTGTGGATGGTAAAAATATTGGGATTTGTGGTGAAAAAGATTTTGGATTTTTTGAAATTGATTTAAACAGTTTAATTGAGTTATATAAAGATAATAAAAAATATAATAAAATATCTCCTTATCCTACCTTTAAAAGAGATTTAGCCTTTTTAGTAGACAAAGATATTAATTGGGGCAAGATAAAAGATCAAGTTCAATCAGTTAGTAATTTAATTAAAGAGGTTGAGTTGTTTGATGTATTTGAAGATGAAAAGTTTGGTGATAAAAGAAATATTGCTTTTCATATTATTTATCAATCTGATAAAGAAACTCTTAAAAGTGAAAAAATAGATAATATTCAGGATAAAATAATTAAAAGAATTGAAAATAAATTTAAAGCTAAATTGAGAGACTTTTAAAAGATTATTTATGGAAAATTATGATATTATAACTATTGGAGGGGCGGTTCAAGATTTTATTTTTTATACTGACGAAGGCAAGGTATTAGAAAACCCTGACCCCAACCCTTTAGTTAAAAAGATTTTAGGCTTTGAGGCTGGGGCAAAGATTTATGTTAAAGATGTTTCTTTTTTTGCTGGTGGAGGAGCCCTAAATACAGGAGCTGGTTTTTCAAAGCTTGGCATTAAAACTGCTGCTATTACAAGGATAGGCGATGACCAAAATGGAAAAAGGTTAGTAGAAAAAATGAAGCAAAGAGGAATAAGTACCCAGCTTGTTCAAAAAGATAAAGAGCATCCAACTGCTTTTTCTTTTATACCTTCTTTAAAAAAAGAA
Organism: uncultured Gammaproteobacteria bacterium; assembly: GCA_964528795.1. Lineage (GTDB taxonomy): Bacteria > Patescibacteriota > Patescibacteriia > UBA2591 > UBA6264 > DATFJC01. The sequence goes on from CAZGUY010000022.1 coordinate 7,398, forward strand.
AAAGTTCATAGTATTTTTACTCATCATGGAGCAGTTGATTATTTACAATTTCCTAAAAAAGCAAAAAAGAAAATAAAAACTGATTGGTTTTATATTTCTTCTCTTAGTTCTCCTAAATGGCCCGATATTATAAAAAAAGTATTTAAGTTTAAAAATAAAATTGGAGCTAACTTAGCTTGGAATCCATCCAATATCCAAATCAAAGATGAGTATGAGGATTTAAAAAAGTTTTTAAAAGATTTAGAAGTCTTAATTTTAAATGAAGATGAGGCAAGAGAGTTGGTATCGCACGAAACAAGCATTAAAGATTTTAAAGTAGAAGAACTTTTAAAAGAAATTTGTAAATTAGGTCCTGATATTGTAGCAATAACTTGTGGGAAAGAAGGAGCTTATGCTTGTGATGGAAAGCAGGTGTTTTTCCAAAAAGCAAAAAAGGTTGAAGTTAAAAATACTACTGGAGCAGGAGATGCTTTTTCTTCTGGCTTTGTAGGGAGTTTATCTTTAGAAAAGAATAATCTTAAAAGGGCTCTTTTATGGGGTATAATTGAAAGCGCTGCTGTAATTAGCGTAGATGGGGCTCAAAATGGGCTTTTAAACAGAAAGGAAATTGAAAAGGAGTCTAAACAAGTTTAAAATATTATTCCATGTTAAAAATTTCAGTTGTTATTGTGACTTATAATGGAAAAAAATATATTAAAGATTGTCTTAAAAGCTTAAAAAAGCAAACTTTACCGCCTTTTGAAATCATTGTTGTAGATAACAATTCCTCTGATAATACTAGTTCTTTTATAAAAAATAATTTTGATGATGTTAAAGTCATTGAAAATAAAAAAAATGTAGGCTTTGCAAAAGCCAATAATCAGGGCATAGAACTAGCTTTAAAAAAAGACCCTGATTATATTTTTTTATTAAACCAAGATACTGTTTGTGATGTTAATTGTTTAGAGGAATTAGCTTATAATGCCAAAGAAAATAAAGATTTAGTTATATCACAATCTCTTTTAATGTGTCATCCTAAAAAAGAATATATTCAAACAGCTGGTAATAAATTACATTTCTTAGGTTTTGGTTATTCTTCTAATTATAAAATTAAAAAGGATGAAGTAAATTTTAAAGGTACTCCTAGTATAACTTATGCTTCAGGAGCAGCTATGTTTTTAAAAGCTTCTTTTATAAAAAAATACGGAAGTTTAGATGAAAAGATATTTATGTATCATGAAGACACTGATATTAGTTTAAGAGCTCGAATGCTTGGCAAGGATGTTAGATTAGTGCCTAAATCAATTGTTTATCATAAATATACTGAAAAAATATCTAATTTTCGTTGGTATTGGTCAGAAAGAAATAGGTTGTTTATGCTTTTAAGGTTTTTTAAAATTCCAACTCTTATTTTATTATTGCCAGCTTTTTTATTTATGGAACTGGGTATATTATTATATTCTATTTTTGGGGGCTGGTTTTTTCAAAAAATTAAAACTTATCTTTCTTTTATCTTCCACTTACCTCATGTTTTAAAACAAAGAAAAAAGATTCAAAATATTAGAAAAATATCTGATAAAGAATTAAGTCAATTTTTAACAAGCAAATTTAATTTCAAGGGCTTTACTCATCCTTTAATAAAATATGTAGTTAATCCTATTTTTGGGTTTTATTGGAAAAACATTAAAAAACTAATAAAGTGGTAAAATTTTATTTAACTTCTTTTTATTTTTCCCTTACAACCTTAGTTTGTAAGGTTGTTTTTAAATTGCTCTAAGTTTTTAATTTTTTTATAATATAAATTAGTAAGCAAAATTTTTATGAAAATATATCACATTGTTTCAACTTATCCGCCTTATAAGGGAGGAATGGGGAATGTAGCTTTTGAAGAGGTAAAAAGATTAAGCAAGGATCATGAAATGGTAGTCTTGACCCCTAAAAATAAAAAAGGCGCTTTATTAGACAAGGATTACAAGGTTTCTTAT
>CAZGUY010000023.1:0-1561 GCA_964528795.1 uncultured Gammaproteobacteria bacterium
AAATCTTTTTCTAAATTACTTTTTTTATACCAATCTAACTTTGATAAAATAAGATCCTCGGGCGATATAAAAGTTACTGAGTAGTCATTAAATTGTTTATTTATACCCCCCTTAACTCTTTTTTGGTCAATATCATTATCAACCACCCAAAAATCAACTTTCATTCCTGAATCAACATGAATAAAGTTAAATTCTCGCCCCATCTTTAAAGATTGCTCAATCATTTCTGCATCAATATAAGAATCTTCTCCTAATTTACAAAGCTTCACAGATAATTTTTCAATATTTTTTGGCATCAAACTAACAACTATATCAATGTCTGCTGTAAAACGTGGTCTACCCCAAACTGCGACTGCAAACCCACCAGTAATAATATATGGTATTTGTAAATCTGATAATGCTTTTGCTATTTCTATAAGTAATTTTTCTGGATTATCTACCTGCTTATTTTTCTTTTGGCTCATTTTTATTATTTAATTTATTTAATTTCTTTCCCAAAACAAAGAGTTGGCTTGTTAGTTTAACTTTTTCTTGAGCTGACATATTCTTTGTTTTATAAGCAGCCATATTTTTTTTAGGCATAAAATTAATAATTAGATTATTTATCTATATCAGGTAGCACCTGGCAAAAGGAAATCGCATATCCATTAATCAGTTCGGCTAATTTCTTAATAAAAATTTTAGCAATACACTAAGATTCCCTCCCATATTTAGAGGTTAGTCTTTAAAGCTAATTTCTATTTAATTTTTTCTGTTTTCTTCTATATTTATTATAACAAATATTTTAATTTTTGCCTGTGGATAGTTTTGTATATTTTTTGTTAAAAATTAACTAAAAGTTTTCCACAGATTTATTTGACAAATTTAAATTAATTGATATATTAAATAATAGCAACGCTACCCCAGGGTAAAACCTGGGGCTTATTTTTTATTTTAAAATAAGTTTATTTTTAAACCTGTTTAAAAATAAATGCCAGCATCTTCTTAATTCTTTAGCCATATTCCCCTCATAGCCTGCAAAAATAACTTTTTTATTGTCACAATCCTCTAATATATAATTTTTAAGCTCTAGATAATCACTGTCACCGCTTACTATTATAATAACCTCTAACTTTTTGATACTTCTAACTACATCAAGAACAATTTCTACATCTACATCACCCTTCTTAGTTACACTCTTACCTAATTGAATATATTTTAATGGTTTTGTTATTACATTAACATAAGGGTTTATTTTCTTAATGTATTTTTGAGTCCCATTATAACACTGATCACTTTTATCAGGCACGGCTAAATAATAATTTATAAATTTTAAATCACATCTTTTTTGTAAAAATCTTTTAAACCTCTTAACATCAATACGCCATCCATATTTTTGATAAGCATGATAAAGGTTGGAGTCGTCCCAAAAAACCCCAACTTTTTTGTTTTTTATCTTTTTTAATAATTTCTTTGTTTTTTTATCCATGGAATTAAAAAATATTATATTAATATCCTAGCTTCCATATATCTGCCATTTACGAAAAGTAGCTTTAATTCTCCTTTCATAACCTGAATATAC
>CAZGUY010000023.1:1661-4192 GCA_964528795.1 uncultured Gammaproteobacteria bacterium
TTTTTTAAAACTTCATAAGCTGTTTTTTCTATACCTGTTCTAGCTGAAAAATAAGCTATTTCAGAAACTTCAGATCCTTGAATTACCTGACCATGTCTAATTAAAATATCTCCAACTATCACCGCTCCTGTTAAAAGAGAGGACATTATTAAAAGAGTTAAAATTAATGAAATTCCTTTATTATTTTCCATAAATTTTTTTATCTACAAGAAATAATTATTTACTGCAAATCTAAACTGATCTTTAAATAATTCTTTAAAAAACCTAAAATTATTTTGTTCATAAAAAAGAATTATTGCCTTTTTGTATTCAGTCGTATCTACGCTTCTAAAAGAAAGTGGGCAAAAGTTATAAGCTAAAAGCAGGGCATTAGTTAACATTCGTGAAGTTCTTTTATTACCATCTTCAAAGGGTTGAATGTAAGCAATAAGTAAGCTAGCAATAAAAGCCTTAGCTAAAGGATTATCTTTTTTATTAATTAATTTAACTAACTGTTCCAAAGCTTCTTTAATTTGAAACTTATTATCCAAAGGTCTATACTGTGTACCTGTTATACCAACCCCATGTTCTCTTATTTTTGATTTTACTCCTAAATCTTTAACAAGAATTTTATGAATTTCTCTAATTTTGTAAAAACTAAGTTCTTGAAAATAATCCCTGTTATTCAAGATATAATCAAGTGCTTTTTTATGGTTTAAAATCATTATTGCTTCCTCTTTACTATGACCAGGAGCCATTTTTTCTTCTTTTATTAAAGCTTCAGTATCAATCAAAGAATACGTATTACCTTCAATCTGGGATGATTTCCAACTTAAATCAATAGTCAATCTTTCTAATTCTTTTTGTAAAAGAGTAGAAGATATTTTGCCTACTTGATTTTTATACTGATTATTTAAATTTATTAATTCTTTTCTTTCTTTTTTATTAAAAACATTATCAAACTTCTTTAAAACCTTAAAATTAAATTTTTTAAAAGCCGCCTTTCTTTCATCAGGTCCCTTTTTAAAGTATTTATCAATATCAATATATTGCAAAGCTTTTGATTTATCTGCTTCCTTATACCAAACTGATCTTCCTTTGCCATGTTTTTTAATAAAACCATTATCCAACAAACGATTAACGTCCCTTACTACAGTAACTCGAGATACTTGAATTCCTTGATTACCAAGAAAATCCCTAATATCTGAATTAGAAACTTTTTCATTTTTTCGAATAAATTCTAAAACCTTTAATTGTCTTTGATTTAACTTATCTTTAAGCATAAAATAAATAATTGTTTCATCTTATATCCCTAATTGTATCATTTTGTAACAATTAATGCAACAATTAATAAATATTTATTATAAATAAGGATAAATCAGCGATCTAACCGCCCTATATTTATCTACCAGTACCTACCAGGTCGGACCTGGTTGCCAGGTCCGACCTGGCAAAGAGAGAGGTTATTTTCTAAAACCATACCTTTGAGGAATGGTTTGTTGCAAAATCAATGGTTTTGGGGGGTCTTTTTCAAGTAAAGATTCTAATTTTAAAACAATAGTTGCTCTTGGATGAACATAACTTGTTGAACCAGCTGTAAAAGGTTCTGAATCAGGCTTGATATAAATATCAAACCTTTTTACTTCTAACTTTGACATACTAATAGTACTAAAATCACTGTCAGTACAATTTGTAGCTTGGCACTTTTTAATAACATCAATGTCTCCTTGAGTTTCTTTTTTGTAAATAATTTCTTGGGTTTCAGAAACATTTTCAAGGCAAAGCTCTCCTACAGCTGTGTTTGAGTCAGTAATTGAACTACAATAGTCTCCATAATTATCATAATCTATTTGATTGGCTCTGACATCTTTAGCAATTAAGGTCATTAAAAATTGGCCATCTTCTTGAATATTTAACTGACCAACTGTTTTTTCTCTGGTTCCTATTACCCTAAGATAAATAGCCATAGCTGCTAAAATAACTAAAACTAAAATAGATAAAGAGACCATAAGCTCAATTAAAGTAAAAGCTTTTTTATTTGAAGCACTATTTTTATTATATTTGTTTTTAATTGCCATTTATGTTTAATATTATTTTCTTTAATCTGATTCTCTCCAATTAGTAAAATGGGCTTCCAAGGTGATAGTGTGATCTTTGCCTCTATCTTCCCAATGAACCTGTGATTTTACATATTTTTCACAATTGTCAGAACAATTACCTCCTAAATCATCCCCATTTTCAATTGTTATAAGGCGAGAAAAACTAGCTCCGCTATCAGCACATTGATAAAAATATTCACCTGTATCATGTTCACAAAGATAACAATTAGTACAATCAGTAATAGAACTACCGCCTGAAAAACTAGCTGTATTTAAAGAATTGCTTTGAAAATCAATTGCATAACTCCCGTTAGAAAGGCCATATGGCCATGAATTTTCAGGATCTAGCCAATTACTAGAACGAATACTATCTACTATTTCAATCCCTTCCCTAGCTAAACTTATAGCTTGAACCCTTTCTCCAGTTTGTTGACCTAAAGATATATCAGTTAA
>CAZGUY010000023.1:4292-8884 GCA_964528795.1 uncultured Gammaproteobacteria bacterium
ACAAAGATTATAAAATAATGATCAACTGCATCTAAAAAAACATTACTACTTAATTCAAATGACCTAAGAACAGTATCTGCACCATCATTATAAGCATAATTTGAAGCATCACTGTCGTTTACAAAAAGCTTATAAACACTAGGATTTGTTGTGTCATTTACATAAACACCATAACCCCCATCCGCCCTTATTCCAGCAATTTGCTTTCCAGAAAAAGCCATCATTTGAGCTTGCTTTACAATCTCGGTTAGTTTTTGAGCACTGGTTGTTAAATCTCCAACTTCTCCACCTGATCTCATATTAGCAAAAATCATACCTGATATCATAGCAGTGATTGATATAACAACTAAAATTTCAATCATAGTAAAGGCTTTTTTTCGCATATTCTTTAAAAAATTAAATTAATAATCTGACTACCCCAGAAACCATGTGGAAAAACCATGTGGAAACTAAGTTCCCACATAGCTATATGTGGGGATATTAAAGATATTAAAACAGTAGGTTTATAACTTTGTCGCCCCAGAAAAAAGCAATAAAGGTTCCAAATACCAAAAATGGTCCTAAAGGAATATGTGATTTCAAGCTTTTTTTATCAGTCAGAATTAAAATAGCTGAAACTATAGAGCCAATAATATAAGCCAAAAATAAAGATAGAATCACTAATTTAAACTCTATTAAAACTACCCCCATAAAAGCACCTATTCTTAAGTCACCTAAGCCGATCCCTTTTTTCTTTGTTAAAACATATTGAAACAAGAAAAACAAAACTGGAATTAGGGCAGCTATTAAAATAGAGACAAACCTATCTAAAACCAAACCTGGTTCAGGTTGACCTCCTAAAACTGGTAAAAATACATTAAAAAACAAAGCCAAAGCTATACCAGGAATTAAAATTCTATCTTTTATTTCTTCATGCTTTAAATCATATAAAAATATAAAACTTAAAACAAAAACCGTTACCCAACTTGATAAAACATCAAATATGAAACCAATATAATGATAAAGTTCAGGTAATTCGTAAATAAAGCTTAAAACTTTGTAATCTCCAGCAATTCTTGAAACTGAAAATACAAACAAAAGACCTAAAGCAAGTTCTACAGCAAAATATTCCCATGAAATCTTTTTATTACAATGACGACAACGACCACCTAAAAATATAAAAGAAAAAAGAGGTATGTTATCATACCAAGCAATTTTGTGTCCACATTTAGGACAATGAGATCTGCCTAAAATAGATTCATTATTAGCCATTCTATACACTAAAACATTTAAAAAACTACCAAAAGCTAATCCCATACCAAATATACAAACGTAAAAAAGCGTTAAAAACATAAATTATTGTTTACTGAATTAAATTATCAAATTCGTGGATTATGAATCCATAAATTTTGCTAAATTCGTGGATTACAAATCCATAAATTTTACTAAATTCGTGGATTACAAATCCATAAATTATAGAAATAATAGATAGGGAGTTCGGATCACTCTATGAATATTCGATCTCATTTTGCTATTAGTTAAGGACTAAATCGGCGGTTAGACCGCCGTAGGGCGGTTTAACCGCCCTACTCTTCACAGATCGTACCTGTTAAGGGTTAAATTAAATTTTTTAATTCTTTAAAAACCAATTCAGGTGTTATAGATCTAAAACATGTTCTTTGATTGTCGCAGACCATATTAAAATCACCATATAAATCATAACAAGGAGAACACTTAAGGTTATCATTAAAAAGATATTTACTATTTTTATTTAAAGGAGCAAATCTTTTTGGATCAGTTGGGCCAAAAATTGATAATACTTTTCCATTTAAAGCAGCTGACAAATGAGCTAGACCACTATCAGAACAAACTATTGCCTTGCATTTACTTAAAATAGCTCCTGTTTCTAAAAGATTAGTTTTTCCAATTAAAGACAAACTAGATTCTTTTTTAAAAATATATTTTTCTAGATTTTTATCAGATTCACCTCCAACAAGCAAAGGAACAAAATCAGATTCTTTTAAAAGCTTTATAAGTTTGGGCCATTTTTCTTTGGGCCATCTTTTTATAATTTCTTTACCATTCTTTCCAGTTCCGCCCCCAGGAGAAAGGGCTATAACTTTTTGATTGTCTAAATTGTTTTTCTTAAAAAACTTATTTGCAAAATCTTTTGCATTTTTATCAAGATAAGCCTCTAAAGAAGTATCATTGTAATCTGGCTTAATATCTATCTTTTTTAAAAGATCAAGGTAAAACAAGCTTTCATGGCGAACTTTATTATAATCAACACTATCAGTTAAAAACAGATCTCTTTTTCTTTTAAATCCAATTCTTTTTTTTATTCCAAAAAAGTATGATATAACACCATAGACCCAATGCTTTCCTAAAACAAAAACTACATCATAATCCTTTTTAAAAATCTTAAAAATAAGTTTTAAAAGCCTAAAAAATCTTTTTTTAAAAACTATATTTTCATTAAACTCTATAACTTGGTTTAAATAAGGATTATTTTCCAAAACAGGGCCTGGCTTTTCACCAACTAAATAATCAATCTTAGACTTAGGTAAATTTTTCTTAATTTGACGTATAAGAGGGGTGGTTAAAATTACATCCCCTATTCCTCCAGTTCTAAAAAGTAAAATATTCATAATTATTTATAATTATATCACACTTATTTTCTTTTGGCTAACAAAGAAAACCCAACTCCAAAAACCATTATCGAGATAGGTAAAATAGTAATCATATTTCTACCAACAATTGTGCCATCTATTACAAACTGGTACGAATGGGTGAATGTATAGATAAAAATATAACCAAAAAATGCTAAAAACAAAACACAAACTAAAAACCAATTTTTAAACTCAACCCTTTTAAATTTAAAGGCAAAGATCAAAAGCCCTAAAATAAAGATACCAGGCCAAATATGCAAACTACTTGGAATAAATATTTGATGAAATACTTGTGGTAAGACCTTTAAATGTGGCCCTTCAAGTAAAAGAGGCTTTTCTAAATTATTAAAACCTAATTTATTAACACTTTTAAAAATAAGCCAAGGTAAAGATATTAAAATAGTTGGTAATAAGAAATATAATATCTTTTTAATTTTAATATTTTTAAATACTTTCTTTTCTTTTAAAAGGTAAATAATTAAATAACTGATTATCAGTGCTCCAAAAAGTATTAAACCCTCATTTTTAGTCCAAATACAAAACCCAGAAAAAATACCCGACAATATTAAGTTAAAATTCTTTTTTGTTTTTAAATAAAAATTTAAAAACCCAACTCCTAAAGTAAAATAAAATGAAAGTGCTAGATCAGCATAGCCAACAAAGCCATGATAAACTAATAAAGGAATACTTGAAAGAAAAGCTATTAAACCCAAAACATACTCTCTTTTTAAAAACCTTTTTAAAAAATAATATATAAAAAGAATCAACATTAAAAAATAAACAAAAAACCATCCCCCAATTAAAGCATCGTTAACCTCCCCCATCCAAAAATAACTCCATGACAAAAGTAAAGGTAAATGCATGGGATAATTTGGATGAGCACCAGCTCCTAAAAACCAGGGAGATTTTTTTTGAAAAATACCTTGTTTTTTTAAAAAGATTGTTTTTGCTTTAAAAGACCAGTTAGTAAGAGAATCCATTTGACTAATTGGCCTTTCTATACTTTGAAAAAATACAAACCCAAGTTGAAATAAAATAACAACAATTAAAAACCACTCTAACAACTTGAATTTTTTAATCTTGTATTTAATTTTTTTAAAATCTACATTTAATGGTCTATAACCCATGCTAAACATTATTAAAACACCAATTCCGGCTAAAATTGTTACAAACCATGGTAAAAAAGAATAAGATATATTAAAAAGCCCCCATAAAAACATTAAAAAACTTAAAACACCAGTCCCTAAACCAAAAGATAAAACAATTCTCATTAAAGGAGATTTAATTTGTTTTGTTAAAATTAAAAGAATTTGCCTTCCTAAAATTAAACAAACTCCAATTGATAATAAAAGCATCAAAAAATCCATTTTACTTTTTCTTTAATATTTGTTTATTATTTTCAAATTTTTTAAAAATTTCATAACCTTCTTTGTTATTGAAAGAAACATTAAAACCAATCACAAAGTCGGCTTTTTCAGATGAGACAAATTCTACTTTTGGAAAAAGATAATACTCTGCCAAATAAGTAAAAACAGGGTTTTCAGGAACAAAAAATACTTTTGCCTGAGCTGGTAATTCTTTTTTAACTTCTTGTAAAAAGAAATAAAAATCATGCCAATTTTTTGGCATGTTATAACCTTTAATAACCTTGTTTATAACATTGTTCCGTTTCTGATCTAAGGTTTTATTTACAAAATTATTATAATCTAATTTAAACCAATTTATTTCTGTCACAAACCACCTAGCCCCACTAACAAACCAAACTATTAATAAGAATATAAAAATAATTTTTTGAAAAGAATATTTTTTTAAAAAATCAAATTCAAAATACTTTAAAGCCCATATTAAAAAAAGACCTACTACTAAAATGAAATAAATAATAATATGGTGAGCTAGCCCAAAAAATTTTGTGCCTGGTATAAAATTTATAAAAAAGTATCTTTC
>CAZGUY010000024.1:0-8135 GCA_964528795.1 uncultured Gammaproteobacteria bacterium
GAAAGTTTGTCAATTTTGTAAGACTAAAGGAGATTCTGAAAAAATGCTTTACTGTCCTAACTGCGATGTTTATTTTCATAGATATTGTGCTTTGAAAAAAGATCCACCTGGTGAAGCCCATTTTGGATTATTAGCAACAGGTAGTGCTAGGCGGGTTTGTAGACTTTGTGGAACAGTGCTTGGCTTTGATGACTTAATACCTTAAAAGTAAAAGCCCCTTAAAATTAAGGGGCTTTTTTTATTTTTATTTTTTTGTTTTGCTTTGCTTTTGTTCTTATTTTACTCCAGATTCTTTAATTTCAAAATTATTTTTATCTGAATTAATAACTGCTTTTGCTCCTATTGGGAGAGTTAAAACAGGTGAGGCATGACCAATGTTTGCATTATATAAAACAGGATAATCTTTGTCTTTTGTATAATAATTAAATATTTGTTTTAATTTTTTAATATCTTCTTTTTTGTATTGATAGGGTCGACCAATAACTAAACCTTTAATTTTTTCAAAAAGATTTAAATTATTTAAATCAGCTAAAAATGAATCTAACTTAGCAATAGGGAATTTTTGACCTGGGCCACCTTCTGGGATATCAATAAAAAAGATTTTATCTTTAAAATTAGGCCAAAATTTAGTACCGGCTAAGTGGTTGATAGAAGGAATAGTGCCTCCAATTAATTGGCCTTTTGCTTTACCCTTTTTCCACCATGAATAACCTTTTGATTTATGTAATTTTCTTGATCTTTGTAAGTCCTTTTTCTTAGCCCAATCTAAAAATTCATCAGTCCATTTTTTAGAAGGTGTAATTTTTCCAATAGGTTCTTTTTTTATTAAGGCTTTTTCAAAATATTTTTTAGTATAATCTAGGATATTAGGATTTTCTCCAAATTCTGATATAAGGCAAGGACCATAAAAGGTTTGAAGGTTAGCTTGAGTTAAAAAAGCAAAATGTAAAACAGTAATGTCAGAATAACCTATAAATGGTTTAGGGTTATTTTTTATAATAGAATAATCAATATCTTTTAAAAGTTGATTAGCATGATTACCGCCAATAGTGGTTAAAATAGCATTTATATCTTTATTTTTAAACATTTGATGAATATCAGATACTCTTTTTTCTCGACTTGCTGATACATAACCGTTTATTTCTTTTGAATGAGGGGAGAATTTAACTTTAAATCCCATTTTTTCAAGACATTTTTTACCCTTTTTAGTTCTATGTTTAAAAAGACCTGCTAAACCGCTTGAAGGGGCAACAATTCCTATAGTGTCTCCTTTTTTTAATTTTTTTGGTTTTGTTAAATTCATATAATTTATAATTAATTGTATTTTTTTAACTTATTTTTTAAATACAGATAAAATATTCATACCCCTATTAACAACTGATGGCTTATCATTGTATTTTATTTCTATATTAAATACTTGGTTGAAGAATTCTTTGTCATTTTCAAGTTTGGTTGACAAAGGGCCTTTCTTTTTGTTTTGAGAGTCAAAGTCTTCATCATTTGGTTGAGCAAAAACAGGTACGCCATAACTTTTAATGTATTCAAGGTTTGCTTTTTGACCATGCTTTTTAAATGATTCTTTAGTAAAGACATTTAATGGGGGAGTGTTACCGCCCCAATTTACTTTATGGGATTTTTCTAATTTTTTGAGTTCATTTCCATCAGCTAAATAATTATTTATTTTAGAAAATAAAGCATTGTAATATCCTTGGCCCATAATCATTAAAGTTCCTTGTTTTTTTAAAATACGAGATAATTCTTTAAAAACTTGATCAATATTTTCTACAAAGCTTATTGGATTATAAAGGCTTGTAATGTAATCAACTGAATTGTCTTTAATATCTTTAATGTTTTCTAAATTGTTTTGAATAATTTTAACATCATTGATTTTTTCTTTTTCAAAGTTCTTTTTAGCTTGGTTTAGCATATCTTCTGATAAGTCACATAAGATAAAATTAAAGTCATATTCTTTTTTTAACTTTATAATCCACCTCCCTGTTCCACCACCAGCGTCTAAAAGAGTTTTAGAGTCATCTTTTTTTAAGTGTTTTTTTAAAATATTTAAGATTATATTGTCTGATAACTTCCAAAAGTATTGATTGTCAGCTTTGTCTACATTTTTTGAATACGGTTTAAAAAATTCTTTAAATTCTTTTTTATCCATATTGATTTTAATTAAATTTATTATTGATTTGGATTGGTTTTGCTTTTAGTTTAACTTTTGTTCTGGGGTAGAACTAATTTTTGGTTTAAGGGTGAGGTAAAAATTCGCCTCTTGGAATATGAGTACCATCCCAGATATAAGGTAGTTTTAAAAGCCATTGAACATATCTTTCCCAACCAACACCAAAACCACAACTTTGTTTATAATTTTCTTGGTCTCTCATTTGTAAATAAGCTTTGTAATCTTTTTTAGGCAAATTGAATATTTCTGCTTTTTTCTCTAAAATTTTAGGATCTTTTATTCTTTGACCGCTTCCAACTGTTTCTCTATACCCATAAAGGATAAAGTCAGCATTTTTAGCATGATTAGAATCAAATTTATCATGATAAAAAGCAATTTGTTTTAAAGGAAAGTTTTCTACTAAAACGTGTTTTTTAAGTATTTCAGTTAGTTTAATTTCTTCCCAAGCCCCAAAGTTTTTTAAGGATTTTTCTTTATATTTTTTATTTTTAGTTTCCTTATACAAAAGATCCATAGCATCATTAAAGCTAATCCTTTTAATGTTTTTTTCTGAAAAAGCTTGTTTTAGATTTTTAATCTCATCTAAGCTTAAAAAGTGTTTTAAATCTTTTTTATTTTTATCAACCAGTTTTTTAGTAATAAAGTCTAAAAGGTTTATAAAAACTTTTAAATTCTTTTCATATGAGACATTACCTTCAAATTCTATGTGATGAAATTCAGATAAATGACTAAAATCAGCTTTTTCTTTTCTAAATGAGTTATAAATAGAAAAAACTTTATTTACATTTTCTAATAAAAGGCGTAATTCAAGATAAAATTGAGAACTTTCTGATAAAAAGGCTTGTCTTTTGCTTTTAAACCAATCAACTTTAATAGGAGGGGAGTCAACTGTATAATCAAGAGTTTCTCCAGCATATACTTCTCCAGGTGATGAAATCATCATAGTTGTAATGGGGAGATTAACCCATTCTGCTTTCATGTTTCTGAAAAAATCTACTGTAGCATTAAAGATTGTATTATCAATTTTATGTAAATGATAAAAAGCTTTGTCATTAAAAAGCTTTTCTATTCTTTTGTTTTGAATTTCTTTAGTGTATTTTTCTTTATCAATCTCTTTAATAGGGTCTGTTTGTTGATTGCCTTGATAAGTAATATAATTTTTTTTGTCTTTTGTGATTGCTTTAAAGGGCTTGTTTAAGGATTGATTCATAAGTTTGTTTTTAAATATTTTTTAATTACTTATATAAAATTATACCACCCCTGAGAGTTTTTGTAAAAAGGGGTGGTATTTTTTAAAAATCATCAATTATTTTTGAAAAAGAGAACAAAATAGTTCAGAACCCATGCCACTGCTTAAGAATCTTTCTTTAGCAGAAGCAACAAGTTGTTGAGTCCAATCTGCCATACCGCCATCAACTAAAGGAATTCTATGCTTGTCCTTGTTTTGAGCTGTGATTTTAAAACAAAGATCTGTGTAATAACCCAAGCCTGCTATTCTAGTTAAGTCAAAAAAGAAATTAACTTTTGGAAAAAGCTGTTTTAAAGGCTCAACTACTCTTTTTTCCATAACTTCAAGGCTTTTAACTTGGTGAAATCTTGGAGCTTTTAATTCCTTTGTTAGATCTTTAGGATCGGTAATGTGTTGTTCTTTGGGAGGGAATTTTGGATTTTCAATTAAGTCATAAATTGAAAAGTCCTTATCTTGGGTGTGCTTTATAATCTCATTTCTGTCTAAATTGTGGTGTTTAATCAAGCTTTCTGTAATTTGAAGATTAGAAATAGCTACATTAATAAAGTTAGCTTTGTAGTCTAAATTTTCTAATCTTTGCATAAGGTTAAGATAAAAAGCAATATGCTTTTTAATGTACTTTACCTTAAAGTCTCTATTACCAGTATCTTTGCCAGCTGAAGCAAGGGCAAAAGCTCGAAAATGAGGCAGGAAGTCAGCATTGTCAAAAATTTGGGTTCTAACTGTTCTATGGCTAGTACAAAAGTTTGACTCTTTGATACTTTTAGGATCTTTTTCAAGAAGTTCTTCTCTTTCTTTAGCACATAAAAGAGCTAAAAAAGTAGTCGGGTCAGCTACCACTTCTAAGTTTCTGATTGTAGTCATAACAGTTTTTTGATCAATGTTGGCTAGGGTATTGTTAATACCTAAGGGTGCAGTAGGGGGGAGTTCAACTGTTTTGAATTCTTCTGGTATGAATTCATAAGCCTTTTTATCAAATTCAATCATTTTTTCTGGAGGAACAGGGGAAGGTTTTACAAACTTGTTGTTAGCTTGCCTTTTAATCGAGGCTGGTTTCATGTTTTTTACTTTTTTGTCATAAACATACAGTAAAAGAGATTGTAGCTCAGTTGGCCGGAGATCAGATAGGTCTTTGATAATTCCTTTTTCTAAGTGCTTTTCTATTCTTTTGATGATTTGAGAATTCATTTTTGCCTCCTTTGTTTTAATGAACAATTATATTTATTTTTAAATGTATCAAAAAATAATGTTTTTGTCAATCCTATTTGTTATTTTTGTATCTTAATTAAGGTTAAAATTTGGTTTTAAAAAATAAAAAATTAAATATTTTTATATTTAATTTATAATAAATATTTAAATTGTTTTATTTAAAAGATTAAAATTTGAATATTTTATAATACATAAGACCAAAGTATTCATGAAAAGCAATATCTGTTTTTTCTAAGTTATTAGCTTTTGGAAAAAAGTCCATTAAATCATAATCTCTTTCAATCTTAAAGTCAGCTGGAGCAGGAATAGGGGTTGATTTAAATTGTTCAAATAAGTAAATTGATCTTGGCATATGATAACTTGAAGTGACTAAGAAAAACTTTTTATCCTCAACCATAGAGGAGGCAATCTTTGCACTTTCATAAGTATTTCTTGATTTAGCTTCTATTAAAATATTTTCTGATTTCATACCTCTTTCAATTAAGTAGTTTTTGACTTTTTGAGCTGCTTTAATTTCAGGGTGAAAAGGGCGAGAACCTGAAATAATGACTTTTAAGGGTTTATCAATTTGCTCATTTAGTCTTAAAACTTCACTAGAGCGAATTTGAGAGCCTTCTTTACCTCCTAAAAGTAAAACTACGGTTTGAGTATTTTTAAAGTTCTCAGCTTGAATTTGAGAATATTTGTTTTCTAATGGGCTTATAATCTGATCTGCTATTGGAGTAGATGAAAATCCAAGGTAAATAATAAAGGATAATATTAAAAAGAACTTACCAATATTTTTTTTACGAAAAAGTATGCCTAGTAAAAATACTAAGCCAATAAATACGCTAGGGTAGGTAATTTGTTGTAGGAGCTTGAGCAAAAACATGGATATTGTTTTGTATATACTTAAAACTTATTTTTTGATTTATTTATTATATTTTTATAATAACAAAGTATTTATTTTTTTAACAGGGATAGTAGAAACCCCAGGAGTTTATATTCCTGGGGTTATGTATGATCTATTGTATTTTTATTTTATTCTTCTATAATTTCTTGATCAATTTCTTTATTAATTTCTTCTCTATCTTCTTCATCTGAAAAATATTCAGCTCCAAAAGCATAAAGTATTCCAATAAATCCACCAAGGACTGCTGCTATTAAAACATTTAACTTTCTTTTGGGAGCAATTCTTGTTTCAGGAGGAGAAGCAACAATTTCAACTTTGGTTGGAGTAGTTTTATATTTTCTTTCAAATTCTTTTTGTTGAATTTTTTCTTCATAATGAGCCATTTCTCCTTTTAAGCTTGATTCTTTTTCTTTTATTTTTTGATCAATTTCAACTATATCTTGTTTTAAATCACTTATTTTTTGTTGTTTGTCTTTAATTCTTTGTTTATTTTTATCTACAAGATCAATATAACTTTCTACCATTCTACCTTGTCCTTCTGAAGTTATATTGGATCTTACATTTATTTCTCTTTCATAATTTAAAACATCTTGTTCTAAGCTGTCTATTTCATCATTTAATTGGCTTATATCTCGACTGACTTTTATTTTCTTTTCTTTTAAGGTTTTAATATCTTGTTTTATGTCAGTTTCAACTTTGTCTTTTTCTTGTTTTATAGAATTGAGTTCTGATTCAAAGGTTTCTTTAGCAGGAGCAAATTTTCCATCATGGTAGGATAATAAAAGGTTAGAAACTTTATCAACTACAAGAGCAGCCTTTTTTGGGGTATTGGCTTTGCCTGATATTTCAATAAGTTGAGATTTTGTTTCACCGTTTTCTACTTGCTTAACATTAAATCTTGATTTTATAGCATTAGTACTTGTAGTATCTGTTAAATCAAGAGGATCTTTTAATTTGGTTCTTAGCTTGTCTAAAGTAGTATCTTTTTCTAAAACAGATTTAATTTCACTAACACTTTGAATTGCTTTACCTTTAATTTTACCTACTTCAATAATCCCAGTTGCTTGATAAGTAGGGGGAGTTAAAAGACTTATAATAGCTGATAAAACTACTGCTATTAAAAAGATTGTTATAATTGACCATTTTCTATTCCACAAAACTTTAATATATTCTCTAAGATCAATTTCTTCATATTGTGGTTCTTGGTTTTCCATAAAATAAAAATTAATGTTTGTTATTTTGCTTTTATTATATGATTTTTTAGGTTTTTGTCAATAGGGTAGACAGTGGAAAAGATATAGTGTGAGTTTTAAGAGTTTGCTAAAGGAAGTCTAATTTCGACAAGTGGTGAAATCTTTTGGTTTCTAGATTGGGGTTATATAAATCTAGGGTTCTTTGAAATGATACGTGGAAGTGGAGGTCTTTCCTCCCGAAAAGGGAGGTGAGACCTCCAAGGCAAATAGAAAAAAAAGGGAAAGATCTTTTATCTTTCCCTTTGTTGGTTTTTAAGTTTGAGTTTCCATCTGTCGTTGAATCATTCTGATTTGATGTTTTAGAGCATCAAGAACATCTATTATTAGCATATTTTCTCTGTGGATTAGATACCCATTTTTTAAGGCATCTATATTAGCTAGATGTTTTTCTTTGTCAGAACTTGAAATATCTTTTTCAATAAGATTTTCAATCTGTTTTAATTCTTTTTCAATTTTTGTAATATCAATCATTCTAACCTCGTCTTTCTTTTTGAGTTTGAATCTTAGTATTTTAATATTTACTTCTATTTCTAGCTCTTACTACTTGTCTTTGTGGCTTAATCCTTTGTTGGTGAGTTTTAATCTTTTTTCTAAGTTTTTCTATAACTGGCTTCATGTCGTTGATAAGCCAGTTTTGGATTGTAGTAGGGTGGTAATGTCGACCACCTTTTAATGATTCCCATGCTTTGACAACTTCTTTGGCATCTTTGATATTAAAACACATAATTTCCTCCTTTTTATTTGAGTTTAAATAACTAATTTAAACATAATTCTATTTTTTATTTTTGTCAAGGTAAAAGGGCTAAAAAACAGGTCAGACCTCGACAAGAGGTGAGACCTCTAGGGTTCTTTGAAATATGCGTGTGATTTGGAGGTGCGTTCTCCAGAGCAAATAAAAAAGCTGTCCCAATAAGGACAGCAAGGCTATTATCTATTAAAAACTAAAATTAATTTTTAGATACATCTTTTAATTTAGGAAAAATTTGAAAATCGTCAAACATTTTAATTTCCTCTTTGTTTAGAATGTCTTTCTTTTTAAGAATATTTATTAACAATTCAAGTTTTTTATCCTGTTTTCTCTGACGGGTAACCACTGATCCCTCTAAATCAGCTAATTTATCATCTAAATATGGCTTAGTAACCATCATCCTTTCAATCTTATTAAACCTTTTATCAATCTTATTAAACCTTTTATCAACCTTATCAAACCTTTTATCAATTTTGCTAAATTTCTTATCAATCCCATCAAATCTTTTATATACATCATTAAATCCCTGTTTTACAGAAGTAGCTAATTTGTCTATTTTTTTATCAGTCCTTTTATCAGATCTTTCAATTGCCTCATCA
>CAZGUY010000025.1:0-7976 GCA_964528795.1 uncultured Gammaproteobacteria bacterium
TGGTCAAAGGGGGGTTGAATTTTCTTTCTTTTTATTTTAAAGATTAAAAAGTTATACCAATCAAATTAGAACTAGTTAGTTTTTGGATAATTGAAAATAATGACGATAAAAAATTAGACATCAAGGTTGAATTATTGAATCCTAAGAACAAAACTTTAGATCACTTTGATAAAAGTATAGAAATAAAAAAGGGATCCTCAAGGTTAAGAAACCGTATTAGAATTGAAGGCTTACCATTTTCAGGTCAAGGCAGATATTTTTTTAAAGTCAAACAAAAACAAAAGAAAAAATATAAAACTGTTGCCAATATACCTGTTGAAATTAAAATAAAAAATAAATCATAATAATTTAGTCCTCCTAACAGGTGCGACCTGCGAGGAGGTGGTAGGGAGATTGGGTCACTATACGGAGATCGGATCTCCTTTTTGTTTTATTTAAATTGACATTTAAGCTAAAAAAAGATATTATTTAAATAGTATGAAAACAAAAAATATTAGAAATTTTTGCATTATTTCACACGTAGATCATGGTAAATCTACCTTAGCTGATCGTTTTTTGGAAGTTACTAACACGATCTCTAAAAAAGAAATGAGATCCCAGTATTTAGATGAAATGGAAATGGAAAGAGAAAGGGGGATTACCATAAAACTTCAACCTGTTAACATGACTTATAATTTAAATGGAAAGGATTACCATTTAAATTTAATTGATACACCTGGTCATGTTGATTTTTCTTATGAAGTTTCACGTTCACTGGCTGCCGTAGAAGGAGCCATTCTTTTAGTTGATGTTAGTCAAGGAATTCAAGCCCAGACTATGGCTAATCTTCATTTAGCTAAAAAACAAGATCTTGAAATTATTCCCGTTATAAACAAAATTGATATTAAGGGGGTTGATATTGAGCCAGTTAAAAAAGAACTATCTGAAATCACAGGTAAAGATAAAGATGATATTATTTGTATTTCTGCCAAGGAAGGAACAAGGGTAAAAAAGGTATTAGAGCGGGTTATAAAGGACGTTCCCGCCCCAAAGGTAAGCAAAGAAAAAGATTTAAAAGCTCTTATTTTTGATTCATTTTTTGATGAATATAAAGGAGTAATTGCCTATGTAAGGATTTTTAGCGGTGAGATTCAAAAAGAAGACAAAATTAAATTTATAAGAAACAAAACTAGCTCTGAAACTGGTGAAGTAGGAAAGTTTTCTCCAAAATTAAAACCAAAAGATAAATTAGATCAAGGTGATATTGGTTATGTTGTAACTGGACAAAAAGACATTGAAAAAGTTAGAGTAGGGGACACTATAACTAAAAAAGGACAAACCCCTAAACCCTTACCTGGTTATAAAGAACCCCAGCCTATGGTGTTTGCAGGAGTTTATTTGAAATCTGGTTCTGATACAGATAAATTAAGAGATGGTTTAAATCGTTTAAAATTAAATGATTCTAGTTTAGTTTTTGAACCAGAAAGGTTTCCTGGTCTTGGTTTTGGTTTTAGGGTTGGTTTTTTAGGTCTTTTACATATGGATGTTATCAGGGAAAGATTAGAAAAAGAATATAATTTAGATATTGTAATGACTTCTCCAAGTGTAGCATATAAAGTTTATAAAAAAGATGGGGACATGGTAGAAGTTAATTTTCCAGATAAACTTCCCCCAGTTCAAAAAATAGATCATATCGAAGAACCTTGGGTTAATGTTGAAATTATGACTCCTGAAAAATATATTGGTGGAGTTATGGATACTGTTTCTAGTATTTCAAGTAAAGAGAGGATAAAGTTTGATTCTATGAAATACATAAGTGGAGGAAAACAAAATTATATTAAAAGAGTTCTTTTAAGTTACAAATTACCCTTATCCATTCTTTTAACTGGTTTTTATGATAAAATAAAAAGTGTTTCAGAAGGCTATGCTTCATATTCTTATGAATTTATTGATTACAGAAAAGCAGATGTTGTGAAACTAGATATTTTAGTAGCTGGTGACAAAGTGCCACCCCTTTCTACTATTGCTTATGAAGATGAATCTTATAGGGTTGGTAGAAAAATTACTAAAAAATTAAAAGAGGTTTTACCTCGCCAAATGTTTGAAGTTAAGATTCAAGCTGCAATTGGGAGTAATATTATTGCAGCTGAACGAATACCTGCAGCTAGAAAAGATGTTACAGCTGGACTTTATGGTGGAGATGTAAGTAGAAAGAAAAAATTGTTAAAAAAGCAGAGAAAAGGTAAGAAAAAAATGAAACAATCAGGCAGTGTTTCCATTCCTCCTAAAGCTTATAGGGTTATAAATCAACGTTAAATTTATGACAAAAGAAAAAAGCCCTGTTAAAAAAGTTTTTGATTCAAAATATACTTTTTATATTTTAATAATTTTATTTATTATAGTTTTTATATCCTTAATTAAGGTTTCCAAAAATAGACTTGTTTTAAAAAAACAATCTAATTATTACGATCAAAAAATTGAAGAGATAAAACAAGATAACCAAGGCTTAGCTACTCAAATACAAAGAGCTAAAACAAAATATTTTCAGGAAAAAGCAGCTCGAATGAAGTTTGGATTGCAAAAACCAGGTGAAAAAGTTATTATTTTTACTAAAGGGGAAAAAGACTTAAAACAAGAACAAGAATCTTATTTAAAAAGAAAATTTTCTAATTTAAAGGCTTGGTGGAATCATTTTTTTAATTAAATATATTTATGACTTATCAAGACAAAATAAAACTTTCAACAAAAGGTTTTTGTGATTTAATTAATATCACAGATAAGGTTAAAAGGATTGTATCTGAATCTTCAATAAAGGATGGTTTAGTTTTAGTTTTTGTTACCGGTTCTACAGCTGGCATTACTACTATTGAGTATGAATCTAATTTAGTAAAAGATTTTCAAGAATTTATTAAAAAATTAATACCAAAAGAAAAAGATTATCATCACAATGAAACTTGGGGAGACGGTAACGGCTTTTCTCACTTAAGAGCTTCTCTTTTAGGGCCAAGTATAACTGTGTCAGTTGAAAAAGGTGTCCCTAAACTAGGCACTTGGCAACAAATTGTTTTGTGTGATTTTGATAATCGATCTCGGGATAGAGAAATAATAGTTAAAGTAATTGGAGAATAAATGGATTATATTATAGTTAATTTTTTAAATGGCTTTATTGGCAAATACTTTGCCTTAGATGTTTTAGTTATTCTATTTTCTGATTTTTTTATTCTTTTTTTACCATTTTTAGTTATTTTAGTTTATTTATTAAAAAAGAAAGATTTTAAGCCTGTTGTTTTTAAGATATTTACTGGTATTTTTTTAGCTGGTTTTTTAAATTATATTATTGCTGAAACTATTCAAAGAATTAGACCCTTTGCTTTATATGAAAAAATAACCCAATTTAGTCGTTTTTTCTCAATTTCTCCTTCTGATTTTTCTTTTCCTTCTGATCATACCGCTATTGCTTTTGTGATCGCCTTTTTAGTTTATTATGAATGGAAAAATTTTGGAAAAGTTTTAATTTTAATTGCTAGCTTAATAGGTTTGAGTCGAGTTTTTATAGGAGTTCACTTTTTAACAGATATATTAGCTGGTATTGGAGTGGCATTTTTAGTTTCTTTTGTGGTTAATAAAATACTTATTTTCCAAACTAAAGAAGAGTAAAAAGGCTTGACTTTTTAAAGAGTTTTTTTTATACTAAATAAAGCTTGGAGATATTTAAAATTAATTGACGCGGGGTAGAGCAATGGCAGCTCGCAAGGCCCATAACCTTGAGGTTGCAGGTTCGAATCCTGCCCCCGCTACCATTTGAAATAATTGGCAGGGTAGCTCAGAGGTAGAGCAGTGGACTCATAAGCCACCAGTCGCGGGTTCGATTCCCGCCCCTGCTATTTTTATATTATAAAAATTTAAATTGGTGAACCCTTAAGGTTAACTAGTTTCAAATGACCCTGGAGCTCTCACCTCCTAACGGAGGAAAGACCTCCTATCCGTGTATCTTTCAAAGAAACCTGGAGCTCTCACCTCCTAACGGAGGAAAGACCTCCATTTTTAGCTTCTTACAGGTTTGGCTTGCGAGGAGGTATAGAATCGAACCAGAAAGGGGTCGGGAAAACTGTGTTGTTTTCCCGTGGAGGAAATACTAAAACCGAGTAAATACTTTCTTTTTTATAAAGAAAGTATTAAAGAAAGGTGTCAGGAAAGATTTATCTTTCCTGTGTTGGAAACCAGTGAACCTGCGAACGCCAGAAACCGAGGGTTTCTGGGGAATAGGTGAAACCTATGACGTTTTAAAAATGATGTTAAACTGTGTTTAACGAATGATGTTCGATTCCCGCCCCTGCTATTTTTATATAAAAATAGGTAACTTAATAGTTCAGGCATTTAGCCTGTATTTTTTTATATTAAAAATTGAAAAAAAGATATAAAAAGATTATACTAAATAATAGTTAATTTATAGGTTGAAAAATAACCAAAATTATTTTAGTTTAAATATGACCAAAAAGGGTTTTTTAATTTGTCTTTTTATAATATTTTTAGTTTTTTGTTTTTTTAGATTTTATAATATTAATTCTTTGCCTGTTTTTAATGATGAAGCAATTTATCTAAATTGGGCTAAGTCTATAAAATCTGATTTTAATAAAAACAAATTTATTTCCTTAACTGACGGAAAGCCATTTCTTCATTATTGGTTTTTAGTTCCAGGCTTAAATATTTTTCATAGTCCACTAAAGGCAGGCAGGATTAGTTCAGGTTTTATTGCTGTTTTAGGGTTTTTGTTAGTTTGTGTTTTAAGCTATATATTATTTAAATCTTTTTTAATAACAGTTTTAACAGCTAGCCTTTATGCGGTTTTACCGTTTTTAGTGGTTTATGAAAGAATGGTTTTAGCAGATGCTTTTGTTTCTGTATTAGGAATTTTAATTTTTATTGTAAGTTGGCTTTTCGTTAAAAAAGAAATCAGCCATAATAATTTCTTTAAAAGGTTTTTATTTTTTATTGCTTTAACGGGTTTGTTTTTAATAGGAGCTTGCTTAAAACAGACCTCTTTTTTGTTTTTAGGAGGCGCTATTTTAGGTATTAATATTTTTATTTGGAAAAATGGTCCTAATCTTAAAGATTGGTTTGTTGTTAATTTTGGAATTATTATTTCATTTTTAATTGGCTATCTTGGGTTTAAGTTGATTATTCCAGAAAAATATAAATTTATTTTTCAAGCAAAAGTAGGCCAATTCTTTTCTTTAAATATTTTTTCCAATATTGGTACAAACTTCCAGGTTTTAATCGAGACCTTAGGTTTTTATATTACTCCTTTTGTAGTTTTGCTTTTAATTTGGCCCTTATTTAAAGAGAAAAGTTTTAAAGATAGCGACAAAATAAAGATTTATTGGCTCTACGTTTGGGGTTTTATACCCTTTTTATTTTTTAGTGTTTTTGCCAAAACTCTTTATACAAGGTTTTTTCTTATTGGGGTTCCGTATTTAATAATTTTAGCTTCATTTTTCTTAAAAGAAATTATAAATAAATTCCAAAAAAAATATATTATTTGTTTAATGCTTTTAATTGTTTTCATTCTACCTTTAAGCCAATCTCTTTTACTTATTAAAAAACCTCTTAGCTTTTTTTGGACAAGAGTAGATAATAAGAACTTTATTAATTTTTGGAGTTCTGGATTTGCTATGAGAGATATTAAAAGCTTTTTACAAAAAAATGGTAAAAATGGTCAACTTATGTTTTTAGATATTCATGATTTAGGTTATCCAATGGATTATTTTAAATTATATGAAAACGAATTTCCTAATATGAGATTAAGTCAAATAGATTCCAACTTAAATAAAAAAATAAAACAAGCCCAAAAACAAGAAAAAATTAAACCAATCTTAATACTTTTAAACCCTGATCGCCGAAAAGAACAAAGATATATTGAACGATCTGATATTTGCCAAAATAAAAAAATCTTTTATCAACCTGCTAAAACAAGCCATTATACGCTATGTTTAATAAATTAGGGCTTGACAAAACCCCCAATTTATGCTTAAATTAGTATTAGAATTTAATCAAAAACAAGCAAAATTTTTTATGAATAAACAGAAAATATTTTTATTTACAATTTTGTCTATATTTTTATTATTTTTTGTAGCTAAGCCTATTTTTGCTACAAGTGCTCCTGTAATGGAAGAAGAAAAAAATATAGATTTTAATGGTTGGGCTATAAATGAATCAAAAACTACTGCCAATGTTGATAGTGGTAGCTTAACCTTACCTAAAAGTAATGGATTATATAACAATTCAGCTGTAGCTTGGACTAATACTATAGGTTTTTATGAAGATATTAAAGCAATAAAAATAAAAGGTGATTTTGTAAGACCAAGTGGAACCAATGTATTTTGTTATGTAACTTATGGGGACGAGTTAAAAGAAAATAAAGTGGCTTGGGGAAGAGAGTATGAACCAACTACAGTAACAGAAGATATAAAGGTTAAAATATTTTTAAGTACTAATGATAGAAATGTAACTCCGGTAGTAAACAATATAAACATTCAAGTTAAATTACAAGATCGTTCTGATTCTGCTCCTGAAAAAAGAGATAGAGACAGAGTTTATGATTTAAGCAAGGTTAAAGAAATTCTTAATAGATACCATAATGACTTTGGTCATTACCCTATAGTTCGAACAAACAAAACTCATAAAGAAGACCAATGGAGAATGCTCAAAGACATTTTAGAATCTGCTTCTGAACATAGGCTTGGTCATTATCTTTGGGGTTTTGTTGATCAAGTATCAGGTGTTTCAAGTGATTACAAGTATGGATATTTAAGTAATGGTTCATATTATCTTTTATGGACTACTCTTGAACAAGGTGTTTTCCATTCAGACTATTTTGAAGATTCATGGCGTGGCAGTAGGTTTGGAGTTGATTGTAGCGAACCTCGCTATTGTCTTTATTCAGTTTCTTCTAATGTTTCTAATGTAAGCGATCAAAGCTATATTTATGAACCTGATAATAACAATCAAAATCTTAATAATAACCAAGATCAATATAATAATGTAAACTTTGAAGGTACTAGTTTTGTTAAAGGTAAAAATAGCGATAAAGTTTATTTAAAAATTAATGGAAAAAGAGTTTGGATGCGAAATCCTGACATATTCCATTCTTTAGGGGGTAAATGGCACCAGTTACAAGAAAGAAGACATTTATTTTCCTCTTTAGCAAAGTTTGTTAAATCACCTTCAGAACCGGATGTTTACATGATTCAAGACGGTTTAAAAAGACCTCTTTTAAATCCAGATGTCTTACATTTATATGGTAATTTTGGTGAAGTTATGACTTTAGATGAAGCATTAATTGAAGCTTTGCCAAGCACAAAACTCTTAAGAGCCAAAGGCCATACTAGAGTATGGTATATAGATGATAATGTTAAAAGATGGATACATACCCCTGATGTTTTAAGAGATATGGGGTATAGTTTTAGTCAGGTTGTGGAAGTTAATCCGGAAGAATTAAAACATTATCAACAAGGCGAAACATTTTTTTAAAATTATATAAATTATTAAATAAAAAAAGAGCCCTATTTTAGGGTTCTTTTTTATCTTCTTTAAAAAAGAAAAATACCCCCAGTAGGAATCGAACATCATTCGTTAAACACAGTTTAACATCATTTTTAAAACGTCATAGGTTTCACCTATTCCCCAGAAACCCTCGGTTTCTGGCGTTCGCAGGTTCACTGGTTTCCAACACAGGAAAGATAAATCTTTCCTGACACCTTTCTTTAATACTTTCTTTATAAAAAAGAAAGTATTTACTCGGTTTTAATATTTCCTCCACGGGAAAACATACAGTTTTCCCGACCCCTTTCTGGTTCGATTCTATACCTCTTCGCAGGTCGCACCTGTTAGGAAGTTAGATTTTGGGAGATAAAAAAAATACCCCCAGTAGGAATCGAACCTACATTTAAGGATTAGAAATCCTTCGTTCTATCCGTTGAACTATGGGGGCTTTATTT
>CAZGUY010000026.1:0-7495 GCA_964528795.1 uncultured Gammaproteobacteria bacterium
TGATAAATTTAAGAGAGATAATTTTTTTATATATAGTAGAAAAGACTTAGGTTTTAAAAGTAAAAAAAATTTAAAATTTAAAAAACTAAAATGGCCTTTTAAATTTATATGGACCCATATTAGATTAAACTGGGAGCTTATTTTAAAACCAATTGATGTTTTATTTGTACCAGCAGCCAGTATACCTTTGTTTTATTTTAAAAAATCAGTTACTGTAGTTCATGATCTAGGCTTTAAAAAATACCCTAAAGCTTATTCTTTATGGCAAAGGTTTTATTATAATTTGGTTCATTTTTGGAATATAAAAGTAGCTGATATTATTATTGTTCCTTCAGACTTTACTAAACAAGAGATTTTAAAGTTTTATAACGTGAAAAAAGACAAAATTAAAGTTGTTCCTTTAGGATTTAATAAAAACAACTTGAAAAGCAAAGAAAACTCTCATAAAATTTTAAAAAAATATAATATAAAAAAACCTTATTTTTTGTATGTAGGTAGGCTTGAAAAAAAGAAAAATATAATAAGTTTAGTTAAAGCCTATAAAGAATTTAAAAAGAAAAACAAGAATATTTCTTTAGTGCTGGCAGGTAAACCTGGTTTTGGATACAAAAAAATAAAACCTTTAATTAAAAAAGATGACTCTATTAAAGAGCTTGGTTATGTTTCAAATAATGATCTTTCAAGTCTTTATTCAAATGCACTAGCTTTTATTTTTCCTTCCTTTTATGAGGGTTTTGGAATACCAGTTTTAGAAGCAATGGCTAAAAAAGTTCCTGTAATTTTATCTAAAAATGGATCTTTAAAAGAGGTTGGAGGGGAAGCTGCTCTTTATTTTAATCCTGAAAATATTCAAAAATTGTCTAATTTAATGGAGAAAATAGTAAATAATCAAGATTTAAGAGAAAGGTTAAAGAAAAAAGGTTTTAAAAGAGTAAATAAATACTCATGGGAAAAGTGTACCAAGCAAATTTTAAAGGTTTTAACTTCTTTGAAATCTTGATGTTTTAACCTTAAATTGTTATACTTATTACAGTTAGAAAAAGGTAGTAGTAAAAGATATGAAAATAATAGGTCATGAAAAACAACTTGAATTTTTAAAAAAATCTATAAAAAATAATACCCTTTCTCAGGCTTATCTTTTTTATGGCCCAGTAGATATTGGTAAAAAAAAGGTTGCTAAAGAATTTGCAAAAGACATTTTAAGTATTGATACCAACAATGGCCAAGAAGTAAAAGAACAGGTTCAAAAAGGATCTCATCCTGATTTAAAAATAGTTAAGCCTAATAAAAAAGGCTCAATAAAGATTAGTCAAACAAGAGATATTATAGATTCTTTAAATAAATCTCCCTTTTCTGCTCAAAAAAGGGTTGTTATAATAGAAGGGGCAGAAAATATGACAAATGGGGCTGCTAATTCCATTTTAAAGTTTTTAGAAGAACCGCCTGCTTACGTTCATATAATTTTAACTACTAAGAATAAAGACTTGTTACCTGCTACAATTGTATCCAGATGTCAGCTTTTAAGGTTTCAAGCCCAAAATAAAAAGGAGATTATTAATGCCTTAAAAGAGTTTGATTTAAGTGATGAAAAACTAAAAGATATTTTATTTTTATCAGGTAATAAAGTTGATTTAGCTTTGCGTTTAGCAGAAAATAAAGATTTGTTTAAAAAAAGAAAGAATATTGCTTCAGATTTAAAAGAATTTCTTTTAAAAGAAGATCCTCATGAAAAAGAAGATATTTTGTTTAATTTAGATGACTTAGAAGCTAGTTTAAATATTTTGTTGATTATGTTAAGGTCTCTTGTCTTAAGTAGCGATCCTAACTCTCAAAATAGTTTTAAATTAGGGGGAGTACTTAAAAAATACAATAGAGATAAATTAATTTCAATTATAAAAAGAGTTATTAAAACAAATTATTTTTTAAATGCTTATGTTAATCATAAGTTAGCTCTTGAATATTTAATAATAGGATTTTAAATATCAAACTTATGAAAAAATCACTTTTAAAAACAATACTTAGTTTATTTGTAATAGTTTTGATTTTTACTTTAGCTGGTTGTGTTAATGTTAGTATTAAGACTGATATTGGTGGTGTTTATAAATCAAGCGATAGCGGTCAAAATTGGGTAAAGAAAAAACCTATTGCAAATATCTCTGAAACAAAAGAATTTTTGGAAAATGTAAATGTAACTGTTTTTGCTGCTGACCCCCAGGATTCAAAAGTTTTATATGTTGGTACTAAGTCAAAAGGAGCTTATATTAGTATTGATGAAGGAAATAAATGGTTTGAAGTTGAAAGATTACCTCAAGGGAAAATTCAAGCTATTGAGGTTGACCCTACTAAAAGTCATGTAGTTTATGCAGCAGTCAATAATACAATTTATAAAACTACTGATGCTTTAAGAAATTGGGAATCTGTTTATGTTGATGATAAGGGGTCTGAAGCTAGTATTTCTGATATTTTTGTTAATTCTCTTTATTCTAATAGGGTATATGTTGGCTTTTCAGATGGCCGTCTTATCAAAAGTGTTAATGGGGGAACAAGCTGGAGTCTTTGGAAAAAATTTGATAGTGGCATTGTTGAAACCTACAAGTCTCCAAAAAGCAATAAAGTTTTTGCGGTCACTGAGTATAATGGTATTTTTGTAGCCAAAGATCAGTCTGACGAGTGGAGTAGACTTGATAGTTTAGAAGGAGTGAGAAGACAAAAGATCCAAGATACTGTTTTTAAGGACAATAATTTCTTTATGGTTTTAACTAATGATAATATAATAAGAACCAGAAATGGTGGCAAAGACTGGAAAAAATTAGAATTATTGTTACCCTCTGATTATCATGATACAAAATCTCGACTTAGAGCAGTTGATTTCTCTAAGCAAAATACAGATATCTTGTACTATCTTACTGATTCTACTTTATATAAATCTAAAAATGGCGGTCAAGATTGGATTACTTATGATTTAGGCTTGCAAGGTATGCCAATGAAGCTTTTAATTCATCCTGAAAATTCAGAGGTTATTTATTTAGCAATAACTAAAAAATAATTTTTATGGACAACATTATTAAAAAACACAAAAAAGAATTTGAAAAAGCGGTCAAATTTGGAAAAAAGGACATGGCTTCTATTAGAACTAATAGGGCTAGTAGTTCTTTGGTTAATAATATTTTAGTAGAAAGTTATGGCACTAAAACCCCCTTAGAAGAGGTAGCTTCTATTAGTGTTCCCGATGCTCATACAATTGTTATAAACCCTTGGGATAAAAATATTGTTAAGGAAGTTGAAAAAGCTTTAAGTAAAGCAGATTTAGGGGCTAATCCTAATGTGGGGGATGATAATGTTATAAGAATTAACCTCCCTCCTTTAAATCAAGAAACTAGAGAAAAACTTACTAAGGTTTTACATGAAAAATTAGAAAAAGCTAGAGAGTCTCTTCGCTCAATTCGTGATAAAGTTAAGTCTGAAATAGAACAAGCAGAAAGAAAAGATGACATCACAGAGGATGATAAGTATCGTTTAATTGAAAAATTAAACAAAAAAACTAAAGAAAAACAAAAAGAATTAGAAGATTTTGTAGAAAAAAAGCAAGAAAAAATTAAAGGATAAATTATGTTTATAATTGTTGCTATTATAGGTATTAGTGTTTTGGTTTTTGTTCATGAATTTGGACATTTTATAGTTGCTAAATTATCAGGTATTAAGGTAGAGGAATTTGGAATTGGTTATCCGCCTAGAATGTTTGGAGTTGTAAAAGAAGATGGTAAAAAAAAGATATTTTTTGGCAAAAATAAACCAGAACATAATAAAAATACAATATATTCACTAAACTGGATTCCTTTTGGTGGCTTTAATAAGCTCAAAGGGGAGCTTGAAAAAGATAATAGTCCAGATAGTTTTAGAATGGCTAAATGGTGGAAAAAGTTTTTAGTTTCTTTAGCTGGAGCTGGCATGAATATTTTATTTGCTATTTTGATATTTATTATTCTTTATTCAACTGGCATTCCAAAAGCATTGACCGGCCTTGATCAAAGAGCTCAAATTATTAAAAAAATTGGAGTTCAAGTCGATTCTGTAATACCTGATTCCCCAGCTCAAAAACAAGGTATTATAGGAGGTGATATAATAAAAAAGGTAGATGGAAAAGAAGTTGAAAGTGTAGAATTTTTTCAAAATTATATTAGTGATAAAGTAGGCCAAAAAATAACAGTAAGTTTTAAAAAAGATGATAATTTAGAAGATATTAGCCTTACTGTTAGGTCTTACAAAGATGTATATAAAGAATTTTCAGATATTTATGATTTTGAAGAAGAAGATCCAAGTCGAGGTGTAATTGGTGCTTCAATGGCTAAATCGGCTATAGTTAAGTATCCTTTTCATTTGGCTTTTGTAAAAGGAATTGGGTCCGGCTTTCAATTAACAGGAAGATTTGCATATGGTATTTATTGGATTTTTAAATCCTTAATTACAAAAGGTAAACTTGTCGGAGGCTTAACAGGCCCGGTAGGGATAGCCTCAATGACAGCTGGAGTGGCAAAAATAGGTTATATTTATTTGATTCAGTTTTTAGCTTTTATTTCTGTAGCAATAGCCGTATTTCAGTTGGTCCCTTTTCCAGCCCTAGATGGCTCCCGAGCCCTTTTTGCAGTAATTGAAGGAATAAAAGGCAAACCAATTAAGCACAAAACTGAGAATTTAATTATTAGTGTTGGTTTTATAATTCTTTTAGGACTATTAGGTTTTGTAACTTTAAAAGAAATAATCGGTTTATTTTAAATAATGTAAAATTAAGATACTTATGAAAGATAACAAAATAAAAAAGAAAGATTTAACTAAAAAGTCAGAAAATATAGCTAAATGGTATAATGAAGTTATATCAAGAGCTAAGCTAGTTGATCAGTCAGAAGTTAAAGGTTCAATGGTAATGATGGCAAATAGTTATGAAATTTGGGAAAATATAAAAAAGAATCTTGATAAATGGTTTAAAGATTACGGAGTAAGGAATTATTATTTTCCTATGCTTATCCCTCATCATTTATTAGAAAAGGAAAAAGATCATTTAGAAGGTTTTTCTCCTGAATTTGCCGTAGTAACTCATGCTGGTGGCAAAAAATTAAAAGATCCTTATGTTTTAAGGCCTACTTCTGAAACTATAATGTATAAAACTTTTTCAGATTGGATAGAAAGTTACAGAGATTTGCCCTTTTTAGTAAATCAGTGGTGTAACATTGTAAGATGGGAAAAAAGAACATATCCATTTTTAAGAACAAGTGAGTTTTTATGGCAAGAAGGACATACAGTTCATAAAACAAAAGAAAAAGCCAAAGAAATGGCTTTAACTGCTCTTGACTGGTACAAAAAAATATATAAAGATTATTTAGCTATTTCTCCTTATGTTGGAATAAAAAGTGAGTCAGAAAAATTTGCTGGAGCTGAAAAGACTTATTCAGTAGAGCTTGTTATTCCAAACGGTAAAGCTTTGCAAGCAGCCACCTCCCATAACTTAGGGGATAATTTTTCAAAGGTATTTGATATCAGTTTTTTGAATGAAAATGGTGAAAAAAGTCATCCTTTTCAAACTTCATGGGGTCTTTCTACTCGCTCTATTGGGGGGTTGATTTTAAGCCATGGTGATGATGCTGGATTAATTTTGCCTCCTAAAATTGCTCCTAATCAAGTAGTTATAGTAACCGTCCCTTATAAAGATGAAAAAAAGCAAAAAAAAGTTAAAAAATATGCTAAAAAAGTAAAAGATAAGTTAAGAGAAAATAATATTAGAGTAGTTCTAGATAATGATGATAAACACTCTCTTGGCTTTAAAATAAATGATTGGGAGCTAAAAGGGGTTCCTTTAAGGATTGAAATTGGTCAAAATGAAATGGAGGATAAGACTTTAACATTAGCACGAAGAGATAATTTTAAAAAGCAAGAAATTAAAAAAGATAATTTAACTAAACAAGTTAAAAAGATACTTGATTCTATTCAATCAAGTTTATTTGAGCAATCAAAAAAGAACAAAAAAGAAATGACAGTTGAGGTAGGTGACTATGATGAGTTTAAAGATATTGCTAAGAATTCTAAAAAGTTTATAAGAGCTTTTTGGTGTGGTGATAAAGTATGCGAAGATAATATTAAATACGAAACTAAATTTTCAACTAGAGTGTTAGAAATGGATCAATTAGACAAAAAAGAAAAAGGTAAATGTATTTATTGTGGCAAAGAAGCTGACCATAAATGGCTTTTTGCTCAAAGTTATTAAAAATTTTATGTTTTCTAATTTTGAAAAAGTTCTTTCAAATAGTAGGAAAGAACAAAATTATAAAGAATCTCAAGAAGACAAAGAAGAGGAATGCAAGTCTTTGCCTAAAAAATTTAGGAATTATTTAAAGGAGCAGATATCTTTACCAAAAGAGAAACGCGATAAAAAATTTAAAGAGTATGCTGATAGGGTGTATACCAAAAGTCAACCCCATAAACAAGAAAAAGAAATTACTCCGGAGCAGGAGAGAGAAGCTACTTTTAAAAGATATTTAAAATCTTTATTATTAGCACAAAACAATTTAAAAGATAAACGTTTACTTGATTTGGGCTGTGGTGAAGGAGAGTTTGTCGAGATATGTTTAGAAAAGGGGCTTACCAGTGAGGTTTATGGGCAGGATGTATTTCCTTTCAATGAAAAAGACGAAGAGAAATATAAAGAGCACTTTATTAAAAAAAACTTTTATAAAAGTATTCCTCTAAACGATTTTGATTATATATTTGCTTTAGGGTCAATAAGGGTTCCACACTCTAAAAAACTGGAGAAAGATTTTAAAAAATTATTAACTGATTTAATGGATTCTTTGAAAGATAGGGGAGAGGTAAGAATATTTCCGATTGAAAAACCAGGAAAAGAAGATAATATGGAATGGTTAAAAGAAACTCAAGAAAAGTGGTTTAATTTTTTAGATGAGCTATCGTCTAAAGGTGTATTAACTTATAATTTAGAGCCGGTTAATATAGCAGCGAGTGGTAATAGTAAAGACGAGAAAGATGTTTGGCTACAACAGGTGTTGATTATAAAGAAACCAGAAGGCGGGGAATGAGTTTAATTTATTTCAGATTTAAATTTTAAATAAAAAATATATATGTTTGAAAAAATATTAGGTACAATTTCAAAAGATATTGGTCTTGATTTAGGCACCAGTAATACAAGGGTTTATTTAAAAGATAAAGGTATCATGATGAGCGAACCCTCAATTGTTGCTATTAATAAAAGACAAGATCAAATTATTACTTTAGGTCAGAGTGCTTTAAAAATGGAAGGTAAAGTACCAGAACATATAGAGGTTGTTCGCCCTTTAAGGCATGGTGTTATTTCTGATTTTGAGGTAACAGAAAAAATGCTTAAATCTATTTTTGAAAAAGTACATAGAGATGTGTTTGCTTTAGTTTCTAGGCCCAATGTTATTGCTTCTGTTCCTTTAGATGTTACAGAAGTAGAGCAAAAGTCTTTAGA
>CAZGUY010000027.1:0-7146 GCA_964528795.1 uncultured Gammaproteobacteria bacterium
CTTTTATTTTAAAGATTTATCTTTATAATAGTTTATTTTTAGTTAAGGGTCAAGTGCTTGTAATAATTTTTTAATCATTTTTGTAAATTATTTGTTTTAAGTTATAATAAAAACAAACAACGTATTAAAATATTATGTTTGAAAAAATAAAAAACTTAAATAAACAAGAAGTTTCTGACTCAAAGAAAAAGAATTTAAAAGAAAAACAAAAGATTTGGGATAAAAAAAAGAAAGATTTAGAAAAAGCAAAAGATTACTTTGGAGAAAAAATTGATGAGAACATTAAATCAGCCGTAACTGCTTTTAATTTAAATGATTTACCAACTAGTCAATCATGTGAAGGTCATCTTGAAAAAGGTTTACCTTTTCCATGGTTAGATGTTAGAGCTCCTCACAAACCTAAGCAAAGATTTGAAAATGAAAAGCAAATATTTCAAAACGTGGCTCGGAAATATGGTTTTTCATACGAAGAAGTAAAAAGATCAATCAGTTCTGAAGGGGAGATAGTTGAAGCAATTAATCAAGCCCACAACGAAGCCAAAGAAAAAGCTAGTAAAAATCAAGAAAAAGAAGAATATAAAGAATGGAGACAGGAAAATAAGAAATTAGAACATAAAATTAGGTCTCTTATTAATGAATTTTATCAAAATAGAGAAGCTCCTAATGATGTAAAAATTAAGATTGGTATAATTGGGCCTGGCAACGTAGTCCGAGTTTATAGTGGTCCTAAAACACAAGAAAAAGACTCTGATCAAAAGAATTTAAAAGAGAAGCTTAAAAGAAGAAGAAAAGAGATTAAGGCTTTTAGTCAATTTTTAAAAGAAAAATTTTTTGAAAATTAATTTTTAAATTATGACAAAGACAATTAAACCGGAAAAAGCTTATAATAAGTCAGTTGAATTTTTAAAACAATGTGCTGGCAAGCATGGTTTTCATGCTGCGCTTTTAAAAAAGGAAAATTATTTTAGAATTTGGGCTAGAGATGGTGTTATAAATGGTTTAGCTGCTCTTATGACAGAAGACAAAGATTTAATTGAGACTTTTAAACAGAATTTAATTTCTTTAGCTGATTTTCAAGGTAAAAATGGCCAAATTCCAAGTAATATTTCATTAGAAGAAGAAAATGTAAGCTATGGTAGAACGGCTGGGAGAGTTGATGCTAGCTTATGGTTTATAATAGGTTGTAGTCAATATTTTAAACGAACAAGAGATAAAGAATTTATTAAAAAATTAAAACCCAATATAGAGAAAGTTATGGATTTAATGGAGGCTTGGGAGTTTAACCAAAAGAATTTTATTTTTGTCCCAAATGGAGGAGATTGGGCTGATGAATCTTTGCGCCATGGTTATGTTTTGTTTGATCAACTTTTGTACAATAGAGCTATTAAAGAATATATATACATATTTAAAAAATTAGGCCAAGAAAAGCCTTATTGGAAGCAAAAGTATAAATTGCAAAGGAATATGATTAAAACTAATTTTTGGCCTGACAAAGACAATGTGAATTGGAAGTATGTTTATCATAAATATATGTTTGAGAGTATTCACAAAAATGGAAGTAAAGAGCAAAACTATTGGCTAGAAAATTTTCATCCAGGTGGCTTTTCAAATAGATTTGATGCTTTTTCAAATATCTTAACTATTCTTTTTGAATTTTCTGACAATAAAAAACAAGAAAAGATTATTAAATATTTATTAAGTATTATTGGGGCAAAATATTTAGTACCTGGCTTTTATCCAGTTATATTGCCCCAACAAAAAGAAAAATGGAAGAAAATGAGAGGTAATTTTTCATTCAGGTTTAAAAATAAGCCTTACCATGCCCATAATGGCGGTCTTTGGCCTATGTTAAGTGGCTTTTTAATTAAGGCCTTGTTAAAGTCAAACAAAAAAGATTTAGCTCAAAAATATTTAAATGGTGTTAATCAAGCTAATTATTTGTCTAAAAATGGTGAGTGGGGTTTTTATGAATACCATCATGGTGAAAAAAAGACCCCCGCAGGAGTAAAACATGTTGCTTGGAGTGCTTCCGGAGCGATTATGGGTTATTTATCATTAAAAAAAGATAAAGATATATTTTTATGAAACTTTATTTAACAGATATAGATAATACAATTTTACCTTTGGATAAAAAAACTTCTATTGCTCAAGAAGATTTAGACAATTGGTATAAAAGAGTAAAGAGTCACAATGTAAAGTTTGGTTATATTAGTGGTAGAAGTTATAAGTTGGTCATGGATATATTAGAAGAATTACCAAAACCGGATTTTTTTGTATCTGACGTAGGGACTCAAATTTATTTTAAAAAAGGTAAAAAATGGCAAAAAGATGAAGATTATAGAAAATTTATTGCTCAAAGCTGGCATGGTAAAACAAGGAAAAACATTAAAAAGGCACTTTTAAAAGTCAATGAAATAAAGGAGCAAGAAAAAAGAGCCCTTTCAGAATTTAAGCAAAGCTATTATCTTGATTTTAAATATAATTCTCAAAAAGTTATTCAAAAAATTAAAACAATATTAAAAAAAGAAAATCTGGAATCACAAGTTATTTATTCTGTAGGTCCTGAAAAAGAAATTGGATTAATTGATATTTTACCTAAAAGAGCCGGTAAAAGAGGCGCTATTACTTTTTTAATGAATAAGTTTGATTTAAATATAAAAGATGTAATTTATTCAGGTGACTCTGGTAATGATTTGGATGCTTTAACTATGAATTGTTTTTCCATTTTAGTCGGTAATGCAAGGAAGGAAATTAAAAAACAAGCTAAAGCTCAAATTAAAGATAAAAATAAACTCTATATTGCTAAAAAATCATATATTAAAGGTGTTTTAGAAGGTTTTGATCATTTTGGTTTTTTTAAGTAAAAGAAAAGACCTAAATCCGTTTTTTAGATTTAGGTCTTAAATTTTTTTATAGGAAGTCCATTATAGTATAGGTTAAACCTCAAATAATGACAAAGTCAATTACAAATAGTATTATAGTAAGCAAGATTGAATTGTTTACTGGATTTAAGCAGAGCATAGAAATAATAACTCCAAAAAAACCAAGGCAAATTACTGTTAAGGTAAAAGGTAAGACGCCAACCGTAACAAGAACTGCAAAAATCTCAATTATGGACGAAAACCACAATAAGATTGAATCTCTATTTGAGACAGTGAAAATACTCAAACCTATAAAGGCTATAATTGTTAAAACAATTCCGCAAACAATTAAAGCTACATTATGGTTATAAGCCATATAAATACCAGCTAAAACTAGAATTTCGCCAAGGGTTTTCCCAAAAAAGGTTTTTAAAGGTGCTTCCATATATCCTCCTTTATTTAATTTTAATGTTTGTTTATATATTTAACTAACTTTAATATAGCATATAAGATCCTTTTTGTCAAGGTGCCCTAAACCTTATTAAAGGAGTTTACAAAGTATTATTTTCTTGACAAAAACCCTTAAAAATTATATTTTAAAATAAGTAGGTTATGAATTTTTATATTAGTTATCAATTTATAAAATAAAAAATTAAAATGTCGGAAAAAAGTCAAAAAACAAAAGACCAAAAATTGTCTAACGAAGAACATTGGCAAGAGTTTTGGAAAAAAGAAAAAATTTATAGATTTAACCCAGAAGCTTCTAAAGAACTTTATACAATTGATACTCCTCCCCCAACTGTATCTGGTAAAATTCATTTAGGCCATATTTATTCATATACTCAAGCAGAAGTTATTGCTCGCTTTAAAAGAATGGAAGGTTTTAATGTTCGTTATCCTTTTGGGTATGATAATAATGGCTTACCAACTGAAAAATTAGCTGAAAAGGAAAAACAAGTAGATGGCAAAGAAATGGATAGGGGTAAATTTAGAGATATTTGTAAACAAATTACAAAAAAGTATCAAAAGATTTATAAAGATCTTTGGCAAACTTTTGCTGTAAGTGCTGATTGGAGTTTAGAGTATGCTACTAATTCAGATAAAGTTCAAAAATTATCTCAAATTACCTTTAATAATCTTTTAAAACAGGGTAAAATATACGAAGATAAGTCTCCTGTTTTGTATTGTTCCACTTGCCAAACTGCTATTGCTAGAGCAGAAGTAGAAACAGAAGAAAAACCAGCTGTTTTTTATGATTTAAGATTTAAAAAAGAAAATGGCGATACTCTTGTTATATCTACTACAAGACCAGAACTTTTACCAGCTTGTGTTGGTGTTTTTGTTCATCCAGGCGACGACAGATACAAAGAATTAGTTGGTCAAAAAGTTAAAACTCCTCTTGGTGATGAAGTTAAGGTTATGGCTGATAGACAAGTAGATCAGGAAAAGGGTAGTGGGGCTGTAATGTGTTGTACTTATGGAGATGTTACAGATATTTATTGGACTAAAAAATATAAATTAGATGAAAAGATAATTTTGAATAAAAAGGGCAAACTTCAAAATGTTAAACAAAAAGGATATAAGGATTTAAATGGAAAAACAGTTAAAAAGGCAAGAGATATTTTAGTTAATAAACTAAAAGAACAAAATGATATCTTAGATCAGGAAAAAATAAATCATAAAGTAGGAGTTCATGAAAGATGTCATGAGTCAGTTGAAATATTACCTACTAAACAATGGTTTGTTAAAATTTTAGATAAAAAAGATAAATGGTTGGAGTTAGGAGAAAAGATAAATTGGTACCCAAAGTACATGAAGGAAAGATATAAAGAATGGATAAAACAATTAGAATGGGATTGGTGCATATCAAGAGAACGACCCTATGGTATTCCTATTCCAGTTTTTTATTGTCAAGAATGCGATAAAACAATTTTATTAGAAAAGGATCAATTACCAGTTGATCCTCAAAGTGATGATTTGGATCTGGAATGCCCAAAATGTGGAAGTTCTGATATTAAGCCAGAAACAGCTGTTTTAGACACTTGGTTCACCTCAGCTCTTACTCCCGAGATTAATAATGATCATAAAAGAAATGGCGGTTTAAAAGGAGATATGGTTACTATGTCTATGCGACCTTTAGCTCATGATATTATAAGAACGTGGGTAGTTTATACCATAATTATGAACTGGTATAAACAAAAAGCTATTCCTTGGGAAGACTTAATGGTTTCAGGTCATCTTTTAATTGAAAAAGGTAAAAAAATTAGCAAAAAAGATGATAATGCAGAAATGAGTCCAAAAAGTATTCATGAAAAATATTCAATTGATGCTATTCGTTATTCAGTTTGTAGGGGGTCTCTTGGAACAGACACTTATTTTGAGCCAGCTGAACTTGAAAACGGTAAAAAGCTAGTTATTAAACTTTTTAATGCTGGTAAATTTACTTTAGGTAATTTAAAAAACTTTAATCCTGAAAAGGGAATAGAGTTTGATAATTTAGAACCAATTGATAAGTGGATACTTTACAAGGCTAAAAAGGTTTCTCAAAAAATAAAACAAACTCTTGATAAATACGAAGTAGGTAAGGCTTGTCAAATGTTTGAAAACTTTTTTAGAAAAGATTTTTGCGATAATTATTTAGAAATTTGTAAAGGCAGAATTTATGGTGATGATGAATTGGGCAAAAGATCAGCTCAAACAGCTCTTTATAAAAGCTTTTTAGCAGCTTTGAAAATGGGGGCTCCATTTTTACCTCATATCACTGAAGAAATGTTTCATCAAAAAGATAATTATTTAGCTGAAAAAGAAGATAAAAAAAGTATTCATAAAACTTTGTGGCCTAAAATAGACATTAAAAAGAGTATTGAATCAACAATAAATGGAGCAAAGTTGTTTTTATCACTTATAAGTGAAGTTCGTAAATTTAAAAATGAAAAAGAAATTTCTTTAGGCAAAGAAATGAATAAGCTTTTTGTTGTTGCTAATAAAGACCAAAAGGAGTTACTTAAAGAGTTTAAAAATGATTTGTTATCAGTAGCTAGAGTTAATAAGCTTTCTTTTGTTGATAAATTACCAGACAAGATTCAAGATAAAGACATAGCTGTTTCCTTAAAAGATTAATATAAAAAAAGAAAAAACGTGTTATTTTTTAAACTTCAAATTCTTGATTTAATTTTTTAAAGAGGTAATGCTTTTATTTACCTCTTTTTTTGTTTAAAGAGTTGACTTTTTTTGTAATTAAACTACAATATAAATATAAAGTTAGATTTTAAATTTATGTTTTCAAAAAAGATTGGTATTGATTTAGGCACAACTAATATATTAGTATATTTGCCAGGACAAGGTATTGTTATAAATGAACCTTCTGTTGTGGCAGTTTCTACTATGGATAAAAAGGTTTTAGCTGTTGGAGATGAAGCCAAGGAAATGATTGGAAGAACACCAGGTACTATTATTGCTAAAAAACCTCTTAAGGACGG
The DNA here is from genome assembly GCA_964528795.1 of uncultured Gammaproteobacteria bacterium. Lineage (GTDB taxonomy): Bacteria > Patescibacteriota > Patescibacteriia > UBA2591 > UBA6264 > DATFJC01. The sequence continues at coordinate 6,341 of CAZGUY010000027.1, forward strand.
AGTTATCGCAGACTACAAGGCTACTGAGGCTATGCTTAGTTATTTTGTATCTAAAGCAATTGGAAGATTAAATCTTTTTAAACCTGAAGTTATGGTAGCTGTTCCAGGTGGTATTACTTCTACTGAAAGAAGGGCTGTAATTGATGCTACTATGAAGGCAGGAGCTAAAGCAGCTTATATTATTAAGGAGCCTATTGCTGCTGCAATTGGCTCAGGTATTCCTATTGGTTCAGCTTCAGGGCATATGATTATTGATATTGGGGGAGGAACTACAGAAGCAGCTGTAATTTCTCTTGGTGGTATTGTAACTTGTACTTCCGTAAGAGTAGCTGGTAATAAATTAGATGCTGCTATTGCTGATTTTATTAAAAAGAAATATAATTTAGCAGTTGGTGAAAGAAGTGCTGAAGAGATAAAGATTAAAATAGGCTCTGCTTTGAAATTAGATAAAGAAAAAGAAATGGATATTAAGGGTAGAGATATGGTTTTAGGTTTACCACGCGTTATAACAATTGATTCCACTGATGTAACAGAAGCAATTGAAAACGAACTAAATTCTATTGTAGTAGCAGTAAAATCAGTTTTGCATGATACACCTCCCGAACTTTCAGCTGATGTTATAGAAAAAGGTATGGTTTTGTCGGGTGGGGGAGCTTTACTTAGAAACTTAGACAAATTATTAACCCAAGACATAGGAGTTCCTGCCTACGCAGCTGATGATCCTCTTTTGTCTGTTGCTAAGGGAACAGGCCAAGCTCTTAGTAATTTAGATTCTTATAAAAGAAGTATTTTATCTGTAGATTAAA
>CAZGUY010000028.1:0-3291 GCA_964528795.1 uncultured Gammaproteobacteria bacterium
GCCCCGATTGTACAATCTATATAATTTTCATTTGGTTGTGGAGAAAAAGCTTGTATAACCTCATTTAAAAGAACTGGTACGTGCATAATATATTTTTTAAATTCCTATTTCATCAAGGGCTTCTGCAATATCAGAACTACTTGCTTCTGATTTTTCCTTATAATCTTGCCATATTTCTTTATCCCAGATTTCTAATCTATCATAAAGACCTGCTATTATTGCTTTTTTATCAAGCTTGGCATATTCCATTAAAAAATCAGGCAAGGTTATCCTTCCCTGTTTATCTGGCTTCATATCCATAGCCCCAGCTAACATCAAGCGGTTAAAAGCTCTATTTTTTGATTTGCTTATTGGTAAACTTTTAAGTTTTTCAACTAACTTTTGCCAAGATTCTTGAGTATAAATAGAAAGACAAGTATCAATACCTCGAGTTGCTACTAAACCCTTTTTTAATTGATCTCTAAACTTAACTGGTAAAGCCAGTCTATTTTTATTATCTATTTTGTATTCGTACTCTCCAATAAACATGTTGTTTTGTCTCTTATTTAATAGTTATCCACATATTTGAAGGGTTATCCCCACTTTTATCCACAATTTACCACAACAATTATATTATATACCATTTTTCTACACATGACAAATATATATTCTGTGGATAACTTTTAATATAAAAAGACCCACCCTTTAAGGGCAGGTAGATTAAAATAGATTTTAAATTATTTTATCAAATTGTAATAATCTGATAAATAACTCCTAATGTAAAAAGGACATAAAATACAAAAGCCAAAACTTTAGGAAGTTTAATTTTATATTCTGGATTTCTTTTACCATGTATTTTTGCCTTGTAAAACGAAGCAACTAAAACAATACTTTGAACTCCTGACAAAATACCACCTGAAATACCAAGCACTTTAACAAAACTTTTAAGACCAGCTAAAAACAAAAGTAAAGGTACTCCAACTGTTATTGCCCAAGCTGGTAAATAAGGCATATTATAATCTCTATACCAAAGTTCTTTTAAAACATGACCTAAAGCTAAAAAAGAAGTTGTCATAGTTAATATTCCAAAAATACCTCCTACTAAAACAATTAAATTGGTTGTAACATTACCTAAACCTAAAATAGCTGTTTCGGTTGTATAAGTACCTGTTACTCCAACCACTACAAGAGCAAAGAGTAAATATATAATTAAAGGCAAAACTGAACCTAGAATAATAGCTGGTTTTAATTTTTTCTCCTCTCCTTTTAATATACGTCTCATTGTCGGTACAGCTGATGCACCCCCAAAAGCAAAAAGAATTACCCCATAAGGTAAAAACAGTTTGCTAAGATCAATAAATTCTAAATTAGCCATATTTATAAAAGGATAAGCCAGTATAGCAATAAATAAAACCACAAATATTAAACCTATTGCCATAACAGTTTCAATTTCTGATACAATCCCTACTCCTTTATATATAATAAAACTAGCTATTACCCAAAAAACAATTGACCACAACATTTCTGTTCCACCTAAAACTGGTCCTAAAATTTCTTTTAAAAACCCCCCTACTCCAATAGTATAAGCTACCATAGCTCCATAAATACCAAGCATCAAAGACAAAGTAATAACTACTTTACCCCAATTACCTAAATACTTTTTAACAAAGCCTGGCATTTCTAAGCTTGATTTCGTTCTTAAAACAATTTCTCCATAACAAAGATTAACCACTAAAAAGACAGCTGCAAAAAGACAAAGATAACCCAAGCCAACCACAAAGCCAACTTGAGCAATAACATAAGGCAGGCCAAATATGCCCGCCCCAACAACTGTTCCCATTAAAACTGATACTGCTTTTATAAATTTCTTCATTATTCTTTTTCTTGCTTAAGAGATTTAATATTATCTATTTTAGTATTTAATTTAACTGATTTGTTACTTGCTCTATCAATAGCTGTTTTAGCATTACTAATATGGGTATTTACTTTTCCTATTTCCTCTTGCAATTTTTCGGCTTGCTTTTTTATAGTTAATAAAGAATCAAAAACCTTTTTAGCATTTTCTTCAATTTTTTGACCCTCTAAACCTACCATTACAACTTTTAAAAAGTAATAAAATGAATTGGGTGATACAATATAAACTCTTTTATCTCTTGCATACTCTTCTATATCGCCTTCATTACGAATTATTTCATAATAAATAGCTTCTGATGGAACATACATCAGGGCAAAATTTAGGGTTCCTGAGTCTGGTAATATATACTTTTTTGAAATATCCCTAATATGTTTTCTAACTTCTCTTACAAAATTACTTTCAGCTTGTTTTTTTTCTTTTTCTTCTGCTTTAACCATTTTATTAAAACTACCCATAGGAAATTTAGAATCAATAGGAATAATGCCTTGCTTAGTCTGAATTATAGCATCAACCATTTTCCCGTTTTCAAACTTATACTGTAATTTAAAATGCTTTTTAGAAAAATTTTGTCGCAATAAATCTTTTAAAACCTCTTCCCCAATATTACCCCTTAATTTTGGAGACTTTAAAAAATCCTGCAAAGACTCCATCTTGTGACCAATCTCTTTCATAGCTCCTAATTCCTGATAAAAAGAATTAATAGAATTTCTAAGGTCTTGAACAGAATCATCAATAATATCTTTTACTTCTGTTTTTTTGGGAACTTTTGCAAATTTATTATACAAAACATAAAACAACAACGACACAACAACAATAAGTAATACAATTAATAATATAGATAAGGTTTCCATAAAAAATAATCAAATTTATTCTATTATCATTTTAGTTAATACTTTAGCTTTTGGCAAACTGAGACAATAAAAAAGCTAAAGCACCAACTCCTAAAAGAATGGCAAATATAAAGTTAAAATCAATCCAAAAGCTTACAAAGCCATACTGTAGTTCCTCTAGTATGCAAAGTATTAAAACCAAAAAGCCACCCACTACAAAAACTTCTTTAAATATAATGTATAAAATTTTTAAAATCTTTTTTATAAATTTCATATTAAATTAAAGTCTTTCTAATTTTACGAAACATAAAACCTTTAAAGTCTCTTAAAAATCTAGAAAAATCAGTTTTAGGACGAATTAATTCTACCTTAATATTTCTAATAGAAAGCTTTTCTCTATCTTCTGTTAAGCCAGGGGCTGAAATTATAAATTCAAAACCGCGAGCATTTATAAAAGCTTTTCCAACACTAAATTCCATGCTTGCTTTTTGCCAACCATCTTTTAATTTTTTAGTAGGAATATATTCAGCAATTACATATTCTTTATCATTAAGATTAATACCCTTA
>CAZGUY010000028.1:3391-5929 GCA_964528795.1 uncultured Gammaproteobacteria bacterium
TTTTCAGGATATAAATATGTAATAAATTTAGATTCTTCACAAAAATCAGTCTCAACATTAAAATGACCACTGGTTACTAAATTTTTACCACCTAACCAAACCAAAAAACCTAAACAGGCTATAATTAAAATTGTTCTAAAAATTATCTTAAAAATCTTCATAAATTAATTATTATTAACTTTAAGAGGTTCATAATACCATATCTTTACATCGCCAATTTCTTTATGATTCCCCATTATCCTATCTAACCTTTTAATTATCCAATCTCTTTCTCCGTAATTAATCCATCTTTTTTCAGTCATAAAATAGCAAGCCTTCGCCCCAGTTACACTTAATGCTTTTTCAAGGTATTTAATAGAAGGATTTTGATTCATATTATAAAAAAGTTGAACTCTTTCTGGTTGCTGATATTCAAAATAATATGGGAAACCTCCTGTTGTCACCTCTCTTGCTGAAACGGCCTCTAAACTAAGTAAAGGCCAAGTGTTACCCAAAACACAATAAGGTTCTTCTTTGTCTTTTAATTTTTGCCACAAATATTTTGAAGTCTCATATTCATCCGATGTTACCATTCTGAATTTAGGGCCAGAAATATAAACAGTAGTAGAAAGCAAGGCTAAAAATATTACAATAGTCACCATTTTGGCCTTTTTTGAAAACAATTTTGATTTAAAAAACCTAAAAAGCCCCCAACTTAAAAAGATTAAAAACAAAAATGATACAAAAAGAACTAATCTTTTACTAAAAATGTGATTGCCTTTCATAAAAAAGGAAGCTATCATTTGGCTAAATAAACTAACCACCAAGATTAAAAAAAACATTTTACCTAAACTAGGCTTTTTAAACTTTTTAGACTGAGAAAAACCAAATAAACTAATAAGCCAAACTAAAGGAGTTAAAACTATATTCCAAGCAACAATACCACCCAACACAGAATCACTTAAATTTCTACCTACTGTAGAATAAAGCCAGCCATCCTGCTCAAAACCATAAACATTAGGAAATAAGGACTTAGAAACAAGAATTTGACCTAAAAACTCTTTTACAGAATTAAATACTTCTTTTAAATTCATCCCTATCTTAAACCAAGACATATTTTTAAAAGTATCTAAAAATGGAAAAGAAAATATTAAAAGCAAACTAGCTACAAAAATTAAAAAACCAACCCCTTTAAACTTTTTCTTTTTAAAAAGAACTGCTAAAAGCAATATTTCTAAAAATAAAACCAAATACAAAACATAATTTAAATAAAGTAAAGGCAAACTTATTACAAGAACAGGCCAAAGTTTAGAAAAGGGCCGCTGATTAGAATAATATTTCATTATTAAAATAAGCAAGAATAAAAATAATAAAAACCCAAAACTACGAGGGGTTGTTATGCTGCCATAAATTATTAAGGGATAAAAACACATTGAACCAATTAAAAATAAATACAAAAATTTCTTTTTCTTTGAAAAAAACCTAGCTAATTCTATTAATAAAAATGGTAAAAATACTGCAAACAATATCCCACCTAAGAAAAGATCAATCCAAAAAACATCCATTCCACTAAGCCATGACAAGGCAATCACCCCTCCCCACATATTAGAATATGAAGTCTTATTCCCTACTATTAATACCTCTGGTATTTTTAGGGATCCAAATTTTTTATAAGAGGCTCCTTTCCCAAAAAGAGTTGGTTTATAAACTTCTCCTTGCATTAATGATCTTTCAGCCCCAATATGACGCCACTTATCTCCCCCAAAGCCTGCCTTATAAGGGATCATAACAAAACAATGCATTAAAAGACTAGATACTATTAAAAGTAATATAAACTTTTTTGTGCTAATCCCCTTAAAAGCTAAAAACCCTAAGACTAAAACAATACCCATCCAAACATATATATAAACATTTGAAATGGTTACCCAAGGTGAACGAATATATTTTCCAGTTCTAGCTTGAATTAAAATTAAAAAACCAATAACTACCAAAGCAAGCCAAAAATAAAAAAGTTTCTTATTCTCAATTGAAAAAGAAACTTTACTTACTTTAATAAGAGATTTTACTTTTTTCTGCCAAATAGAAAATATTAAAACCAATATCCCAAGCAATAAAAACAAATGCCATGGAAAAACCTTATATAAGACAATTGGTATTGCCATCCCAAAACTAACCAAAAAGAATAAACCAAAAACACCAAAAACAAAACAATATCTTTTAAAACCAAGCCTTTTTAAAATTCTCCCCATCCATAAACCAACCATATAACCATACAATAATAAAAACAAAATATTTAAAATAATATTTTGCCAAACTTTAAAATTAGCAAACCACAATCCTACTATAGCTAAACCTAATAAGGTAAAAATGAAATATTTATTTTTTTGAATTTTTAAACTTAAATTACAATTCATTATAAATTCGTTCTAGTTTTTTAACAATTTCGCCCCATTCATATTTTTTATTAACTAATTGAAGACTATTTTTAGAAAACTTTTTTATTGGCCCAGAAAATAAATCTTTAATTTTTTGAGCTAAATCTAAATGATCTCCTACTTT
>CAZGUY010000029.1:0-3307 GCA_964528795.1 uncultured Gammaproteobacteria bacterium
ATAACTTTTTAATCTTTAAAATAAAAAGAAAGAAAATTCAACCCCCCTTTGACCAAGTTGACTCAGTCACCAGATCCGACCTGGTAATACTAATACAGGTTATCGTGCTTACCTACTGAATAAAATCTTGCAATGCTTTTATTACCATTTTTAAAATCGAAAATAATTCTATAATCATAACCTATAGAAAATGCCATATAATAACTTAATCGACCATGTAATTTATGGGAACTTAATCTTTTATCAAAAGGATTTTTTCTAAAAATTTTTTCTCTTTCCTCGGCTTTATCTTTAACTTTCGTCGGTAACTTTTTATATTCCCTCTTAAATTTAGATGAATATAAAATTTCCATTCATTTAAAATATTTACCGGAGTTCTTTTAAGGATTTTAATGTTTTACCTTTTCCATTTTCAAATTTTTCTCTTTCCTGATTTAATTCTTTTTCTAATTGCCCCCTTTCCCATTGACGAATAAGATGTCGCAAAAATTCGCTTACAGAAGCAAAGTTTCCTTTTTTAACTTCTTTTTTAATTTTTTGTTTCATCTTTTTGGGTAAAGAAATGTTTAAAATACTTCTCATAATATACTTAAATTATTGTAATAATATGTAATAATTTGTATTACATTATTAATATATCATAAGAACCAATAAAAACAACCCCTACCTGTGGATAACTTTTTAATCTTTAAATTTCTCTTCTAATAAGATAAATTAATAAACCTTAAAAACAAATGTTTTATCTTCTTTATAAACCATGGGGTACTTTATGACACTCCGACAATTACCAATCCCTCCTTTACATACTACATATTTAATATTATATTTTTTAAAATCAGATACTGAAATTTTATCTATTTTTTTAATGCTATTTAAATTTAATTTAGAAGTTACACCTCTTGTTATTTTTTTATGATGAATTGTCTGATAATACATATATTTTGTAGAAGATATAATATATTTGTTTATTAACTTATACCTAATTATATCACTAGATATATAATTAGGTATATAGTAAATTGCAAAATTTTCTTTTTCATTTTTTAATTTATTATAGAATTTTGGTATATTATATTTTGTAATAGCAAAAGGAACCATTAAAAACTCTGCCACTATTAGAACAAAAACTATAATAAAAATTAAATATTTTTTCCCACCATCTAATCTTTTGAAAATTTCATTTAATCCTAAAGCTACTAAAACTGATAAAGCAATGAAAGCTAATAATGGATAACGACCATTAGAAAAACTCAAAGAAGGTAAATATTTACACACAAAATAATATGGTAAATGAATATTATTAAAAATACGACCAAAGAATTTTAATTCAGTCCCCACTGATAATAGGATCCCTATTAAGACAAGAGAAATCCAGTAATCTAGATATTTCTTTGTGCTATTTTGGCGCTTTTTAAAAAAATATATTCCAATAAAACAAATTATTAATACTGTATACCCTAAAAAATTTTGATTTTCTGCTCCAGCTGAAGAATTTTTTTGAACTTCTTGCCACCAATTAAAATGATCAAATAATTTACTAAAATTTAATAAATTGCCCGGCACTATAAACGTTGCAATATCTGCCGACAAGAGATAATGTGGTGACGCGAGATAATCTTTTGATTGCACAGATTGTAGAACACCTAAAAAAAGTGGGGATAATATTAAAAAAGAAATTATAAATATAAGGCTTAATTTTAAAACAAATTTTCGATTAATTTTAAAATTATATTTGATAATATAAAAACACTCGAATAATAGAATTGATATTATTATAAATAAAGCATTATAAAGAGAGCCAAAGGTTGCTATAACAAAAAACAGAGACGACAATATTACATTTTTAAAAGTTTTTTTATGATGAAATTTAATAAAAAATAATATAAACAAAGGTATTGGCCAAGTGGTTATCAAATGGAGATGACCAAAAGCATGAGCTAACATAAATGGTGAAAATGCAAAAACATAACCCCCAATAAATGAAGCTAATTTATTTTTTGTAAAATAAAAAGCCAATAAAAACATGGCTAGTCCTGCTAAAACAAAATTTAAAAGAGCAACAATGTTGTAAACTAGAATAAGATTATCAAAAATATATTGTAAAGGTATTGAAATTATACCATTTAATGGTGTTAAGGAGTGTAAATATAAACTTGTACCATAAGGATAGAAAATATAATCTGTAGTATAAGGACTTTGATGTAATTTAGTTAAGGAAGTTTTAGTCCACCATAAATTCCATAAAAATTCTCCCCCATCGCCCCCATCGCCTAATTGATGAGTATTAATCTTTGTTATCAAGGGATAAGTATTAACTATAGCAAAAAATACAAATAATAATACAATACTTAAATAAAAAAATATTTTCTTTATAGTCTTATTCATATAAGTTATCTAATAATTTTTTCTTAAAATTTTAGTTATTTTAATTATTATATCTTAAAGGCTCTATATAATCTGCAAAAAAGCCACGATTATTAAACTCTCCACAAAGTTCTCCTAAAATACCACTTTGACCTATTCCCCTTTTTAAAATAGAAGCAATTTGTTTTTCTTTTGAATTACCAAAATTTACTTTGCTATTATAAAAAGCATTATATTTACCAAACCAAGAAGAAAAGTAATAAAAGATTATAAAATTATCAAATTCTTTTTTAAATTGTTCTTTTAATAGCTTTGTAACTTTTATATGAGTTGGATGAGAATCATTTAAACATGGTAAAAATAAGAATTTAAAATTATTGATATCTTTGATTTTAGAGCTTATTTCTTCTTTAACCTGTGGTTTAGTCAAATTATCTACATTAAAGCCGCTAAAATCCAATTTAAGCCTGTTGTTGGCTTTTGAAAGGACTTTAGAAGCTCTATTTGCTTCAATTTCTCTTCTAATAGCTTGACCATGGCTTTCTGTTATAACCCAATTTTCTATTTTTTTATTTTTTTCAATTAACCATCTTATAAAAGCTCCGGCTGATATTTCTATATCATCACTATGAGGAGATATAAAAATTGATTTACCTTGGCTTTTTTTAAAAAATTCTTTTAAGGAAATAAGGTTGTCTTTTTTAATTTCTTTACCATTTTTAACTTCTACCATATTAAAACCATGAGCAAAAGGTAGGTTAGAAATTGAAAAGTAATTTAAAAGTTTACCAAAATATTTAGATCTTGATTTACTATAAATATCATAACGGGTTTTTTCAATTTCTTTTTTATGAGCTCTGATTGATTTTAAAAGAAATTCTAAAAGACGATTATCAAAATCAAAATAAGTATTAAAACTTAAATCTTTTTTATTTTTAGGAAA
>CAZGUY010000029.1:3407-5927 GCA_964528795.1 uncultured Gammaproteobacteria bacterium
TATTAGAATCTATTTTACTTTTAAAATTATTATCTAGATTAATAGTTTTAATATTGTTTTTATTTCTTAATTCTTTTAAAAAGTTACCAGCAAAAATTTTAGCATCTCCTTTTTCTTTTTCTAAAAGAACTATATTTTGATTTTCTGGTATAGGCCATGTTTTAACTCTTGGGGATAATTCTTTATTAGAAAAAATAATTTCTTCTCCAGATTCGGGTAAATATTTTTTTCTTTTATTAATTAAGTTTTGATAATAAAAAACAAGCCCCTTTTGAATACCATTGGTTGAGTTTTTAAAATGGGATCGAATTAAATTCTTATCTTTAGGAGCTTTTTTGTTTAAACTCTTGGCTGTTTTAAATCCTTTTTTAATACCTTTGAAATAAAAATAGTTAAAACTTAAAGGTCCATTTAAAAATACTTTAGTATTTTTATTAAATATTTTTTCATTTTTTAAAAAATGATTATATAACACAGCAATCCCAACTCCAGCAAACTGACCTGTTTTTAAAAGACAATATTTTGGAAATTTATCCTCACCTTTACTATTTTCAGTTAATAGTTTAGGAATATTTTTATCTTTTATATCTCCTTTTACAATTTTTTTAGCTATTTTACTTTTTGGAAAATATTCTGCTTGATCTTTTGCAAATCTAGTTAAACCTTTTCCTCCAGTTAATTCTTCTAAAAAATATTCATTATCTTTTAAATCACTTGACTTATAAAAGTCATTTTTATTTTTAAAACCTAAATATTTTGCCTTTTTAACTTCTTGAAGCTTATTAACTTGCAAAGAAATAGTCCAACCTGGCTCTAAGTTTTTATCTTTAAAAGCAGCTCCTACACCAGTAGAAGTATAAAGGGTTAAAAAGTTATCATTTTCAAGTTTACTTTTTTCTCCATACCAACCTGCTACTAAATCATTTACAATTTCTATTTCTTTAATAGGAAAATCTAATCTATTTTTAATTTTTTCTTTTAAGGGAAAATTTTTAAAGCCTAAATTTTTAGATTCTTTAATAACTTCTTTATTTTTATCTAATTTACCAGCTGTAGCTATTAAAATTTTAGTCTTTTCTCTATCCCCTATTTCAAGTAAAAGTGTTATAAGTTTAATAATCTGATTTAAAACAATCTCATTACCTTGTGAGGAAAGAGTTTTTAATTTCAAACTTGGGAAAAGTAAATCACCGTGTTTGTTTTTTAAGCTTGCTCTACAATGGGTACCGCCTAAATCCAGGGTTAAAAATCTTGGTTTATTATTTAACTTTAAATAATTTTTTATTAAAAAGAACTTAAGCTTCCACAACCAGTTTTTATCTTTTTTTATTGAAAGTAAACTAGAAGCTCCTTGATCTAAAAGAATCTTAGTATTGGAGTGAAGGTTTAAAACACTGGCTGGTAATTCAACTGAAGTTTTACTATGAAGAAATTTTTTAATTATTTCTGCTTTTTTCCCTCCTTTTGCTAAAAGTAAAATCTCTTTAGTATTTAAAATTGTACTTGTTCCAAATGTTAAAGCTTTAACGGGTATCTTGTCCAAGTTATTCCAGTTGTCTAGATTGTCATAAATTGTAGGAAGAGCTAATTCTTCTTTATGAATGTCATTACTAAAAGCTTTATCTATATTTTTAAATTCAAAATTCCCAGCTGATAATTTAATATCACTGGGAAATTTATTTTTAGATAAAAATATTGTTACTTTTTGATTTTTAATTTTTTGAGCTAATTTATCAGCCCCTGATTTATTAGGTAATTCTTTTTTTATATCCTTTCTTTGCTTTTTTCTTATATTAATTATCTTTTTAATAGCTTTTTGATATTGAAAACCTGGTACTTTTAATATAAATTTATTATAGTTTTTTATCTTTTTATGATCAGGATGAAGTAAAAAATCATTATCTACAATAACGGTTGGTTCATTAAATCCAATATGGCCATCTCTACCAATGCCTAAGATTTGTAAATCTATTCCATTTTCTTGTTTTATTAAATTTTGATAACGTTTTATTTCTTTTTTTAAATCTTTAGCTTTGCCATTTAAAAAATGGCAATTTTTTTCTTTAATATTTATGTGGTCTAATAAATTTTCTTTTAAATATCTTTTATATTTATTAGAACCAATATATTCATCTAAATGAAAAACAACTGTATTAGAAAAATCTAGCTCACCTTTTTTATATTTTTCTATTAGTTTTTTATAAAGTAATAAAGGAGTAGAACCAGTTGCTAACCCTAAAACTGGTCTTTTATTATTTTTAATTAATTTACAAACTCTTTTTAAAGCTTTTCTACAAGTTTGATCCATTTAAAAATTTTATCTTAATTAATCCATAGTGTTAACCTTAAGGGTTCACCCATGTTATATATTTAGATAATAACAAAATTTTATAAACAACCGAAGGGGGCGGTCTAACCGCCACCCGGCGGTTAGACCGCCCTAAATAACCATTACATTAATATAAAAGCAAAGCCCCGAGGCATAAACCTCGGGGCTTTTAAACCAGCGGATATCTTTAT
>CAZGUY010000030.1:0-1660 GCA_964528795.1 uncultured Gammaproteobacteria bacterium
TATTATCAAAACAGCTATAAACAATAAAACAAGCCAAGTAAAACGCTCTAACAATTTCTTTTTGCGCATTATTTCCTCCTTTCTTTTTTGGTTGTAAAGATTATCCTTTAAACTTAGTTATCTTTTTCTATTATACTTTTTAAATTCATTTTTATAATTTCAGGTAAAGAAAAGCTTACGCCATCACATACATCTATTTGACCTTCTGCTTTTTCACGTAACTTTCTTTTTTGTTTTAAAAGGTTATTAATAGTTTCTAAACTTTCACTTAAAACTTGGTGTTGTTTGTTAAACTTATCATCACCTTTATCAAGTTGCTCTTTAGTCCAATCTTTAAAAATTTGAAGTTGAACTTTGATTTGATCTAATATACAAAATTGAATTGGATGCTCCCCCAGTTCCATATGTTTTTTATTCAACCAAAGTTTAGTTACCTCCTTTATTTCTTCTGGTATATCTCCGACTACTACCTTAGGGACATGTTCAAGAGATCCTTTATACGAATTTTTACTATCTACCCCCTTAACATCTTCATTAAAATATTTTATTTTTCCCAAAGTGCCATTTTTTACTTCTTGCCATTCTTTTTGGAGTTTTTTTATAAAACTTGCTTTAGTGCCTGTTGTAACATCAACTGCTAAACCTAAATAAGATTTTTCTTCATCATCTTCATTTTGAAAAACAATTACCTCGTCTACCCCATTTTTATAATCATCATATTTAGAAGAGTGAAAAGTAAAAGCATTTTGACCAAACCAATTAGCTTGTTCACCTAAATAATGAATTAAGGCTTCAAATATAGTTGCAAACTGTTTTTTATCTTTCGAGCCCAACTCTTTTTCTCCGCCGAATTCTTGAACCATTTTTTCTTGTAATTTTTCTTCTTTTTTATTTTTCTTAGAAAATGCATTTTCTAACTTTTCTATTTCAGCCAAATCTTTTTTTATTTCTTCCTTACCATAAATATCTACAAAATCTTTAATGTCAATAGTATCTTGACTTAACACCTTTAAGGATTTTTTATAAGCAACATTTAAAAATTCTTCTGAACGTGGTTTTTCTGGATTAAACATAAGTTTTAATTTAATAATTATTTAATTTCCCTTTGATAATAACACTAAACAGCCTCTTTGTAAAGTTAATAAAAGATAAAAGGACACAAAAATGCCCTTTTATCTAAAGATTATATTTTTAAATGTATTTTACTCTTCTAAAAAGGTAATAAATGAAACAGCAACATTACCTTCTTCTTCTACTCCATGAATTTTTACCCTAACTCCTTCTTCCCAAGAAACATCTTCATAATTTTTTTCTTTCAATGAATTTGTTTTTTCTTGGTAGCAAAAAACGTTGTCACCAATGTTTAGGTTGGCTGTCAAAGCTGGTTTACCAGGTTTTTCATAAACTAATTGTGGTTTTTCGTTTTTAAGAGTTAAATTACCTTCTTCAGAAAAATTAACACTTGCTACATCGCTAACTTCAATATCAACGTTTTCAAAACTACTAACAATCATTCCATATTCTTCAGATAGCTTGTAGTCTGCTTTTGCAACATAAGCTTTATGACCATCTTCGTATTGAACTAAAGCTTCATTACTGCCCAAAAGAAGCACCTCATTTACATAAAAATTTCCGCCCAATACTTCCTCTTCAGGTGCTA
>CAZGUY010000030.1:1760-4792 GCA_964528795.1 uncultured Gammaproteobacteria bacterium
AGCCTTAGTTACTTCACCACTTTCCACTCTTACAACAATAGTATGTGGGGTAATAACTTGGGCCAACATTTGACCATCTCTTTTTCCATAACCAGCATGTCGTGATGAAAATTCGAACTCAAATTCATAACAATCTTCGCATTGTGACTCAGCCCCTTCTGGTACATTAGGGTCTACCTGTTTCATTCCAACTTTATAAGAATCTTTTAATTCTAAACTTTCCCCATCAAATTTGTAGGTTGGAGCCTGATTCTTAATCCATTCACTTGCAATTGTTTGAGACTTATCCATACCTACCACAACTCCCTGTTCCTGATTTGAAGCAGGTTGAGATGGGCCTTCAGGAGCCTCCTCTTTATTAAACACAAAAAGGACGGCTAAAAGAGCCACAACAATAACCACTAATACTACTAAAGATTTTTTTCTCAACATAATTAAATAATTTAAATTAACTTATTAAATAATTTCCACCTTTATATTTTTATTATAACAATAAAAATTAATAAAGCAATAATATCATATTATAAAAACAGATAAAAAAAGAGTCGTCAACTTTTATACGTTAACGACTCAAATATCTCTTTAACCCTTTTAAGATCTTTTCATAAACATCATTTTTAAAAAAAATAATATTTCTCCAGTTAAAACAACAATAGGTATAATTAATTGCAAGATACTTGTATTTTTGGCACCAACAGTTATAAAGTGAATTAACATGGCTAAGCAAGCTATGAAAAGAAAAATCATAACAATCATAATTGCTATTGCTCCAATCATTGTAAAGGGAGCAACATTATCAGAACTAGTATGAAACATAAATTACCTCCTTTTTAAATTTAAAACTCTAACTTCTATAGATAATTATATATAATTTTAGCTCTTTTGTCAAGCAAAAATAAAACTATACTAAGGGGGGGTTGATAAAAAAATAATTATCTGTTATAGTTATATATACAATTAAATATTTAACAAGTAACATGATAATTACAAACAGGAATATAGTCGGATTTCTTACTTATCATTATAACTTCTTATATTGAAAATTATGAAAGGAACTATTAAGAAACTAACTGACAAAAACTTCGGATTTATTGCTAATGAAGATAGTGAAGATGACATCTTTTTTCACGCTAGTGAATTAGATGGAGTTGAGTTCAGTAGTTTACAAGAAGGTGACGCTGTTTCTTTTGAGGTAAAAGATACCCCAAAAGGAAAAGCTGCAACAGGCGTTAAAAAAGCTTAAGCACCTCATTATAAAATCAAAAAGCTACCCTTTGCGGGGTAGTTTTTTGATTACCGTTTTTAACAATTTATAAATCAATTTTGACGTAGATCTAATTTATAAAATTATATTATTCTAAATACTTTTTAGATCTTTCCCTTATAGAGTTAACATACTCATTATAGTCAGGCAAAAACTTCAACTTTTTATCTGAGATCAAATAAAAACTATCTGGCTTAATATTTTCTATAAAAGAACGATCATGAGATGCCATAATCACTGTACCTTGATAAGAACTTAGCGTTTCCTCTAAAGCATTTATTGACTCTAAATCAAGGTGGTTTGTGGGTTCATCCAAAACTAAACAATTAACCTTTTGGGCTGAGAATTTTGCTAATACTAATCTTACTCTTTGACCTAAACTTAATTTAGATATTTTTTTATTAGCATAATCAGTATTGAAATTAAAATAATCTAAAATTCTATATATTTCGTGTTTTTCTAAATCAGAATTATCTTTTAAATAATCATAAATGCTTTTTTCTAAGGGCAAACGACTATGATGTTGTCTAAAATTACCAATATTTAATTCTTTCCCGATATTCATTTCACCTGAAAGAGGTTCAATATCTCCGGTTATAGTTTTTAAAAGAGTAGTTTTTCCAGAAGCATTTTCGCCAACTAAGACCAACTTTTCTCCATAATCAACCCTTAGATTAATTGGTTTAAGGGTAAAACCATCTTTATAGCCTGATTTGACATTGTTTAACTGAATAGAATTTCTATGACTTGCTTCTCGAGATTCAATATTAATATTAAGTGGTTTTTCTTCATTTGGTTTTTGAGCTTTATCTTTTAATTTTTCAATACGCTTATCAATAGCCTTGCCTTCCTTACCTAAATTTTTAGAAGATCGATCCCTTAAATAACCTCGCAAATATTTGTCCTTACCCCCTACTTCTTTTTTCTTTCCTTTTTTGCCCCAGTCTTTCTTTTTGCGAGATATTTTTTTTAGATCTTTTATTTTATCTTTTATTTCTTCATATTTTTGTTTTTTTCTTTGTAGTTCTTTTTCTCTCCTTTCAAGAAAATCAGAATAATCTCCTGATTCTTTTATTAAAGTCTTTTCGTTTGGATCTATCTGGGCAATACTTTCTACGGTGTTATCTAAAAACTCTCTATCATGAGAAACAATTAAGCAGGCCATATTGCTTTTTTTTATAAATTCCTCTAACCATATTAATGAAGGTAAATCTAAATTATTAGTGGGTTCATCTAAAAGCAAAATATCAGATTTTTTTAAAAGTATCCCAGCTAAAGCTAATTTTGAACGCTGACCACCACTTAACTTTTTAATATTCTGACCTAAACTTTTATCCAAATCAAAGGCTGATAACAGTTTTTCAGCCTTAGCCCTAAAAGAATAACCTCCTAAGTTCTTATGTTTTTCCTGTAATTCACCATATTTTTTTAAACCTTCCTCGCTAGATAAATCTTGTTCTAGTTGTTTCATTTTATTTCTAATCTCATTTATACCAGTGGTTTTCTTTAAGTAATCAAAAACTTCTGAATTTAAATCTTCTTGAATAGAAAGTTCTTGAGGTAAATATTCTACCTTCATAGAACCTAAATCTAGCTCCCCTTGATCAGGATTTTCAATTCCAGCTATTATCCTTAAAAGGGTAGTCTTCCCAGAACCATTGGGTCCTACTAAAGCTTTTTTCTCATTTTCTGATAAGGTTAAATTTATATTATTAAAAAGCTTTTTATCTCCAAATTCTTTTGAGATATTTTTGATTTGCAAAACTCT
>CAZGUY010000031.1:0-2492 GCA_964528795.1 uncultured Gammaproteobacteria bacterium
GTAGCCCCCAAATAAATAACAGTTAAAGCAACCGCCGGATAAGTGATATTAGGCACTATCACACTATCGCCTTTTTTAACCCCAAGACCTAAAAGAGCTAATTGCAAAGCATCTGTACCAGAGTTTAGAGCTAAAGCATGTTTTGTTCCGATATAGTTTGCAAATATTTTTTCAAACTCTCTCCGTAATAAATCAATATCATTTAAACCTTCTATCCGTCGAAGATCGATATCCAGTTGTTTTTGATACTCTTTTATAAGCGCTCTATCTATGCGCATATTTTCATACCTTATCATCACACTCACCTCAATTATTTTTAGTAAATATTTTATCCATTTTTTGAATTTTTATACAAATATCTTTATAAGCCTTAAATTTTTCTTTCATTTTTTGGTTGTTTTGTTTAGCTAAAATTAAAGAAGCATTAAAATTACTAAAATCCCGATAACTTCTTTTTTCCATAAAAAAATTATCTACCTTTTTTAAATAGCTAATCATATTTTCTTTAAGTATTTTAACTTTTTCTTTCGAAATTTGAAAAATAAAAAAAGGTCTTCGCAACCTTTGAGAAAATGTTAAAAATGTCCAATTAGGTAAAATATTGCCATCAGGCTGTATTACTAAATCTATAGATTTTTTAATTATCTTACTATAATCCTTAGAAACTAGTTTACTTTTATAAACTCGATTATAATCTAATATTTTTTTATAATTTTGAAGAAATATTTTACCTTTTTGATAAGTCCAATCAGCCATAAATGCAGGATGAACTTCGATATAGTTAAGGCCTAAATTTACTAAATATTTAAAATTCTCAAACATTAATTCTACTTCTTGAGGGCAAACAGTCATAGTAGGATTTAGGTCTAAATCGTATTTTACAACCAACCTAATATTTTGCAAACACTTCTGGAAACCTCTCTTGTCTAGGCCCCGCCTGTGCCGGGAAGTTACTGAAAAATCCCCATCTATACCCGGCTCAACTATCACATTTTTTTCTTTTAAAAATTTTATCTTTTCAATTGATAAAAGCAAAATATTAGTCTGTAAGCTTATGCTGCTTTTAGGGTATGCCCTTCTTAAATGAGTTATAATTCTTTTGGCGCGCTGCCAAGATAACAGCGGTTCTCCTCCTGATATTACAAAACAATATTTTTTATTTAATGGAAGCAGCTCTAATAAGTTTAATATTGATTGAAAACTTAAATTAATATCTTTTTTCCGATCAGAAAAAAAACAATAATCACAGTTAAGATTACATTTATTGGTAATAAATATCCAAATGTTTTCAAAATTAACTGTTTTAAAGACCTTTTTTACTGCTGAACTATCCATTTTATTTTATCAATAGTGTTAGACATTCCTTTAAACCAAGATTGATTAATTTTAGAATGATTTTTGTGTTTTCTTAAAAGATTATTGATAACCTTCTCCAATTTAACTGGATTCAAATTTTTTCTAAAGACTATTTCAGAAAGAATATAGTTTTTTGTCAAATCTGCTCTCCACCTTTGTTCAGAAGTATAATAAGGAACAATGATTGTTTTTTTTCGATAATATAGCAATCTAACTGTGGTATTATAGCCTGACATATTAATTGATAAGTCACAAGCTTTAAGATAAAAATCAAACTCTCTAGGATTAATAACTTTTTTTAATTTAGCATTTTTTATTTTTTTTGCTATTTTTTTATATTGTCTAAATTCATTGACTGTTGTGGCTGGCCCTGTTGAAACTAAAAAAAACAAATTTTTGTTTCTTTTTGCTGTTAACAAAGCGGCTAATATTATTTTTTTATTTACAATCCCCCCGCCCCTACTTACCAAAATTAACTTTTTATATTTATTTTTTAGCAATTTATTTTTTTGAGAAATAACTACTTTTTTTTTGTTATCATTGAATATAAAACCAGTAAAGCTAATCTTATCAGAAAAATCATCCAAAATATTATCCAATTCAGTTACAGCTTTTTTATGAAGATATTTCGAATAATCTTGGCAAAATACTTTAGGAGAATGTATAAGCAAATAATCATAATATTTTTCTATATTTTCATAGGTATCATTAGAATAATTAAGATATCCACTACTCCCAATTATCTTGCAATTAAACTCATTTTTTATATATTCTAATAAATAAGGCAGCTCAAAGGTCCAAAATTCTTGGCCAAAAGGAAAATATTCACTGATAAATAGATTCGGTTGAAACGTTTTTATCTTTTTTTTCATAAACTTCAACCGTTCTTTTAACATTATTTTAACCTTATTATTTTCAATAAACTTATTATAAATACTCTCTTTTTGCTCAATAAATAACCCCTTTTTATCTATCGCATAAGGCATGATATCAACTTTTGCATATCTACCAAAGGGTAATATATTTTGCTTTTTGCCACTTTGTAAAACTAAAATTTTTATATTTTTGCCAAAATACTCTTTTAACCCCTTAACTAAAGAAAATACTCTAGTTGAATGCCCTAATGTGTTATAATG
>CAZGUY010000031.1:2592-4735 GCA_964528795.1 uncultured Gammaproteobacteria bacterium
ATTATAAAAAACATTATAGACAATAAGAATAAGATGCGCAAGAAAATACTCTCTAAAGATACACTTAAATATCTTTTAAAAATAATCCTGATAGCTTTTTCTATATCCTGGCTAATAAAACCAGTTCTTAGGTTATTGCCTTTTAAAAATATATTTTTCCTAGAATTTACCTTTATTTACCTAGGTTATTTACTTATTTATAAATATATAGATAAAATAAAAAGTAAAAAAACTTTGCTAATATTAATGTTTGCAACTGGATTAATTACACGTTATATCCTAATGCCGGAATCTTTTCAATTGGTCAATATCTCTGCCTATCTCAGGCGCATATTTCAATTTTCGTTACTTATTTATATAATAAGGGCAGTTATGAATATAGAAGAAAAAAAATCGGCCCGGATACCTTTTGCACCTTTTTTATTTTTAGGGGCATTATTGGCTAATACTAAATTTTTAAAATTGGCAATGGAATTTTTAGCCTTTATCAGAAGATGAGCTTAGTAAAACTTTTAAAAGAAATAAAAAATAACGTAGGCGATGTAACTATAAAAAAGTTACATATAAATATCTCAGCTGATGTTAATAAGCTAAATAGCTCAGGCATCCTTTTTCTTTACCGGCTCCTAAATCAATATGATAACCTTTATTTTATTACAATAAAAAACTTACCTTACTGCCTGATGCCGGATGCTCTAGAACATCTTCTCTATCTTAAAAATAAAAACGAAAAGGTTTTTTATGATAAAAAATGTAAAGATTGTGACTTTAAAAAAACTTGTCCTGGTTGGAAAAATTTTAAAAAACTTAGCCTAAATACCCAAAGAAAAACAAAACACATCCCAAAAGAAACAGTTATTGAGATCACAAGAAAATGCAATTTAAATTGTACACTCTGTACAACTGAAAAAAATAATAACTCTGATATTTCCTTAGCCAAGATTAAAAGCATAATCAACGATTCAAAACAAATGGGAATAGATGCAATCAGATTTACAGGAGGAGAACCAACTCTGCATAAGGAAATAAAAAGATTTATTTTGGAAGCAAAAAAAAATAATTTTTATGTTATTTTAAACACTAACGCTACGACCATAGACAAAAAATTAATAGATTTTTTTGGAAAAACTGTAGATAATCTACTTATCTCCCTGCAAGGCTATGACCAAATTTCTGAACAAAAACACATAAATACCAAAATAAATTGGAAAAAGAAAATATCTAACATTCTTCTGCTAAAATCCAGAGTAAAAACAGTAAGAATCGGGACTATAATCAGCAAAACTTTAGTAGAAAATATTGAAAAATACGCTCGCCTAATTAAAAAAATGGGAGTTACAAATTGGGAACTATATAGGCCAATAACTTATAAAAAAGATACAAACTTTCAGTTGTCAAAAAAAGATATTTTAGGAGTTATGAAATATTTATTTAATTTAAAAAAACAGGGGATGAAAGTAAAAATAGCAAACCCTATCCCTTTTTGCATCAGTAAAAATATGGATTTCTCATCAAGTGTCCTTCTGGGGGCAGTTGCAGATGATGGATACTCTCGATTAGTTTGGGACGTTCAAGGTTATTTTAAGCCCAGTTATTTCATCGATAAAAATTTAGGTAAAAAAACAAAAAAAGCTTGGCAAAGTAATTTTTTAAAAAAAATTAAATCCTTAGAATACCTTCCTCCTCAATGTAAAAAATGTGATTACCTAAAGTGGTGCCGCGGTGGAAGCAGGGCTATAGCTAAAATAAACAACAACAGCTACTTTAGCCCAGATCCTTTAATGTCTTCAAAAAAATTATGAATCCCCTTAAACCATTCCTTCGGTATATTATAGGATTCACTTTCATTTTTTTGTATCTGTCTTAAAATTTCTTTTTTTAGTTTTGTTTGGTCTAATCGAGGATAATAAATTATACTGCTTCCAATAAAATCCGCCAACAGTCTGGCTCGTGAAGGTTGTTCTTTATAATAGCTATTGCCATATCCTTGAAAAGGGATAACAACAGACTTTTTTTTATAATAAAGAAGATACGCAGCTATATTATAAGAAGCGGTGGATATAGATAAATCAGACTCTTTTATTAATTTAGTTAAGCAATGGGAATACTTTTTTAAAACAGCGTTTTTTATTTTTTTTCTTTC
>CAZGUY010000032.1:0-4697 GCA_964528795.1 uncultured Gammaproteobacteria bacterium
TAAGTGGAATTATGGCAACAATTGGCCTTATTATATTTTTAACTGAAAAACTTCTTTAAAAAACATGAGAAAAAACTCAAAAACTTCTACAATTTTTGTTACTTTTATTCTTTTAGTTGTTTTTGGCCTTTTTGTTCTAGCTTCAGCTAGTTATTTTGTTTCCTGTCAAAAGTTTAATGATTGTTATTATTATTTAAAACATCAAATTTTTTATAGTATCCCTATTGCTTTAGGGGCTTTTTTATTTTTCTATTTTTTTAATTATAAATATTTAAAAAAGTTTTCTTTGGTTATTTTTATAGGTAGTTTAATTTTAATGTCTTTAGTATTTATACCTGGCTTAAATCAAACCAAAGGACAAGCTAGCTGCTGGATAAATATTTTTGGTATAAACTTTCAGCCCTCAGAAATAGCAAAAATTGGCTTTGTAATATATTTAGCTGCTTTTTTCTCAGCTAAAAAAGAAAAAATTAAAAACTTAACTGATGGTTTGTTGCCAGTTTTGTTTATAATTGGCTTTGTAATAATATCTTTTGTTTTACAATCTGACATGGGCATGCTTTTAATGTATGCTGCAGTTGGTTTTTTGCTTTATTTTTTAGCAGATTCGAATTTATTACATGTTATACTCGTCTTTTTGTTAATGGCTATTTTAGGAACTGTTTTAGTTTTAAAAGTGCCTTATATTAAAGAAAGGTTTAGTGTGTATTTAAATCCTACCCAAGATGTAAGTGGAGATGCATTTCAAATCAATCAAGCTAAGTCAGCTATTAGTTCAGGGGGGATTTTTGGTAAGGGCTTGGGCAAATCAAGTCAAAAATTTAATGTTTTACCAGAAGTGATTAGTGATTCTATTTTCCCTGTTTATGCAGAAGAATTAGGCTTTTTAGGTTCTTTAGTTTTAATATTCATATATAGTTTTTTAACCTATCATGTATTTCTTTTAGCTAGTGATGCCCCAGATAAATTTGGTTTTTACTTATGTGCTGGTTTAGGACTTTTCTTTATTATTCAAGTTATTGTTAATATATCAGGCAATCTTGGTCTTATCCCATTAACAGGAGTGCCTCTTCCGTTTTTAGGCTATGGAGGCTCTAATTTGCTTTTCTTGTTTTCTGCTTTTGGTATTATTTTAAATATTTCAAAGAAAAGAGATAAAAAATTAAAAAAGAGATAAATTTTAAAAAAGACCCTTGCAAATTAATGCAAGGGTTTATAATTATTAAAATAATATTAAAGTTCAAAATACTTAATCCTTATTTCTTCGTCATCTTCGTTCCAACCTTTGTTAGGATAATAGCGACCACCAACTTTTACAACAACTTTTATTTTGTCACCTTCTGACAAATAACATTCTCTAGCAAAGCCGGATGTTTTTTGAATCATTTCATCAAAAACATCTATATATTCGCTACCTGTTTCTCTGCGAGAGATTAAAACATGAATTACTTCTCGATTAGGATTAAATACTCTACACTCGTTTTCTTCCATATCAATTTCTATTTCAACCCCTAAAATATCAGGTAAGGTATAAACTCCATTTTCTGGCTCTAAGGGGTTAAAGCTAGCACAAGAAATAAAAATTAAAGTTATAAATATTATTGAAAGAACTTTTCTCATAATATCCTCCTTTTCTTTTAAATAGAGTCCTGTCCATCAGCCCAAGGCCTACACTTGACAAGCAAGCCCAACCTTGACTTACGGCTACTTCCCAGTTAGGAGGGATCACTGGTTTTGCCACTGATAGACAGGACTCTACCTAAAAGATTTTGTGTTTTTTTGTAATCTTTACTATTCAAATAATAGCAAATTTTTTATAATTTGTCAAGTCTTTTTAAGGGGGCTTTTTAATAAAAAATACCCAAATTTAGAATGGGTATTTTTTTATTTTATTTATCTATAAAATTTAAAATTATTTTTTATAAAATTATAATAATTAAAATCTTAGGGCTTAATTTTTAATAAAAGTCCAACTTTTATTAAAAGTCAAATAAAGTTATCCACAATTTAGCCCTAAAAGGGTAAAGAGGGCGATCTACGAGGTTGGACCTGGCAGAATTTGGTGAACCTTAGAGGTTAACCAACCACCTTCTCGCAGGTGACACCTGTTAAAAGGTTAAGCCAACTTAGAAGCCTTAGGAGCCTTGCTCCTAAGTATTCACTGTGGAAACCTTCACTGTGGAAACTAAGTTCCCACAGTACTAAGTTCCCACAGTAGTTCCCACAGTAGCCCAAAAATAGATGTCAGTGTAGTCCTATGTGGAAACTAAGTTTCCACATTTTGGTAGTTTCCACATTTTGGTAGTTTTTTAATTAATTATATTCTTGCATAGCAGAATCAATATCTTTTTTAAGGGCAGTATTTAGAGCTTGTTTTGCTTTTTTTATAGATTCTTTTAAAAGTTTTTTCTCATCTGATTTAAATTTTTGTAAAACAAAATCTTTAGGATCCATCTTTTCTAAGTCTTTGTTTTTAATGCCAATTCTAAATCTTATAAATTCTTTAGAGCCTAAATGATTTATGATTGATTTTACCCCATTATGGCCACCTGAACTTGAATTATAAGATATTCTTATTTTCCCTAAAGGGAGATCAAGGTCGTCATGGATAATCCATATTTTTTTAAAAGAATCTTTTATAAACTGATCAGATAATTTTTTAACTGATTTTCCTGAGTTGTTTATAAAAGTAGTAGGTAAGGCTAAAATGGTATTTTCTTTTTTGGATGTTTTAGCTAAAAAAACTTTATTTAATTGAAATTCTGGAAAATAAAAATCTTTAGCAAAGCTTTTAACAATTTTTTTGCCAATATTGTGTCTTGTATTTTTGTATTTTTCTGGATTTCCCAGTCCTATAATTAAATGCATTTTGTTTTTATAAATATAGGAGCTCCTTCAAAACTCCATTCTTCTCTAATAGCTTTTTTAATAATATTAAAGTGAGCTTTTTTAATTTGTCGTCTCTTCATTATTATTTTAGGGCAAAGTAAGCTAAATTCAATAGGTTTGGTTTTGGTTTGAGTAATTTTAATTCTTTTCCAAACCTTATTTTTAAAGCCTTTTTCTTCTGCTAATTCATTTAAAAATTTATTAAGCTCTTTATCTTTTAATTTTTTTTGTTGATTTTGATTTGCTTCGAGTACAGTTTTAATCAAAACATCAATACCTTGTGATTCTTTAGCGGATATGAAAACTCTTGGAGCAAATTTAGCCATTGGAAGTTTATTATAAACAAGGTTAGATCTAGTAAGCATTTGGTATTCTTTTTTTGATAAAAGGTCACATTTATTAATTGCTATAACAAGAGCTTTCTTAGAATCAAGAGCTAATCTAGTTAAGGCTTTATCCTGTGCAGTAGGGGGTTTGTTAGCCTGAACTACCATAATAATAACATCTGATTTTCGCATTGCTTTTAAAGATCTTTGAACTCCTATCTTCTCAATGCCTGATTTAACTTTTCTTTGTTTTCTAATACCAGCTGTATCAACTAGGGTAATAGGGGTTTTTTCTTCTGTTTTTTCGTCTTTAAAAATAAAAAAGGTATCTTGGGGCCCTCTTGTAGTATGAGGTATTTTAGATGTTATTACTTGCTCTTCTCCTAAAATTGCATTAAAAAGAGTAGATTTGCCTGCATTTGGTTTTCCTATAATAGAAACTTTAATTGATTTACTTGAAATAGTTTTACTGGTTTTGGGTTTAATATCTTTGGTTTTTCCAATTGTTAAATCTAGTAGATCCCCTATGCCACTACCATTGGCACTTGAAATGGCTTTGGGTTTTCCTAAACCTAAAGCTTTCCATCTTTTATTATTAGCCCATTTTCTTTTTTTAGGGTTATCGGCTTTATTTAAAACTAAAATAGTAGGCTTTTTAGATCTTTTAACTAGTTTTGAAATATTTCTTTCAAATTCTGTTATTATTGAACCCTTTTTAGCATAGCTATCTAATTTTTTTATTTCTGTCACAAAAAAAATAATATCTGCCTCTTTTATGGCAGCTTTTATATTTTCTTTTACTTTATGATCAATTTCAGAAGTTTCTTTTTCTTTTGTTAGGCCTCCTGTATCTATGATTTGAAATTTTTTACCTTGCCAATTGCAAATACCATAGTTTCTATCTCTTGTAGTACCAGCCTTTTCAAAACTGATTGCTTTATCTTCTTCAATAAGGCGATTAAAAAGAGTAGATTTTCCTGTGTTTACTTTTCCAATTAAAGCAATTTTTATTACATTTTTATTTGTTTGAGTTTCTACTTTCATATTAGACTTTATAAAAAGATCAATAAATTGTATTAAATCTAGACTTTACTGGCCTGGGATAGGTTGGGGTTCATCTGAAATTTCAAAAACTCTTTTTTCTTGAGTTGGGGGATTATTTTTAAAAATATTTTTTGCTTTTTCTGCTAAATCGTCAAAATCATTTTTAGGTACTAAAACATAACTCCCTTTATTAGTTATCTCGTGTTTTAAAAGACCATCTTTTCCATTTTCAAATACATCAGTAATGATTCTTGACTTATCAATACCTATTATAAGTTTGGCTAATTTTATTCCTTGGCTTAAATTTAGATTTGTACTAATATTGTTTTGAAATAATTGATAAAGCTTAAATATCTTTGTTGGTTTAGCCAACATACCTGTTTGTTCAATTTTTTTCTTAATGGCATAGAGAACTTTTTGTTGTCTTTTGCTTCTTGC
>CAZGUY010000033.1:0-4177 GCA_964528795.1 uncultured Gammaproteobacteria bacterium
ATTATCAATTAAAAAAGGATTTAGTTTTGGATTAATATCAGGAATTATTACTACTCTTGGTTTAATTGTTGGTTTACATTCTGGAACTCACTCAGATACTGTGATACTTGGTAGTATATTAGTAATTGCAATAGCTGATGCTATGTCAGATGCTTTAGGAGTTCATTTATCAGAAGAATCTGATAAAGATAATAGTCAAAAACAAATATGGGAGTCCACGATCGCTACCTTTTTGTCTAAAATAATTTTTGCTTTAACCTTTGTTGTCCCAGTTTTGTTTTTACCTTTATCTAAAGCTATTATGGTTTGTATTGTATGGGGGTTGGTGCTTATAGTATCATTTAGTTATTATTTAGCTAAATTACAAGGCATAAAGCCATATAAGGCAATTTTAGAACATATTATTATTGCTATTTTAGTAGTTTTAATAACTCATTATGTTGGTCAATGGGCTTCAACTCTTGGATAATAAAACTTTAATAATATATTTATATGAAAAAAAATAATTATCTTTTAATATTAGTAATAGTTATTTTAGCCTTTACTGGTGTATATCTTTTAAAACATAAATCTGTTAAAGAAGCTGAGAGACAATCTCAAATAGGAACAAAAGTAGAGGATGTTAAAAGGGGTCTTTTGCACGGAGCAGGGGGGAGCAAGGAGGTAGAAAGTGAGGATGAGAATAAGAAAGAGGGTGAGAATAAGGATGAGAGTGAGAGCAAAACAGATGATAATAAGGTTAATTGGAAGGAAAAAAGTACAGAGAATATTACTTTTAAATACCCAGAAAGTATAAAAGCTAGTTATGTGTCTTTAAATAAGTGGCCTCCAGAAATTAAAATAATTTCTAATAATTACCCAAAAGAAGTTGAAATAGAGGGAAATGATTTAATTTGTAAGCAAACCCCAAAAGAAGAAAGCTTTTATAAAAGAGTTTATGAAAAAACTATAAATGGGAGAGAATATTGTATAAAAGCAGTAAGTGAAGGAGCAGCTGGTTCAACTTATACAACTTATAATTATTCAACAATTTTTAATGGCGACTTGCTCACCATTAATTTTGTTTTACAATTCCCTAATTGTGGCAATTATCCTGAAGCTAAGAGAAAAGAATGCAATAAAGAAAGAGAAGGTTTTAATATGTATAGTGTTATAAGTGATATAGTTGAAACTATACCTGATAATAGTGTTAATTATACAAGAGAACAAGCTATTTGTGATTATCTTTTAACTCAAAGAGAATTTGGTTGGAAAACAGGAGTTAATGGGCGTAATTTTTGTGTAATTAAGAATTTAGGTAAAGATGAAATGTTTCCTCTCTATATTTGGGCTCGTTGCAGTGAATTTGTTTTTAAAGATGGTAAATTAAAAAAAGAAAGCGGTTCTTCTTTACCAGTAAAAGTAAATTATCCTAATGAATTATCATTCTATGATTTAGATAGATTCTCTTATAGTGTTCCAAGAGATGGATCAGGTTGGGATGACGATGTAAGAGAAATGTTTCCAAAATATGTTCAGGATAAGATATTTAACTTTCAAAAGGGAAGTATTGAAGAAATTAATCAAAAATTAGAAACAAAAGCCCTAAATTGGTTTGAAAACAATTAAATTTATATAATAGGAGTCAAAAAGGGTGATCTGATCGCCTTTTGGATTTAATATTTTAAGTATAAAAAACTCTTATAAATTGTACTTAGATATTCTAAGTATAATCTAATATACTTATATAATTTTAAGTATAAAAAAGACCTTGTTATTAGATTTAGATACTAAGAAGGGGCGATCTGATCGCCCTCTAGTAAATAAATTTATATAATAGGAGGTTGTTAAATAAGTTGGAGGCTGTTTAATAAGTGTAAAATTACAAAGGATTGTAAAAAGATTACAATTATTTTGTAATTTTTATTTACTAAGAATTAATTAAAGTAATGATTTGGAATATATTAATAATCTTTATAGCAGGTTGGGGAGCAGGAATGGTTACCGGAATGGTAGGTGCATCAGCTGTTGTAATTATTACTCCGCTTTTAACTACCTTTTTAGGTTATACTCCATATGCTGCCATTGGTATAAGTTTGGCAACTGATGTTGTTGCTTCTTCTGCTTCATCATTTACTTATTTTAAAAATAATAATCTTAGACTTAAGGAGGGGGTTTATTTAGGTATTGCTTCAGTAACTGCTGCTATTGTAGGGAGTTGGTTGTCAAAAAGAATACCAGCACCCTTTTTAGGAGGTAGTACTGGTGTTATAATAATATTTATGGGGCTAGCCCTTATACAAAAACCTTTAAATGAAAGAATAAAGGATTTTCAAGAAAAGTTTGATCTTTCCTTTTGGAAAGACAAAAAAATTGCTTCAGCTTTGTTTTTTGGCGGTTTGATTGGTTTAATGACTGGTTTTTTTGGAGCAGGGGGAGGAATGATGATCCTTTTAGTTTTAACTTTTATTTATGGCTTTAGTGTTCATGCCGCTGTTGGGACTTCTGTCTTGATTATGACCTTTAATGCTTTGTCAGGTGGAATAAGTCATTTTTTTGTAGCTCAACATTTGCCCCTTTTTGAGATTTTAATAAGTGGAATAGCTGGTTTTATTGGGGCTTTTATGGCGGCTCGTTATGCGAATGAGATATCTGAAGAAATGTTATCTGATTCAGTTGGTATTATTTTTACACTTTTAGGTGTTATTTCTCTTATGTGGGGGTAAATTAATTAATTTGTTTAGTTTTAATATTATGGAAAATCGTAAAATGCGTAAAAATTGGGCTTTTGGATTTTTTGGTTTTATGGGGGTAAGAGGAATTTGGGGGTTAATAGATGGTAATTGGTCTGAGGCTTTGTGGTTGGTTTGGTTTGTATGGTTTCTTTATTTTATACCTGTTAAAAAGTAAAAAATAAAAAGAGTAATTTGTAGTTTATATTAAACTTTGAAAATATGAAAATTACACTTTGTGCAAGTGCAACACATTTTGATAAATTAGAAAATATAAAAAAGTCTCTTGAAAAGCAAGGTCATAAAGTTTTTTTACCAAGCATAAAAGATTTTCACCACTTGGACAAAGATTCCTTGGCTAAGGTTCAATATGATTTGATTAATAAGCATTTTCAAAAAATTGATAAATCAGATGCTATTTATGTAGCGAATTATGATAAAAATGAAATTCCTGGTTATATTGGTGGAAGTTCTTTTTTAGAAATGGGCTTAGCATTTTATAAAAAAATCCCTATTTTTTTATTAAATAATATTCCAGAAGAGGTTAGTTACAAAGAAGAATTGATTGCTATGAAGCCCTTTGTTGTTGGCAAAGATTGGGATAAATTAGATAAGATTCTTGGAAAATTTTATTAAACTATTATAAAATAAAAAATTAATTTAATATTATAATTATGTCTCAAAACAAAAAAAATATAATTAGAAAAAAATATAGTGAAATAGCAAAAAAGAGCAAAGGATGCGGTTGTAGTAGTAGCTGTTGTGATAAAGACGTAAAAAGGGTAAGCAAAGACATAGGCTATAACAAGGAAGAAATAAAAAAGGGAGATAATGCAAATCTTGGTTTAGGCTGTGGAAACCCAGTAGCAATGGCTGCCATAGAAAAGGGAGATAAGGTAGTAGATCTTGGTTCAGGGGCAGGCTTTGACTGCTTTTTAGCTGCTGAAAGGGTAGGAAAGGAAGGTAGGGTGATTGGTGTTGATATGACAAAAGAAATGATAAAAAAAGCCAGGAATAACAAAGATGAAAGAAATATAGAAAATGTAGAATTTATTTTAGGAGAAATAGAAAATATCCCCCTAAAAGATGAATCAGTTGATAAAATAATTAGTAATTGTGTAATCAATCTTAGTCCAGACAAAGATAAGGTTTTTAAGGAGGCTTATAGAATTTTAAAAAAGGGTGGGGAAATGCATGTTTCAGATATTGTTTTATTAGAAGAATTAACAAAAGAGCAAAAAAATGATAAGGATTTACTTGCTGGTTGTGTAGCAGGGGCATTGCTTAAAAAGGATTATTTAAATAAAGTAAAAAAGCAAGGATTTAAGGTAAAAATTGTAGATGAGAATAAAGAAGTAAGTAAAAAACAGTATAATGGAATTAATTTGGAAAGTATAACAATAAAAGCTACAAAAGAATAAAATTAATTAAATAAAAACTGTTAAGAGAGAGTGATCGAACCGCCC
>CAZGUY010000034.1:0-1386 GCA_964528795.1 uncultured Gammaproteobacteria bacterium
TTAAATAAATTTAATTTTTATGAAGACAAAAAAGCAGAAAGTTGGTAAAAAGGGTGAGGATATAGTAGCTAAGTTTTTAAAAAATGAAAAATATAAAATAATAAAGCGCAATTTTCAAGCAGGGAGGTTTGGGGAAATAGACATTATTGCCGAGCTAAAAGATTCTTCCATATTTTCCCGTTCTTCTAAAACATTAGTATTTATAGAAGTAAAAACAAAAACAGGCCAAAACTTTGGCCCGCCAGAAAAAGAATTAACTTATCAAAAACGAAAAAAGTTAAAAAGAGCGATAAATTATTATCTATTTCAAAATCACTTAAGTGATAGTAATTGGAGAATAGATTTAATTGCAGTTGAACTTTTAAATAATAAAAAAAATATTAGACATTATAAAAACATCCCTATTTAGGTAGCAAGACGGGTACAGTCTAAAATGCCAGGTCGCACCTGGTTGCCAGGTCCGACCTGGCAGAAATAGGTTAATTTGTATTTTATGAGGGTAAAAATAAGAAAAATTAATTCTGATAATAAAGATTTTCCAGAACTTTTAGAGAATATACCAAATCCGCCCAAAAGTTTATATATTAAAGGTAATATTAAGGATTTTCCAAATATAAATACTTTTAAAAATAAAAAAGAGCAATTACAAATTAATAAAACTTTAAATATTGCAGTAGTAGGAACAAGAAAGATATCAAACTATGGCCGTCAAATGACAAAAAGATTTGTTCGCGTTTTATCAAAAGCAGGCATTACTATTGTAAGTGGTTTAGCTTTAGGCATAGATGGCTTAGCTCATAAAACCGCTCTTAAATACAAAACAAAAACAATTGCCGTTCTTGGGTCGGGTTTAAATAAAATTTATCCTAAAACCCATACAAATTTAGCTAAAAAGATTATTAAATCAAAAGGAGCAATAATCAGTGAGTACAAGTCTAATTCTCCTCCTTACAAAAACCATTTTATTGAAAGAAATCGTATTATTTCTGGCCTATCTCAAGCAGTTTTAATTGTGGAAGCGCCCAAAAGATCAGGTGCCCTTATAACAGCCAGAAATGCTATAGAACAAAAAAGAAAACTTTTTGTAATACCAGGCAGGATTACAGACAAAAATTCAGTTGGAGCTAATAAGTTAATAAGGAAAAAGGGAATTTTAGTTCAAAATCCAAACCAAATTTTAAAAAAGATGGGGGTTAAGCCGGATGTAAAAAAGAAAAAGGATAAAAATAATTTATCTAAAAAAGAAAAATTAATTTTAAAGCATTTAAGTAAAGAGCCAATACATGTTGATAAAATTGCTAAAAAGTTAGATATTCCAACCAATGAACTTGTTTCGGTTCTGAGTCAAATGGAGCTAAAGGGGATAATTAAAAACTTTGGCAATAA
>CAZGUY010000034.1:1486-3959 GCA_964528795.1 uncultured Gammaproteobacteria bacterium
GTCGGTTAAATAAATAATTGAGGTTTTAATATTTAAGTTATGTTGCATAAAATTTATTCGGCAGTTAATGAAGGTTTAAAGTCGAATTTAGTGGAGGTAGAAACTGATGTTTCTAAGGGGTTTCCTGCTATTGAAATTGTTGGTTTGCCGGATAAAGCAGTAAGTGAGGCAAAAGAAAGGGTTAGGTCAGCAATTGTTAATTCTGGTTTTAAGTTCTTGCCTGGTAATAAAAAGCGCTTAATAATTAATTTAGCTCCAGCTGATATTAAAAAAGAAGGCCCAATTTATGATTTACCAATTGCTTTAGGTGTTTTAATGGCTTCAGAAGAAATTTCTTTACAATCTGATAAAGAGAAAAATAATAGTCAAGATAAATCTAATAATCTGGAATTAGAAGATTCTCTTTTTGTTGGTGAATTGTCTTTAAATGGTGAGTTACGCCATACTAAAGGGGTTTTGCCAATGGCTTTGCTTGCTAAGAAAAAGGGCTTAAAAAATATATTTATTCCAAAGCAGAATGTAAAAGAAGTGTCGTTAGTTGAGGGAATTAATATTTACCCAGTTGAATCTTTAAAGGATTTAGCTTTTCATTTATTAGGCCAAAAGCAAATAAAGCCGATTCAATCTTCTGATTTGGCCAAGTCGAGTATGTTAGAAAAGAATTATAAATATGATTTTGGTTATATTAAGGGCCAAGAATTTATTAAAAGAGCCCTTGAGATTGCTGCGGCTGGAGGACACAATGTTTTAATGATTGGTTCCCCTGGCTCAGGTAAAACTTTGTTAGCAAGGGCAATGCCTTCTATTTTGCCTTCAATGGCAAAAAGGGAAATCTTAGAAGTAACAAAAATTTATAGCATAGCTGGCTTATTAAAACAAAACGAATATTTAAAATCTCAGCGGCCGTTTCGCTCTCCACATCATACTGCTTCAGATGTAGCTTTAGTAGGGGGAGGCCAAATTCCTCATCCAGGTGAAGTGACTCTTTCGCATAGAGGAGTGCTATTTTTGGATGAGTTAGCTCATTTTAAAAAACAAACCTTAGAAAGTTTACGTCAGCCATTAGAAGATGGAGAAATATCTGTGGCTCGGGCTCATGGCTCCTTTTCATTTCCAGCCAAGTTTATTTTAGTGGCCTCAATGAATCCTTGCCCATGTGGATATTATGGTGACCCAGACAAAGAGTGTAAATGCAGTGCTGGAGATATAACAAGGTATCGTCGCAAAATATCAGGTCCATTTTTGGATAGGATTGATTTACATTTGCAAGTGCCAAGAGTTAAAATTGATAAGTTGGTTGATAAAAAAGTAGCTGAAAGTTCGAAAAATATAAGACAAAGGGTAGAAAATGCTCGTCAATATCAAAATAATCGATTTAAAAAACTTAGCAAAAAGGGCGTTACAATAACAAATTCTGAAATGAATATTCCTCAAATAAAGGAATTTTGTGAGATAAATAAAAAGGCCGAGAATTTATTAAAACAAGCTATTGAAAAGTTTACTCTTTCTGCTCGAGCTTATCATCGCATTTTAAAGGTAGCTCGGACTATTGCGGATTTAGATAAATCAGATAAAATAAAAACAGAGCATATTGCTGAGTCAGTTCAATATCGCACTAAAATGAACGAAGAAATATTTTAATTTCTATAATTTCCTCGCAGGTGACACCTGTTAAGGGGACACAAAAGTATGCCCTCAAAGAATACAGTTAAAAATTATGTAAAAGACGGAATTTATCATATTTATAACCGCGGAGTGGAAAAACGCGATATTTTTATGGACGATCAAGATTATAAAGCATTCTTAAATATTTTAAAGCGATATTTATCTTCTCCAGAGCAACTTAAACTTAACCAGGTCGGACCTGGCAACCAGGTGCGACCTGGTAGACAGACAGAGCTTTATAAAAATATTCGGCTTTTATGTTATTGTCTAATGCCTAATCATTTTCACTTAATGGTTAAACAATTAACTGAAAGGGCAATGACTGATTTAATGAGGCGGCTGACAAATTCTTATACTAGATATTTTAATAAAAAATATGAACGAGTTGGTTCTCTATTTCAGGGTCGATATAAAGCGGCTTTAATAACAAAAGAAGTCTATTTTTTACATCTTCCCTATTATATTCACTATAATCCGACTGGATTATTTAATAGCGAAGACAATATAGAGGAAAAAGTAGAAAATTATCCTTGGTCAAGTTTGGGTGACTACCTGGGAAATAGAAATACAAATTGGCTTTATACAGAAGGTTTAATGGAACAATTCATAGAAACGCAAAAGCAGGGAGCTGATTTTGAAAATAGCAAAAATATTTTAGGAGATTTAGCTTTAGAAAAATAAAAAAGAATTTACCAGGTCGGACCTGGCAACCAGGTGCGACCTGGTAGGAAGTTAATTAATTTATATATAGTATTATGGGTAAGTTACGTAAAATTTTGGAAAAATTAGGTATTAAATTAGGTATTAT
>CAZGUY010000035.1:0-3155 GCA_964528795.1 uncultured Gammaproteobacteria bacterium
TTGGCTTTGTAGAACTTTTAAATAATTGGTTTCAAGGACCTACTAGTTTAGGTAAGAATATTTTTTCAGTTGTTGGATCGGTTACCGGTCAAATTGTGACTGGATTTATGGTTTTTGTTATTGCATTTTATCTAACTATAGAAAAAAAGACCCTTTCATCTGTAGTTGAAAAGTTTATCCCTGAAAAATATGAAGGGTTTATTGATAGGTTTTTAGATTCAGTTCAAAAAGAAATTGGTGCTTGGGGAAGAGGGATGATTGTTTTAGTGATTGCAGTGGCTATAATGGTTTATATTGGTTTATCAATTTTAGGAGTAAAGTTTGCTCTTGCTCTTGCCTTTTTAGCAGGTTTAACAGAGTTTATTCCATATATTGGAGCTTATATTGGAGCTATTCCAGCTATAATTGTTGCTTTAACCCAATCTCCTAGTTTAGCTTTATTTGTCGCTATTCTTTATTTTGTTATTCAACAAATTCAAGGTAGCTTGATTTCTCCTTATATAATGCATAAAGCAGTTGGCCTTGATCCTTTAACTATAATTCTTGTTCTTTTAATTGGTGGTAAAATTGCTGGTCCTTTAGGAATGATTTTAGCTGTTCCTTTTGCTACTATTGTTACAATTTTGATAAAGGATTATATGATTTATAAGAAAAAAGCAGCTAAAAAAAAGAAAGCTAAAGCTTAATTCTTTAAAAAAATTACAAAATATATGTCAGGGAAAATATTTATTGGTACTTCTGGTTGGTCTTATGACGACTGGAAGGAAAAATTTTATCCTGAAAATTTAAAAAGTAATGATTGGTTAAACTTTTATGCTGATTATTTTAACAGCGTAGAAATTAATAATAGTTTTTATCAGTTACCTTCTAAAGACACTTTAAAAGGTTGGTTTAAAAAAGTACCATCTGATTTTGTATTCTCTATTAAAGCTAGTCGTTATATAACCCACCTAAAAAAGTTAAAAGATCCTAAAGATTCTTTAAAAAAATTTTTAAAAAGAATAAAGTATTTAGGCCACAAAAGAGGGCCAATACTTTTTCAACTTCCTCCTAATTGGCATATTAATACTGATAGGTTAAAAAAGTTTATAAAGCTTCTTTTAAAACAAGGCAAAGATGAAACTTATGTTTTTGAATTTCGAGATCCAACCTGGTTGGATAAAAAAATAAAGTCTATACTAAAAAATTCTAGTATAGGCTTTTGTATTAATGATATGATTGACGAGAATATAGATTGGGTGACTTCTAATTTAGTTTATATTCGTTTTCATGGCCCGAATGGTTATTATGCTGGTAAATATAAAGATGAGTTTTTAAAAAAATGGGCTAAAAAAGTAAGTAAGTGGAGACAAAAAGGAAAAAGGGTTTTTGTTTATTTTAATAACGATATTAAAGCTCATGCAATTGAAAACGGGGGAAAATTTAAAGAGTTGATAAAATAATAATTATATGGCAAAAAGAAAAACAATAAAGCCCCAAAGATTAATTAAAATTTTAGATAAAACCCTTTATAAGGGTTTATATGGGGATATAAAAAGGGCAAATAAGTGTGACGCAAAAATGGCTGTTTTTATTTTGGGTTCTTGTTTTATTGATGCTATGGCCAGTTTTTGTTATGGGGTAACAGAAAAGAATAACGATAAAAATACAGGTAAGAGGTTTAAGGATTTTGTAAAAAAATATTTGCCCGAAGAATACGATGCTAAAAAATTATGGAAATGTTTGCGATGCAGTTTGATGCATAATTATACAGAGGGAGGTAGTTACCTTTTTGTCGACGGTGATTCTAAAAAACATCTTCAAAAAAAATCCAGCGAAAAATCCAGCAATAAAAAGACATACATTAACCTAGAAGATTTTTTAGATGATCTTGATGAAGTATATAAAAAGTTTTGTGGGGACATAAGTAAAGGCGAAAAAGTATTTGAAAATGCTAAAAAACATTTATTTTCTATGAGAATAATTGGTCTTTAAGGGGCGGACTTGATAAACTTCTTATAAGCAATTTTGTTTTTGAAAGGAGGTGAATTATGTTAAAGGTATTTTTAAAGGCCTTTATGCCTAAAGTGTCGATTTTGTTTTACTCTACTAATAGTATATTTATACCCCAAATCGTAATCGTTCTGATCAAGAATTGAAAAAAGAATCGAAAGAAAAGAAGCTTGAAAATAGTAAAGATAAGGAAATCGATCAACTAGTTGATAAGCTGTTAGAAATTGCAGACAAGCTTGAGAAAATGAAATCTGGGAATTAGATTAGTTAAACTTGCCGGTTAAATAATCGGCAGGTTCTTTTTATAAAAAAAGACAGCCCTAATTTGGACTGTCTATGTTGTTGTTTTTTTTGGTTAATAGTCTTTAGCAACATTAAGAATTTCAAAAATGGCAATATCAGTTCCATCAAAAAAGTCATAAATCATAGAGCCGATATATTTTCTGTTTTCAAAGTTATCAATTTCTTGCTCAAAATGTTGTTTAATAAAACAACGTTGCTCTTTTGGCTTATCAATATTCTCTATTGTTATCAATTTTTTCTTTTTTTCATCAATTCGTAGAATTTTTGCATTTTTGTGCATCATAATGCAAAAATCATTTTTGTAGTCAGGGATTCCATGATATTTAATAACCATTGTCATAATTTTCCTCCTTTTTTATTTTAATGATAATACCATTTATTTTTACACTAACTTAAATTTGCTTTTTTGTCAAGATTAAAGTAAAAAAAGAGAGGTGATTTTTATCACCTCTTTATTTATCAAGTCTATTTTTTTCTATGTTGTAGACAGTCTTACATCTGGGGCACTGTACAAGTTTAATTTCAGGTTGATCAGGTTTATCTTTGTAACACTTTGTGATAACTGGAACTTCTGTTTCTCTGAAGCATGTTGTTTTAGGGCAGCGAGTCAATTTTATTTTTACTATCTTTTTCATTATTTCCTCCTTTTGCAAGAGTTTTTAGCCCTTTGTCTAACATTTTCTAAGTCATAGCAGTTTGTGGCTTGATGACTTAACCTTTTTGTTTTGACAGATTTGCGTTTGTTTCTTATCTCTCTTATCTTCTTAACTACATTTAAGTCATAACAACTCATAATTTATACCTCCTTTTATTTTAAAGATTTATCTTTATAATAGTTTATTTTTAGTTAAGGGTCAAGT
>CAZGUY010000036.1:0-2803 GCA_964528795.1 uncultured Gammaproteobacteria bacterium
AAAAAGGTTTAGTTTACAAAGAAAAAGAAAGAGTAAACTTTTGTCCTTCATGTAAAACAGTTTTAGCTAATGAACAAGTAGTAGATAAGAAGTGCGAGCGATGTGGAACTGAAGTAACAGAAAAAGAATTAGAACAATGGTTTTTCAAAATTACTAAGTACGCAGATGAGCTTTT
The DNA here is from genome assembly GCA_964528795.1 of uncultured Gammaproteobacteria bacterium. Classification (GTDB taxonomy): domain Bacteria; phylum Patescibacteriota; class Patescibacteriia; order UBA2591; family UBA6264; genus DATFJC01. The sequence goes on from CAZGUY010000036.1 coordinate 176, forward strand.
AAAAGGTTTAGATGAAATTGATTGGCCTGATAAAGTTAAAAAAATGCAAAAAAATTGGATTGGAAAATCAAAAGGGTCTGAAATTGATTTTGATGTTAAAGGCATGGATGAAGAGATTAGTGTTTACACTACAAGGGTTGATACTTTATTTGGTTGCAATTACATGGTTATTGCACCAGAACATCCAATTTTAGAAAAATTAAAACCTAAAGTTAAAAATTGGGATGAAGTTCACGATTATATTAAAAAAGCTCAAAAACAAACTAAAATAGAAAGAAAAGCTAATAAAGAAAAAACAGGTGTTGAACTTAAAGGAGTAAAAGCTATTAATCCTATAAATGAAAAAGAAATAAAAGTATTTGTAGGAGATTATGTTTTAATGGATTATGGAACAGGAGCAATTATGGCTGTACCAGCTCATGATGAAAGGGACTTTGATTTTGCTAAAAAACATAATATCGATATTATAGAAGTTATTAAGCCTGAAAAAGGAGATTCACCTTTACCAGAGAGCGCTTATGAGGATGAAGGTGTTTTAGTAAACTCTGATCAATTTTCTGGTTTAAAATCAGAAAAAGCTAGAGATAAAATGACTGAGTTTCTTGAGAAAAAAGACAAAGGAAGAAAAAAGACTAATTATAAAATGAGAGATTGGCTTATCTCCCGCCAAAGATACTGGGGTACTCCAATTCCTATGGTTAAATGCGTTAAGTGCGGATTTGTACCAGTTCCAGAAAAAGATTTACCAGTTAAATTACCTGAATTAGATGATTTTAAACCTACATCTCGTGGAGAGTCACCTTTAGCTAAGGTTGATGACTTTGTTAATACTACTTGTCCTAAATGTGGGGCTGATGCAAAACGTGAAACTGATACAATGGATACATTTGTTGATTCAGCTTGGTATTATATAAGATACGCTGATAATAAAAATGATAAAAAGATTGCTAGCAAAGAAAAACTAAAAGATTGGTTACCAGTTGATCTCTATGTTGGGGGAGAAGAACATGCTATACTTCATCTGTTATATGCTAGGTTTATAACAAAAGCTTTGCACGATATGGGTTATGTTGATTTTAGCGAACCATTTCCAAAGCTTTTTTGCCAAGGTATGGTTTATAGAGATGGAGAAATTATGTCTAAATCCAGAGGCAATGTAGTTAATCCTGATAATTTTATAAAAGAATATGGTTTAGATACAATGCGACTTTATGAAATGTTTATGGGACCAGCTAAACAATCTACTGAATGGTCTGATAAAGGAGTAACAGGTTGTCGCAGGTTTTTGGAAAAAGTATGGAGATTGCAAGACAAAATAGAAAAAGGGTTTAAGGATAGTGAAGAGGTCATAAGAGAAATGCATAAAACTATTAAAAAAGTTACAGAAGATATTAATGATTTTCAATTTAATACCGCTGTAGCTGCTTTAATGGATTTTTCCAATACTCTTTCAAAGCAAGATAAAATATCAAAGAAAGTATATAAAAAGTTTATTATCCTTTTAGCTCCAATGTCACCTTGTATTGGAGAAGAAATGTATAAACGCCTGGGTGGTGAAGAAAAATCTGTTTTTAGGTCCAATAAATGGCCTGAGTATGATCCTGAACTTATTAAAAAGAGCCAAATCACTCTTGTAGTTCAGGTTAATGGAAAAGTGAGAGAAAAATTAGAAGTTGAAGCTGGTATCTCAAAGGAAAAAGCTAAAAAACTTGCTTTAAAAAGTGACAAGATTAAAAAAAGAGTTAAAGATAAAGAAATTAAAAAGACTATTTTTGTACCAGATAAAATAATTAATATTGTAGTTTAAGGTATTAGCCAGCGTAGCTCAGTTGGCTAGAGCGCTGCTCTCGTAAAGCAGAGGTCCTGAGTTCGAATCTCAGCGCTGGCTTACTTGGATAATATATTAATTAAATATTTTATTATAATATTTATAAATCTACATGATTAAGTTTGTTAATGTAACTAAAAAATATGATGATAGTTATGCTTTAAAGAATGTGTCTTTTCATATAAGACCATCTGAATTTGTTTCTATTGTTGGTCAATCAGGAGCAGGTAAAAGTACTATTATAAAACTCTTATTAGCAGAAGAAAAAGCTACTGAAGGCAAAATTATTGTTGGGGGCTGGGATATATCTGATATTAAGTCAGATGAAATTCCTGTTTTAAGAAGGCAAATAGGAGTAGTATTTCAAGATTTAAAGCTTTTACCTAAAAAAACTGTTTATGAAAATATTGCTTTTGCTCTTCAAGTTGTTGGAGCTGATAGAAAAAAAATACCTGAAATTGTAAATCAGGTTCTTAATGTAGTGGGTCTTAAACACAAATCAGATCAATTTCCAAGACAGTTGTCAATAGGGCAGGCCCAAAGAGTTGTTATTGCTCGTTCTTTAGTTCACAAACCAAAAATTTTAATAGCAGATGAACCAACTGGTAATCTTGATCCAATTGCTACCAGAGATATTATTGAGCTTTTAGAAAAAATTAATGAATTTGGAACCACGGTTCTTTTAGTAACTCATGACAGAGAGATTGTTAATTTAGTTAAAAAAAGAGTTATAAGTTTAGATGGTGGCAGAATTATTGGAGATCAAGTTAAATCAGGGAGGTACGTCATATAATTTAGAA
>CAZGUY010000037.1:0-2784 GCA_964528795.1 uncultured Gammaproteobacteria bacterium
ACCCTTTTTACCAACTTTCTGCTTTTTTGTCTTCATAAAAATTAAATTTATTTAACCCCCCATGTTAACCTCTAGGGTTCACCAAACCTCCCTATGTGGAAACTAAGTTCCCACATGATTCCCACATGACATGACTTCCCATATGAGTTCTTACAGGGTCAACCTGAGGTTAGCATGTTTTTGATATTGTAAAGCCCCAAACTCTTTTTACTCCGGCCTGTTTTAATATTGTAGCAGCTTCTTTTATAGTTGCTCCTGTAGTAAAGACATCATCTATTAAAATTACATTTTTAAATTCACTTAAATCTTTTTTAATTGGAGAAAAGACCCCTTTTACATTTTTAAGTCTTTCTTTTCTTTTAAGGCCTACTTGTGGCTTTGTTTTTTTATTTTTAAAAATCAGTTTTTTTATTTTATAATTTAGAAATTTATTTAAAACTTGAGCAATAAGTTCTGCTTGATTAAAATTAGAATTATAAATTTTGTTTATATATCTATATCTATACCTATAATTTAAAAGAGTAAATAATATTTCTTTATTCAATCTTTTATTTTTCTCTTTAAACTTAGGAATAAAAGTAATTGTAATATTATTATGATTTAAAAAGTTTAAAAATGCCAAAAATCTATCTTTATCTTTTATAATTACTTGAAAGCTTTTTTCAATTACTTCTTTAACAAGATCTTCATTTTTATTATTTTTAAGAACTTTTATAATCTTTGCTATAATGCCTTTATACTCCCAAATACTTATTAAACCATCTATACTATATTTACTCCTACAATTTTTATGAGTTTTGCCTTGAAAGCTTAACTTATTACAAACAGGACAAACTAAATCATTTTCTAAAAGAGTAATTTCACAATTTTGACAAATATATTTTCCCGGAGTTTTGCAATTAAGGCAAGTTTTGGGGTATAAAATATTTAAAAGAGCCTTTTTTATTTTTTTAAAATCCATAACACCCCTATTAACTAATTATATCCACAAAAAACCATTATCCCTTAATAAGTTTTTACCCATTAGATATCTATTAAGCAACCTTTTCCACAACTCCAGTATTGATAGAATGTAATAATAATTTATATTTAAATATAGGTGTTAATCCACATTAGATCTACTAGTTAAAACAACTAGAATCCGTACTAAATCCGTCAATTTTATCAATTGGCGGATTTTTTTATTTTAAAAAAATAATGAAAGAAGTAACAATTTATTTATACCAATATCTTATCTTTATTTCATTAATATAAGGGCTTCTGTAAATATTTGCATCTTTAAAAGGGGCTATTTTTATTTTCCAACGTAAATCTCTTCCTTTTTTATCAAATTTAACAATTTCTCCCAAATCTAATTCTTTCCAATCCTTTCCCCCATTATTAGAGAGAAAAAATCTTGCAACTGAGGAGGAAGTTAGATCTCCGTCTGTTTTTTCTATCTGAGCACCTAAAATTGCAGAAGTATCAGTATTAATCTTTTTAGAAGTAACACTCCTCATAGCTGACAAATCAAAACCTTTTTCAGAAAACTTATATATCTTTGTAGTTTCATTTCCGACATTTGAGATTACAAAGCCTCTAGGTTTACCTTCAGAAAAATGGATTTTTACAAATTTAGGAATGTAATGGGGCCAAAATTGTTCTCCTATTTCTTTAACAACCCTTTTATCATATCTTATTAATTTTTTGTTTGGTCTAAGAATATAGATTAATTCACTTGTTCCAAGTATTTCTACAGGTTGATCTTTAGCTATACGGTAACCAAAATCTTTTGTTAAATCTTTAACTTCTAGGTTTTTATCGACCAGATATCCTTTACTATAATAGCTTGACCAAAACAAAAAAGTATTTCCATCTGGAAAAATTTCTAGATTAATATTCCCAGGATATTTAGAAACTTGTTTTAATATAGTTCGATTTTTTTTGTTTTTAAATTCTTCTAATCTAAATTGTTGCTGTTTTAGTGTAGCTATCATCAAGCTACTTCTTTTTTCATTAAATTCTAGCTCTACTTCTTCAGGTTTTCTTTGTTTTAACCTAGAAGATAAAGAAGAAAGGGGTTTTGTCTTTAAAGTTTTAAGATCTATACTTTTAACTTGATAATTCTGAGGGTTGTATAAAAGACAAGATGTTTTTGAACAAGCAAACTTAACTTCTGATGTATTTAAATCTAACTTCTTTGTCTTAACAACCTCAAGACTTTTATCTAAGAACTTGAAAGATAACCCGTCTTTAGTCTTTAAAACCAGACCCCAAACTTTTTTATCTAAATTTAGAGGTATTATTTTAACTATATTTTCTATGCTAGATATCTTAAATTTTTCAAAATTTCTGATCTTAAACTCCTGTCTTACTTTCTTTTCTTTATCTTGCTTTTCTTGGCTAGAGGAAAATTTAGGTATCCAAGAAACTAGCCTTTTTTTACCAGTTTTTTTGTCTTCTCCTATTAAAAGAACTTGGGGTTTAGATGAAAAATCATTTATTTTAGCTTTTTTAGAAGAAAATTTTTTTAAAAAATCAAAACTGTATTCTTTTGTATCTAGATTAACTGGAAAACCTACATTTTTACCATACCAACTAAAGTCTAGAGTTGTATGTTTTTTGTCTACCCAAGCTAGACTTGAGAAAAGATCAGTAAAGCTAGCCCGAGTTTCATTTAAAATATCTTCTACATTGGTATCTTCTCTTATACTGTCTTTCTTTATTTTTCTTCTCCAACCTTTTTTATCTTCAATTTTTTTTATAATCTCTTCAGCTTCTTTATTATGTATTACTTTTTTTCTA
>CAZGUY010000038.1:0-2198 GCA_964528795.1 uncultured Gammaproteobacteria bacterium
AGAATCAGGTATAAATATCTTTCCGAAGCCACTAGGTTTTTCAGGGTAATACTCTACCTTTTGTTTTATTTCATTAATTTGTGTCCATACACCAACATATTCTCTAACAAAAAATACACCTATTAATAAAATAGATAAAGTAAATACTATTAAAATTACAAATGAAAGTCCTGGACTAATTTGTTTACTCCACCACCCTTTTAATTCCGGCATAAAATTTTAGATTTATTTGATTAATTTATAATAAATAATCTTCTGGGTTAACAGGGACACCATTTAACCTTACTCCAAAATGAAGATGAGGCCCAGTAGAAAACTTACCAGCACCTGGCGTACCAGGCATACCTCCACTTTTTGCAATCATATCTCCCCTTTTAACATACTCTCCTTCTTCTACTAAAATATCGCTTACATGGCCATAAATCGTAGAAAATTCGTCATTATGAATAAGCATTATATAGCTATAACCCATTCCTCCATGCTTAGCCCTTGCTACATAACCAGCTGCTGGAGCTCTAATAGGCGTTCCTTGTTTTGCTCTTATATCAATAGCAGAATGCTCACCAAGCCAGTCTTTAAACGGATAATCAGGATCATGAAATGTGGCAGTAATAGTAGTGTTTGGGACTGGCCACGAAAAGATCACCCTCCCCTCTTCTTCCATTAATTTCTGAGCAATTTTTTCTTTTTTATTAGCTATTTCTTTTCTAGCTTTTTTCTCTAAAGACTGTATATCATTTTCGATTGCTTTTCTCTCTTCTACTACATTAGCTAAAAGTGACTGAAAGCGCCACTCTGCCCCCCTAGTTTGATCTAATAAGACCTCCTTTGCTTTTCTTTGGTTCTCTAAATCTATTTTGGATGATTTTAAATTCTTTTTTAAATTCATCAAATCTGATAATTCCTTTCGTAAACTATTTTCATGATCTTCTAAGCCCTTTTTAACTTTTTTAACGGTTTCTAAGGACTGATTTATTTCAGAATGAAGAGAATTTAAATAACGAAATTGATTTAAAACTCCCGCCAAAGAACTCTCTAAGAATAATATTCCTAAAGGTTTTTTATTATCATAAATATTTAAAACTTGTATTAAACTTTTTATTTCCTTTTTAAGTTTTTTTAATTCTTTTTCTTTTTGTAAAACCCTTTTTTGAATGTTTTCTATAATCAAATTTTTTGACTCAATTTCTTTTTGTTTTCTTTTGATTTCATTTGCCTTTTGGGCAATTTTAGTTTTTAAAATATAAATTTTATTTTCTAAATTTTTAACGTCTCCCCTAGCCTCTTCTATTTTCTCTTCATAAACCTGCTCCTCCTCTTTTAACTTTTCTATTGCCTCTTTATAGTCATCAATTTGTTTGTTGATTTGGTCGACTTTATCAGATTCAACGTCAATATCTATAGCCCAAATTGGGGCTATATTAAGCCCCAATCCTAAAAATAGTATTAACAATAATACAATTAATGCTTTTTTAAGCATCTTTAAGATAATTTATCGCCTTATTAAGCCTTTTTAAACTGACTTTTTTACCTAATATTTCTGCTATTTCCTTTGGTTGAGGAGAATTTTTTTGGCCGGATAAAGCTACTCGAGCTGGCCAAAAAATTTCACCTGTTCCGTGTTTTTGTGATAATTTTTCTAATTTTTTCTGAATATAACCTGATTTAAATTTCTTATCAGATGTATCTTGAAAACAATCATAAACATGATTTAGATTCTCTAAAACCTTTTTTTTGCTCATATCTTTCCAGATTAAAATTTCTGGATTATAATCAACTTCATCCAAAAATAAATGTGATAAATCAACAATATCACTTAATCTATTCATTCTATCTTTCTGGAGTGCTATAATTTTTTTAAGCCATTTTTTATTAACTTGCTGATTATTTTTAGTTTCAAATTGATTATCTTTTGTTTTGGTTAAAAGTTTAGACTTTACTAAAAACGGTAAACATTTTTCCATTAGCTCCTTGTTGCTTGCTTTTCTAATATATTTCCCGTTAATCCAATCCAGTTTTTCTTTATCAAAAACAGCTCCTGACTTTTGTATTCTTTTTAAAGAAAATTCTTTTATTAATTCATCTAAACTAAAAATCTCTTTACCAGTACCAGGGTGCCACCCTAATAATACTAAAAAGTTAATTAAGGCTTGCTTAAGATAACCTTTCTCAAGGTAGTTTCCTACTGCAACGTCTCC
>CAZGUY010000039.1:0-2043 GCA_964528795.1 uncultured Gammaproteobacteria bacterium
GGAGGTGAGACCTCTATGGTTCTTTGAAGGATACACGGATTGGAGGTCTTTCCTCCCGAAAAGGGAGGTGAGAGCTCCTATTCTTCTACTAAGTCAGTAAAGTGTTTTGCTTGGAATTTGCCTTTATTTTCGTAGTTTAGTTTTTTCATGTATATAGTTTTTAAATTATTTTTATATAAATAAAAAAACTGCCCTTGTTAATACGAAACATTAACAGGAGCAGTGAGGTTAGTACTTAAATACTAACTCAATATTATATTTTTGGCAAGCTCAATTTAATCAATCTAATTTGAATTTAAATAAATCTTTATTGCTTTTTGCCCCATTCTTTGATAAAGATTTTAGCAATGTTTTTAGCGTCATCTAGGGCTCTGTGGTGAGTTCCATTAAGTTTTATGTTAGATATTCTAAGAGCTTGTTTCATGCCCTTAGTTTTCATGTTTTTCTTTTTTGCGAATTCGTGTTTTAAGCTTCTGTGTCTACCAAAAGGGTATTCTATATTATGTAAATCACAATCTTTTTTAAATTGATGCTTATCATAATGTCCCCAAGAACAAAATATTATGTCTTCAATGTTTCTGTTTGATGTTTTTTCGACTTGTTTTATAAATTTTTTTAAGGCGGTGGGGAAAGGGGGAGCATTATTAATTTGTTTTTGTTTAATCGAAGTTAGTTTTTTACAAAAGTGAGATAATTTTGGGTTTTTAAGGGGCTTAACAAATGTTTGAAAGGTACCTAATTTTCGATATTTATGACTCAAGAGAACAGCACCTATTTCAATAATTTCATTATCATTTCTTCTTTGTTTCCAACATGTAGCTTCTAGGTCAATAATAAGGTAGGTCGGTTTTTTATTATTTTTGAAATTATGATTTATATTTATCTTCTCTTTTATCTTTTTTTGAATAATTTCAGTTAATTTTTTAGCATTTTGAATATTATTTTGAGCTTCTGTTTTAGAAATAGCTCCCGGCATTGTATATTTAATATAGTGTCTTTGCTTCCTTGCTTTATTAAATTTTATTATTACATTTTTATGATCTTTGCTTAGAACCTTTTTAGTAAAATTAACAATATTTTTATGAGAGTTTTTAACTCTTGGTCTTAGACCATAAGAAAATGATAAAGCTCTTCCCGCAGAAAGCATTGCATCATAAGCTAATCTAAAAGAACTATCATAGTCTTTATTTTTTAGTAAAAGTTTAGCGCTTTCAATATTTTTGTTCGAAGCTTGAATTAAGGCTTTTATTTGTTCTTTATTTATCTTTTGCTTTTTAAACCAACCTTTTTTAATTAATTTTTGATAATTCATTTTTGTCTCCAATTAAAAATATTTTTTTATTTTCTAACACATTTTTTATAAAAGGAGTATTTTGTTTAGTTTTTTCCCTTAAGTCAGATTTCTTATAAATATGGTAATTAATTTCTCGATCTAATTTATCTTCTAATTCTGTTATTTTAGAAATTAATATATCTTCGTCTGGCTTACCAATAATCATTAGGTCTATATCGCTGAGTGTGTCTTGTTTTTCTTTAGCATATGAACCAAATATAAAAGCTATTTCAATATTGTCGAAGTTTTTTAATATTTTTTGAAGTGATCCTTTTGCACCAATAGTTTTAAATACAATACTTTTAATTTCTTTATACAAAGGATAATCTTTGTTTAGGGAATAATATCTTTGTTTTCCTTTAAATTGGGATTTGAAAAGCCCCATTTTCTCTAATCTTTTTAATTCTTGGTGGATATTTGAAGCTGGTTTTGATATTAGTCTTTCTAGCTCACGGATATAATACTCCTTTTGAGGTCTGGAAAAGTACAGTCGTAATAATTTGGTTCTAAGTTGTGATTTATTTATGTTTAGCATATACTTTTTTATTTGTTTAATAAGCGCATTTAAGCTACGTTATATATTTATATAACAATTGTAATATAAATGTATAACAATGTCAATATACTTATCCACAACCTATGTTAACCTCTAGGGTCCACCAATTCCGGGTGCGGTCTAACCGCCGTAGGGCGGTTAGACCGCCCTTGTG
>CAZGUY010000040.1:0-2011 GCA_964528795.1 uncultured Gammaproteobacteria bacterium
AGGTTCATAAAACTGCATAAAATTAAACCGTTGGGTTTCTAAACCGTAACCAAAAGCTGGTTTTTCTTTTATTAACTTCAAAGAATCTCTCCACCACATAAAGCGAAGTTCTCCTTTTTCTAATAAATGGCTAAGTGATTTAATTCTATATGAAAGTGTTTCTTCGTTAGCTTTATTTAAATGAAAAGGATTCATATTAATATAAACTACAAAAACAATTAAAACCAAAAATAAAATAATTAAAAGAATTCCTAATCTCTTTTCTCCAATAATAAATGAAAGTATAATTGAAAAAAAGAAAAAACTTATTATAAAACCAATCCAGCCCCCTCTTGATTGACTCAGCACTAAAACTAAAACTGATACTAAAAATAAAGAAATTAAAAATGGTCGAACAAGGACAGTTTTTATACCTGTTTTAAAACTACTAAAATAACCCTTTTTAATAATTAACCAAATAATTATTGGAATCGTTAATAAAAGCCAAGAAGCTAAAAAATTAGGCTGACCAAGAGTAGAAAAAACCCTACCTTTATCAATAACGGTTGGAGCCTCAGACCAAGTTAAAGGATCTAAGTTTAAAAATTGTAAAAAGCCATAAGCCACCACAAAAACACTACTTGTAGTTATAACCTTAGCAATTCTTTCCACCTGCTTTGTGCTTTTTAAATTAAAAAACAAAACCAGAAAAAATAAAAAAGCATGAAACCACAACAAAAAACCCATTTGCCTTAAATAATCCCCCCAAAAACTAGAAAAAGGCCTTTTTGATAAAAGGGTTGAAAAAATTAAAAAAACTATTAACAAAGTTACAGGTAATAAAGACTTTAAGCTAGCTTTAAAAGAAAACTTTTTTAAAATAATATGCTTAATAATGCAAATACAAACAAGAATTTCTACTAAAATCTGAAAAAATAAAGCTTCACCCACTTGCCAAGTACCATTTAAAAATACAGCAAAAAATAAAGGTGAAAATAAAATTAGAAAAAGCCACCCTTTTTCTAATAAATTGTCTAAAAACGTAACTATCTTTTTACTATTCATAAAAATTTTTTTAATTTAAAAATACACTAAATAACGTTTTATTTTATTTTACCATTAAATTTCTTTTACATCAATAAATGCCATCAGTTAACCTTAAGGGTTTACCACAGATGTTACTGGTCAGGTGTCACCTGCCCATTTTAATAAAATAGTAAAAATAAAAGCCCCACTCCCAAAAGGAGCAGGGCATTAAATTATAAACAAATTTTTCTAAACAAGGTTTTTATTAATCGTCTACTAAACCAGCTGGACTAGCTTTATGGCTTCCTGCATCTACATCACCAGTTTCTGAACCTAAACAATACTCTATATAATAACTAGTATTGCTTCCATCTTCGGTTACAGCAGTGTACTTGTAGTTTGTATTAGTACAACCTCCGTCTCCTCTTGGTCGAGGATTTGAAGGGGTAAGACGCATGTAAACTGAACCTGCACAAGTTGAATCTATTCCTTCTGTTCCGTCTTGACTAATACAAAGACCTCCTAGATTACCATTGTATGAGCCATCAGTTGGGGTGCCAGGATATTCTTGATTGTCTAGATAATAAAGTTCTAGAGCAGTTTGAACTTGTTTAACGTCAGAGATACGTCTTGCATCTCTAGCACGTTGACGAGCATTATTTAATGAAATAACAGCCAAAGCTGCCAAAAGACCCATGATTGCGACCACAACCATAAGTTCGATCAAGGTAAAACCTTTTTTGTCTTTTTGGTTCTTCATACTTTATTGATTATTTAAATTTTATTTTAAATTATTAGTCATCTAAACCAGCTGGGGTGGCCGTCCTTGTACCGGCAGCAACATCACCAGTTTCTGAACCTAAACAATATTCAATATGATAACTTACGGTATCACCAGCATCAGTATCTCCTACATAAACGTATTGAGTGTCAGGACAATCTCCATCTCCTCTTGGTTGCGGATTTGAAGGGGTAAGGCGCATGTAAACTGTGCCATCGCAAGCAG
>CAZGUY010000041.1:0-1860 GCA_964528795.1 uncultured Gammaproteobacteria bacterium
CTGATGTGAAAGATAAGAGAGAGTGGCTTAAGATTAATGGGAGAAGATTTAGTTTTTAGATCTTTATAATAAAAAAAGTAGTATAATTATCCACCTGGATAAAACTTATTGCTTATACAGGTTATTTTTTCAAATAAAATTATTAACGCTAAAAATATTAGACAATCAAAAAATAAATTTACTTGATATTATACCATTATAATAGTATAATTACATATATATAAAGTGAAGTTTTAATTTAAATTTAGAAGATATTTTAAAAGGTGGGTTAATAATAATGAAAGAAGGAAAAAAGGTAAAAGCAGTAACAATATATCTAAGAAAAAATATTAGCAAAAAAGTTAAAATAAAAATGTTGGAGAGATTTGGGAAGGATAATCTTTCAGCTTTAATAAGAATTCTAATAAGGAAATATTTGAATTTTGAAATCAAAATCACAGTTTCTAAATATAATGATTATGTGCTTAATACTAACCAGACTACAGAAAACAAAATAAAAATTAATGTTTATTTAATAGAAAAAGAAAAAGAGGAATTTGAAAATAGAATATATGATTTATTATTAAAAAAAAGAAAGAGAAATAAAATGATTAATTTATTAATTTCAGAATGGTTAAAAGAAACTATTAAAATTAAAGAACAAAATTTTTTAGAAGAATGTAATATTAAACATAAATAAGAAAAGAAAAAGATTATAGAAATTTATTGATCCAGCCCTAACAGGCTGGATTTTTGATGTCAAAAAGGTTAGTTTTATTCATAGCTGCAGCAGCTGCTTTTCAAAAATTGGTAGGATTAAAAAGTAATAAGAGGTAGAGTTTATTCATAAATTTATAAACTCAAATCATAAAAACAATAATGAATCAGATATAATTAATTATTGGTTTTAATGGTTGCCTTTCTTCATTTTCATTCAGAAATCCCTAAATTTTCGTTCACTTTTCTTCTATCATCATATTTCTCAATTATAAAAAAGTAAGGTAGATTAAATTTTGCAAGACATTCCCTCAAATTTTTATGAAAATAATTTTAAAAAACAAAAATTTTTTTAAAAAAATTATTCTGGTTCTTGCAAAATTAATCATTGAGAAATAAGAATGAATCAGAAAATCAAACGAAAAATATTTTCACTTTTAGAAACATTATAACCATTATTTTTATACTTTTATGAGAGGGGTTTTATAAAATGATAAATTTATCAAATACTAATTTAAATAATTACTTAAACAGATTTTTTGAGGAAAAAGAAATTGCTTTTAAACAGTTTGAAATCAAGCAGGGAGATTTAACACATATTATTAGTACAGAAGAAGTTATTAATCTTATTAAAAAAGCACCACGAAAAGAAAAAAACCAAGTTGTAAATATTTTAAGAAAAATTGATTTTAAAAATGGGAAAATAGAAGAATTCTTGCAGCATTTAGCTGAAGGCTATATAAAAACTAATTATTAATATAGAAAGGGGAGTTAAAATGGAAAATTTTTGGGTAATAAGCAGAAATGAAAAATATAAATTAGAAAGTCAAGAAGAAAGATTTTTAGTTAAGGCAGGGTTTTTAATTTTTGGTGATAAAGAAATAAGTCTAAAAAATAAAACTGAAATAATTAAAGAACTTGATAACTTTTCAAAAAATCTTTGTGAAAAGTTAAAATTTGAGTTATCAGAGCCACATATTCAGTTATATTCTAAAGATGGGACTATGTATTACAGAACAGAAACTTCTGGTGATCTTTTTACTACTCTTTACAATTTTATTTATAAAGAGGGATTAGAAACACAAGAAATTTATAAATTAATAGCTTAAAACTTCTGCCGGTCTAAATGGACCGGCTTTTTTACTGGTAAAAGGTTAAGTTTTT
>CAZGUY010000042.1:0-1711 GCA_964528795.1 uncultured Gammaproteobacteria bacterium
AAAATATTTTTTAATCTTTTCATCTTTAATCTTTAATATTACCTTATCTCCTGAATCCACTTCACTAGAAAACCGTTTTTTAAAAGAAGAAGATTCAACTTTTTCCATTAAATACTCAGCAAAAAGTTGATCAGAATCCAATTCCAAAACCCCTTTTAAGGTGTCATTAAAACCAACCAAACTCATTTCAATACTCAACAATTGATTCATAATTTCGCTTCTAGCTTCAAACATTACTAAGTTTTTCTTCACTTCATCTGGGTAATTGTCAAAATCATCCCCATGTTCTTCAATAATCTTTTTTCTAACTTCATAATATTCTGTTTTTAAAACCTTGTAATATTGAAGCAATTTGGCTAATTTTTCTTTTTTATCCTTACAAAGAACTTTAATAAAGACCCTTAACCTTTTACCAGCCACACAATTAAGATCGATATCTTTCATATTAGAAATACTTTCTAAAACATCTTTTAAAAACAACTTCATCTTAAAACCTCCTTTTTTATATTTAATTTTAATGAATAACTTCCTTTAAAATAGTAAAATTTTCCCTTTTTGTCAAAAAAGCCCTACCTTTTTAAGTAGGACTTATTTTTTTTAAAACCCATAAATTAAACTATGATATTAAAAAGCACTAAAAGACCAACAACAGTTAGTCCAAACTCAACCAAAGCAAAACGCACCAAAGAAGAAGTTTTAGTCAATTTTACTTTATGACTAAAATCCCCTTTGTAAGCAAAGGCTAGAACACCAATTACAAAAAGTATTACCAAATCCCCTATTAAAGGAAGAGCAACAGCATAAGAAAATTCTGAAAGAAAAGCAAGACACAAAGCAACAAATAAACCAGCTAAACCAGCTGAAATACCCGCTAAATCATTTTTATTAAAGGGTGCTTTTACAAAAACAGCTAAGCCATATAAAACCATTAAAACAGCCCCTAAACATACCGCTGTTACATCACTAATTACATTAGTAGTAATATCAGTATAAACTGGTCCACTACTAGCTAAAGCAAATAAAAGGCCAAAAACAATAAAAACAAATATCATCATTTCTAAACCTTGGCGAGTCAAACTTCTTTTTCTTGAAGTGGGCTTCATAATAATCACCTCCTTTTTATATTTAGTTTTAAAGACAATTCTTACTTTAATATTTTACCCTACAATAAATTATTGTCAAGAAAAAAGCCCTCCCACCTCCTGACGCAGAAAAGCCCTCCTATCCCCAAGCACCTCTTAAAGAGCTCTGGAGGTCTCACCTCCTGACGGAGGAAAGACCTCCTTTTTTTTAAAAATATTATCAAAGAAAACTATTTTCTAGCTAAGATTTAATTACAAAAAAAAGAGGTCTCAAGATTTAACCTTGAGACCATGATAATTATAATACTTTTAAGCTTCTCCCATATAAGAGAAATCCGGATCCATATTTGGACCTTTATCTTTGGGTTGTTTTTTTTCACTCTGATCAGGTACAGCAACTACTTCCCAGTCTTTTCTAAGAGCAAGTCGGCCTTTAAAATCCTTTTTAAAAATTCCGCGCTGTTCATACTCAGCATAAAGTAAGTCATTCATAAGTTCAAAAATCAGACCAATAAATTCATCAATATAATGTAAAATATCAGGACGTATAATACCAGCTATATGCATAGAAAATCTTTTTAAGCCCTTATTTAAATCCTTAGAAAATTCATCAAAAAAACTAATACATT
>CAZGUY010000043.1:0-1710 GCA_964528795.1 uncultured Gammaproteobacteria bacterium
ATATTGAATCTCTCCATAAAAAATTTCAACTAACATTTGGATATTACCAAACTCACTACCATTATGTTTAATCCATTCTCTCATATAATCACTTGTTAATTCTTTTATATCTTTACATTCTTTATTTAAAAGTCTAAAAGCTAGTCTTTTTTGCATATCAAGTATTGTTTTTACGTCTGTTTGAGGATCTTTTTGTTCATGATTGTTTTTAGAATGTGTTTGTTTTGGAGGTTGTTCTAAAAAAGGCATAAATAATTATATTATTAATAAGTTACAATCTATCCTAAGATTAGCACAACAAATTATTATTGTAAACAAAAAGAGGCCTTTTTAATAAAGACCTCTTTAAATATTTTTCCTCCTTTTTGAATTTACTATTGAATGGGAACCGATGCTCTCAAGAGTAGCTTGTTCTCTTTGCCTATCTTGTAATCAAAGTGAGTTGTCAGTTTATTCCAATGAAAAGTCATAGAGGGACCATAGGTAATCTGAGTTTTTCCTTTTGGAAAAAGCATTAAGTCAGTTCTAAAACCTGCCTCAAAGTGCTTTGAAAACTTATAAGCAACTTGGTGCTTGCACCAGCTATACCAGTTTTTAGAATAAAGATCCTTGTCCCACAAGCCAAATGTTACATAGCCTACCTTTTCACTAATGTCCCCAAAATAAACATACCAAAGCGACATTTCTTTTAAACCTAAACCATGTTTTGTATTACCAGTATGGAGCCCAAAGAGTCCTGACAAAGATCCATTTAAAACATTAGTATTTGGTCCCATAGCTAGAGCAACGTTACTATTTCCCGGCAAGAATAAGACTGATGTCATATTCTCCCTAAAGTTTAAAACCAAAAAACTATAATGAGCCTCTTTTCCATTAGTTTCATAATCGGCTTCAAAAATAGTCTGACCAGCTTGAGCTTTTTCAATGCTTGATAAAAGCATTAAAAGGCCAAACGCTGCAGCAGCATACTTTACGGAAAATAAAGAAATGCTTGGTAATATACCAACTATTAAAGAAGGTATAACACTTGTTACAAAGAAAATTACCAACTTTAAGAAATAAAATAAAACTGGTGCAAATCCTGAAATATTTCCTTTCATAAACTGAAAATAATCTTTGTAATGATTTTTTACTTCAACTGGTTTTGCTTGCCTTTTGATTAACCCATTGGCAAACATCCAAGAATCAGGATGTGTAACTACCTTACCTTCTTTGTCAATATAACAGTGCTCTACTTTAGAAGCTTTACTAATAATCGGATCAGCAAACTTTTCCAAGCTCAAAAAGGTCGTTTCCTTAGCATAGGCAATATCACTTAAAGACCAATAAGTCACTTCCTCAGGAGTTTTTAAGTCTTGGGAGACCTTTTGATATCTAGCTTTTTCAGTCCCAAAAAAATGGCCTAATAAAGCAACAAATATAACAACAAATACTACCAAAACAGCCTTTTTCCTTTTCATCATAACTGTTCTCCTTTTTATTTTATTGTAAAAATTTTTCTCTCAAAATCACTTTAATTATAGCAAATTAAGCTGTTTTGTCAACCTTAGTTTTACATAATTTCTCAAATAAAAAAAGAACCCTCTTTAGGTTTTCCTAAAGAGGGCATGATCTTTACTATTTTACTAATATCATTTTTTTAGTATAAACTTTGTTTTTGGTTTTTAATCTGTAAAAGTATACTCCAGAAGAAAGATTTTTAGCATTCCA
>CAZGUY010000044.1:0-1693 GCA_964528795.1 uncultured Gammaproteobacteria bacterium
TAGACCGCACCCGGTCAGATTGGTGGACCCTAGAGGTTAACATAGGTTGTGGATAAGTATATTGACTTTACTATACGAATGTATTAGTATAGTAGAAGGGGTTACTATACTAATCAATTCGTCTAACAAAATATTTATGAATAATAAGATAAGAAATTATATTCAAAATCAATTAAACAGAGCACCTTTATCCTTGAAAGAATACGTTCAAAATGAAGAAGGAGAAAAATATCTTAAAAGAAATATTTATATAAAAATTAAAAAATATATAAATAACTTTTTAGAGAAAAAAACTGACATAAGAATGGTGGCAATCCCTGGGTTAAGAGGAGTAGGAAAAACCACTATTTTGGCCCAAGCATTTTTAGAACTTTTCCCAGATTATCAAAAAAATTTACTTTACATTTCGGCTGATGAGATTACCAACCTCCTTAACTCAGACCTTAATACTGTAATAAAAGAATATCAAGAAATTTTAGGGACTAGTTTTGAAAAACTTGATAAAAAAGTATTTTTATTTATTGATGAAATACATTATGACAAAAATTGGGCAACAATTTTAAAATCAATATATGATAAATCAAAAAAGGTATTTGTTATTTGTACTGGCTCTTCTGCCCTATCATTATCAGCAACCCCTGACCTAACAAGAAGGTTAGTTTTTGAAACTCTTTACCCTATGAATTTTACTGAATACATGTTATTAAAAACAAAACACCAATCTTTATCAAAAGAATATATAAATCCTAAATTCCCTGTTAAAGGCTTAAAGAAAAAAATAAAAAATGCTCTGTTCAATAGTCAAAATGCAAAGAAAGCTTTTTCTAAGCTAAAAAAATATCAAAAAGAAGTAAACCAATATTGGGCTGATATTGATAAACTTGAAATAAAGAATTTTTTACAATTTGGAACTATGCCTTTTGCACTAAATATTCCAAATAAAACTAAATTAATAAATTTAACAAACGAATTAATTGATAAAGTAATTAAAACAGATTTGCCACAACTAAATAAGTTTGATACTTCTACACTTGAAAAAACTAAAAATATTTTATTAATGATCGCAGCTAGTGATGTGCTTAATGTAACCAATATTAGTCAAGATTTAGACAAATTATCAAAAGACACATTAAGAAATCTATTAAAAACTTTAGAAAATGCAGAAATGCTTATTAGGGTATACCCCTTTGGAGCCAATTATAAAAAGATAAGAAAGCCTTCAAGATATTATTTTATGTCTCCCTCGTTAAGATATAGTTTACTAAATATTATAGAGGGAGATAATGCATTTAATAATAAATTTAAAGGAAAATACCTTGAAGATATTGCAGCTTTAACTTTTTATAGGGAATTTTATCATCAACTTACTTCCCCTATTTATTACGATAGTATAGAAGGGGGAGCAGATTTTATATTAAGAATAAAAAATAAAAAAATTATAATAGAAATAGGGCTAAATAATAAAACAACAAAACAAGCCCAAAATAGCCTTGATAATAGAAACGGAGATTATGGAATAGTTATTTCTAAATCTAACTTGGACGTAAACGAAAATATTATTCAAGTTCCTCTTGAATATTTTTTATTAATCTAACTTATCATAAATTTCACCTTAATAATAACATAATATCATGTTATTATTTAAGTACTAACCTCACTGCTCCTGTTAATGTTTCGTATTAACAAGGGCAGT
>CAZGUY010000045.1:0-1673 GCA_964528795.1 uncultured Gammaproteobacteria bacterium
TTTTCCTCCCTATTGAATATTTATTTTTTCTACTAATAAAGATTTACCTGATGATATTTTTTCTAATTTTCTCCAAGTTTTAGAACCAAATATTGTATTTCCTTCTATATCAGATATACCAAATTGTCCAGATGTTCTTTTCCGATTAATAAAACCAATTTCTCCAGTATCAACTTTTACTTTATCCCATCTTTTAAAACCATGAATTTCTCTTTCTGGACTTTGAGCAATCATTTGGCTCCTTTTACCTTTTCTTAGTTGATATTGCCCCCTTCCTTTATTAACAAACTTATAATAGTAATTTAAAGTTTTAACTTTATTACCTTGAGAAGCTATAGCAATAGCGTCGTTATAATGTGTTTTAGGTAAATCCATATTTTCTCTATCAACTTTAGTAACAGCTCCAATAGTTTTTTCAACAGGTGCTATTTTTTTAGCATGTTCAACTATTTTCCTTTTACCCATTTGTGTTCTAGCAAAATGTTTTGTATTTATTTGTTTTCCTCCGGTTATCTTATAAAACTCATCTTTATATTCCATTTCGTTATTGGTTACTTTTTTATGACATTTTTTACATAATAAAATTTGATTTTCTGGTTTGTCTGTACCACCTAATCTACGTGGTATAATATGATGACATTCTAAAACACCTTCTTTTCCCCCGCACATCTGACAAGTGTAATTATCCCTTTTTCTTATATACATTTTTAAACTTTCCTGTTTATATTTTTCCCCTTGTTGATATTCATAATTTTTAAGTTTATATTTTCCTTTTTTAAGTGCGTGTGTATCAAATTGTGCTGTTTCTATTATTATTTTAGTAATTGGCAAAATTTTATTTACTAGATTAATTATTTTAATGTGCGAATCTACATTTGACTGTATAGAGGGCGGTAACCAACCTTCTGTTCTTTTCCTATTATCAAATCTAGGCTTCCTATATCTTGTTTTTTTATTTCTCCTAGCTCTTCTATATTTTCTACGTTTTTCCATTTTATCTACAATTAATGATGTCTTAGTTTTAGTTTCAGCTTGAAATAACACTCTATTATTTGTAACTGCTGCTATTCCTATATTACTACTTCCTGTATCAATTCCTAAAATTACATTATTTTTATAACCTGATACTCCATTATTTAATTTTATAGTGAACGGTTCCTGTATATATGTTTTTGCTTTATTATTTTCTAATAATTTCCTAGCTTTGCTAGCTTTACAAGGCATTAGTGGTTCATTGTGTTTATTAACTACATATACTAACATTTTTATTCCCCTTTATAATATGTAACAGGCTAATAAAGAGCCTGTCTCCCTTGCGGGAGTAAGATTCCCCTCGTCAATGTTATCAGCCGGTATTTCTTCTTATCACTATCCTTGCTACTAGGGATTGTTTAAATAAGAAGTTACAGAGTTTAGAGCTGAGGAAGCACCCTAAAGTGTGTAGTCTATCCTTTTTTCGCAAAACATCCTACTTATTATGCAGAAAATAAGTTTGCGAAAAAGGGTAATACTTTTTAACGCTTACTGATAACGTAGTCCTAGTTATTTTCCTTTTATGAAATAACATTTTTCGGACTGAGACTGCTTACATAACAGTGGTTAACTGCTACTCAACACAATTATAGCTTAACATACTATAGTATAAAATTTGCGGTTACAATCATAATTGTATT
>CAZGUY010000046.1:0-1668 GCA_964528795.1 uncultured Gammaproteobacteria bacterium
AGTTATCTCAAATGAAAATTCAGATCAAGTTTCTTTTGGTACTTGTGATGATTGTGTAAAACTTATGTCCCAAGTGTTAGGCATTGAATCTAATGCTAAAAAGGAAAGATGCCTGCACTTTGTAAACATAGTTAAGGATTTTGTTTTTAAAGCTGTTAAAAAGCTTAAGGACTTAGATCTTACTCAAGATACCATTAACAAGATTCTTTTGGATCCTAATTTGAGCATTAAAGACATGAAAACATGTAGTAAGTGTGATACCTTGAACATGATATATGACAAAAGAGTCGAGGTAGAATATGATAAAGGTAATAAAAGACCTTTTAATAGGTATCAATGCAGTAATTGTGGTCACATCTTATTGCAAGATTAACAATAATCAGGCGCGTAATGCGCCTGATTTTTTAATTGACCTTTTAAGCTCTAAACATTATAATAAAAATATGTCTGACAAATTATCCCAAAAACAAATATTTGAGAAATTACGCTCATGGCGAAATGATTTAGCTAAAAGAAAGCATATCAAACCTTTTATGATTTTTCCTAATAAAACCCTAAAACAAACTGCTAAGGAAAGACCTGAAAAGTTAGAAGATTTATATGGTATTACAGGCTGGGGACCAACTAAAATTTCTCGATATGGAAAAAAAGTATTAGAAATTATACATAATAAAGAAAAAAAAGAACTAAAAAAAGAAATTATTTCTGTTAAAAGTTTTTTAGCTTTGATTAATAGAAAATTAGCAGAGATGAGAGAGGTAAAAGTAAAGGGTGAGATAACAGAAACTTCTATTAGGGATAGATATGCGTTTTTTACTCTTAAGGATAATGATATTGAAGAATACGTAGTTAATTGTTTTGCAGGTTGGGATGTGTTAAAAGAAGTAAAAGATTTAATCGAAGAAGGTTTTGAAGTGATTGTATCTGGTTTTCCAAGGGTTTATAAAAATGGCAAGTTGAGTTTGCAGGTTGAAAACATAGAAGCTCTAGGAGAAGGAGCACTAAAAAAAGCCTTTGAAGCTTTAAAAAAGAAATTAAAAGCTAAAGGGTTTTTTGATAAAGAAAGAAAAAAAGCAATTCCTCAGTTTATAAAAAAGATAGGCCTTATTACTTCAGGTAAAAGTGCCGCTATTAAAGATTTTAAAAAGAATTTAGGTCAACATGGTTTTCAAGTTTTTTTAAAAGATGTAGCAGTAGAAGGAGAAAGGGCAGTTGGAGATATTACAAGTGCTTTAAAGCAATTTAATAGACAAAGGCCAGATATGGACGTATTGGTTTTAATAAGAGGAGGGGGTAGTTTAGAAAGTTTAAAAGCTTTTAATTCTGAAGAAGTAGCTAAAGCAGTAGCTGA
This sequence comes from uncultured Gammaproteobacteria bacterium, assembly GCA_964528795.1. Classification (GTDB taxonomy): domain Bacteria; phylum Patescibacteriota; class Patescibacteriia; order UBA2591; family UBA6264; genus DATFJC01. The sequence continues at coordinate 1,352 of CAZGUY010000046.1, forward strand.
TTCAAATTTACCCGTTATTACAGGAGTAGGTCATGAAAGAGATGAAAGTATTGCTGATTTTGTGGCTGACAAAGCTCTTTCAACCCCAACTTCGGTGGCTAACTTTTTACATAAAAATCATAAAGCTTTAATAGATAATTTGGAAGTTAATATTTTGAACTTAATTCAGAATATGAAAGTGTTTTTCCGTTCTCATCATAAAAATCAAGAAAAAATTTCTCAGAATTTATTTCAAGCTTTTTCTCATTTTTTAGATCGTTACCGTTTTTCCATTTCAAGTTTAACTCAAAAGCTATTTAATGGCTTTAGGGATACTT
>CAZGUY010000047.1:0-1635 GCA_964528795.1 uncultured Gammaproteobacteria bacterium
TTTTTTATTTTTAGATCTTTTTTTAATTAATTTTTTAATTTCTTTTTCAAAAGTATCTTTTGTAGATAGAATTTGTTTTGGAGTAGGACATTTTTTAGACCAAAAAATATCTTCTCCACCTATTGCTCTATATTTTATACCAAACTCATTTAAACTTAGTTTGAAAAATTTACCAAATTTAGCATCTTCAAAAGAACCCTTTGGAACATGAGATTCTCTTAATCTTTTCCCTCCCATATCTACTCCTATATATTCTAGAATACCAGCAGTTATTGAGGTGCCACTTCTTGGCACCCCTAAAACTATTACAGTTTTTTTATCCTTATTATTTTTCATTTTATTCTTCTTTTAATTCTTTGGCTTTATTAGACCAAAATTTAGCCTTTTCCTTATTTCCCTTTTCCTTATAAAGAGCTGATAAGGCCTTTGGCCAAACAGGGTCATTAGGATTTAAGATTCTTCCATGTAAATTATTTTTTATAGCTTGATTAAGGTTATCTTGAATATAATAAAGGTCAGCTATTTTTTTCCAAATATGTTTTTTTTGCAATGGAAAAAACTTAATTACTTGAACATACATTTGTTCTGCTACACCATAATCATTTTTTTCTCTAAAAATAATACCTAATTTTTCATAAACCTGGCTCATTTCTGCTTCAATCATTTCCCTATGTTCTTTATTTAGGTTTGGGGAGTCAAGAGGAGGATACAAAGAAAGAGCTTTTTGACATTTAGTTTTAGCTTTATCCCAATTTTTTTTATAAATCTCTAATTGACACCAGTCATTATAAATACCAGCCATTTCAGGGGAAATATTTGAAGCTTGATTTATATACTTTTCTGCCATTTCAAAATCATTCTTATCTTGGGTTAAATTTCCCTTTTTAGCATACAATCGAGAAAGATAAGTTATAGTTTCAAAAACCCTTTCATTTTTAGGTAAAGACTCAAGTCTTTTTATGGCAAGATCTAGAATTTTAATTTTAGTTTCTTTTGAAGAATAAAATTTATCTATAGACCATAATAAATCAAGAGCAAATTTTCTATTATAATAAGGTTCTTCGGGAAAATACTTAAAAACCTTTTTATAAGCTTTTAAGGAATTATCCCATTTGTTAAAATGTCTGGTTTTTAAAAAATAATGATCAGCTAAGCCAACCCTGACATTAAAATGCCAGATTACAAAAATTGTTAAAAATACTGTCACAACTATTAAAAATATTTTAAATGATTTTGACATAAAACTACTTCTTAATTGACTTTTTAATCTTCTTATCAAGACTAGGAAGCATGGTAAGGATTGCTAAATACACAAAAAAGTAAGTAAGGGTCGGTGTAACATGAAATGAAAATTGAAGAGAAATTAAATAACCTAAAATTCCAGCCATAAAAGAAAGACTTAAAATCTTTTTCTTTTTGTCTTTAACATTAAACATATATTTAAAACCCCTATAAAAAGCAAATACAATCATAGATAAATACGACAAAAGCCCTAAAAGGCCTGTTGCATAAGTTGTATCTAAAATATCATTGTGAATTCGATCAGGGTATGAATTAATTGCCTCTAAAGTGGCAGTTTTAGGTTCATAAAACTGCATAAAATTAAACCGTTGGGTTTCTAAACCGTAACCAAAA
>CAZGUY010000048.1:0-1550 GCA_964528795.1 uncultured Gammaproteobacteria bacterium
GCTTTTTTATATGGAGCAATTTTTGCTTTCCATTTTAAATTATTGCCATAATTTTCAAACTTTTTAATTTCTCCCAACTCAACTTCTTGCCAAGTTTTACCATTATTGTTGGATAAGAAATATCTTACAACTGATTGATTGGTATTTTTTTCTAATTCAATAATTTGAGCTCCTAAAATTTCAGAACTAGCATTAGAATTAACCTTTTTAGAAACAATTGTTCTTATAGCAGATAAATCAAAACCTTTATCTTTAATTTTGTAAATTATTGTGCCCTTTTTAGGGTGAGTTGATATGATTATACCTTGTTTATAATCTTTTTTTTGATTTAAAAGTTGAAAATTTACATACAAGGGCCTATAATCAACCCAAAATAATTGGTTGATTTTTTTATTAATATCACCTCCGTGCCTTAAAAGAATCTTATTATCCTTTAAAAAATAAATTAAATCACTGTTGCCAATCATTTCCATTGATTCATCTTTTGCAAAACGAAAGCCAAAATTTTCACTTAAATCTTTAACTTTTAATTTTTTATCAATTAAATAGGCTCTACTGTAATGACTTGCCCAAAGTAAAAAGGTTTTACCACTTGAAAAGCATTTAATGTTTAAAACCCCAGGATATTTAGAAGCTTCTTTTAATAAAGCTTTACTAAACTCTCCTTTTTTATATTGCCATAATCTAAATTGCTGTGTTTTAAGGGTAGCTATCATCCAAGAATTTGTTTTTTTATTATAATCAAAAACTAATTGTTCTGGGTTTAAATTACTTATTTTTTTATTTAAGGTCTTTATTTTAGTAATTTTGAACTTATTAAGGTCTAAATCTTTAATAATTTTTCTATCTTGATCATAAATTAAGCAATTATTATTTGAGCAGGATATTTTAGGATTTAAAACATCTGCTTTAATATTTTCAGTTTGTTTTAATGATAAATCTTTGTTTAGGATATTTATATTAATATCATTATCATTTTGTGAGAACAAATACCAACTGTTTTTTAAAAACTTTATTTTTAAAATATTTTCTGACTTTGAAATATTGGCATCTTTAAAACTTACTTTTTTAATTTCTTGATCTACTAATTCTTTATTATTCTCTTCACCTTCTTTACTTTCTTTGTAAGAAAAGTCTGGCTTCCATAAAACAATCTCACCCTGACTATTATTTTTATTCTCTCCTATTAAAAGAATTTCTAAACTATTATCTTGAAGAATTTTTGATTTTTTAACTGAAAAATCTTTTAAAAAATTAAATTGATAATCTTTAACTTCCAAATCTAAAGGAAAACTTACATTTTTACTATACCAATTAAATCTAAGGCTAGTTTTGTTTTCGTTTGTCCAGGCTGTACTTGAAAAGAGATCAGTAAAAGTAGCTTTTGATTTGTTAAATAAATCTTCTACTTGTTTTTGAGGTTTTTTTTCTTGAGTCATTTTTTCAATCCATCCTTCCCTATCAAGTATATCAACTACTTCTTCTTTGCCTTTTGAATTAAATATAACTTCTTTTTCAACTATTTTTAAATCTTTTTCAAATAATTTTGA
>CAZGUY010000049.1:0-1514 GCA_964528795.1 uncultured Gammaproteobacteria bacterium
CGGCTGCAAAAAAGCAGTATTTCTAGCCTCAGTCAAAAACATTTAATCACTTTAAGAGGCCGCTGGCAGGCCGATAAATTTAATCGGCTTACCTTTGAAGTGAAGAAAAAAGATAAACCGGATACTTTACGCTTTAAAAATATCTGGGAGATTAATAAGAATAATAAGATTACCTATATTTATAAACAAGAATCTTTAAAAACAAAAAAGAAACAAGAGCAATATCTCCAATTTGACGGTTTTTGGCAGTTGGCTAATAAAAATAAAATTTGTTATCGCATTAGCCATTCCCAGCAATCTCAATTTGATTTCCGAGCTCATCTCCAAACCCCTAATGTTTATCCCAAAAAAGGCGCTATTAAATATAGAATCGGTATCGGCTATGGCAAAACAAGGAAAGAAAAAATTTTTAAATTATACGGTAGCTGGAAATTCAGTCGTAAACTTGGTCTCTTTTTTGAAATTAACTACGGTAAAGGGGAAGTCAAAAGGTACAGTTTTTCCGCTAAAATAAATCTAAGCGAAAAAGATAAAATAACTTTTAACTTGCTAGATAGTAAAGGCCGGTCGTTAGGAATCCGGATCAACTATCAACGAAAACTATTCAACCAAAAAGACTTCCAATTCTTCACCAAATTATCCCAGAAAGGCAAAGACTACCAAATTTTATCCGGGGTTAAACTCTATTTTTGAGTAAAAAATAATAATTATTAGTTTTGTATTTACTACTTATAAGTAGTAAAATAAAGTTGACAAATACCACTAATAAGTAGTATAATTTATATGGGTGATTGAAAAACTATGAATAATGTTAAGTATATTAAAAAATGGCAGAAAAGAATAACTCAGTTAGTAGCTAAGGAGTTCCCGAGTTATTATTTAACGGGAGGCACTGCTTTATCTTTTTATTTTAATCATCGCTTTTCAGAAGATTTAGATTTTTTTAGTCAAACATATAAAAATAAGGATCCTAATAAAATAATGAATTTTATAAAAGAAAAGACAGGTTTTAAATTTAAATTGGAAAGAGAACAAGATTCTCCTAACCTAGTTCCTATGAAAATATATTTTTTGGAACTTAAAAATAATTGCGTTTTAAAGATTGATTTTGTCCAGGATTTTGAAGAAAATATTAGAAAAATAAAGCAAGGCTTACATTCGGTTGATGACATATACTACCGAAAAATATTAGCTGCTATAGGCCAAGTTAAAAAGCAGGATGCTACAGGTAGAATAATTCATGCCGGCCGGCAAAGCGCAAAAGATCTATTTGATATCTATTATTTATCTAAATTTTATTGCAAACTTTCAGATTTTTTCTTTGAATATTTTTCATATGATAAATGTGAAGCTTTTATAGAATGGTATAAAGGTTTCAATCAGTTGAATTTAAAGATAGAACTTATTGATTTAGTTTCAGGAATTAACACAAAAGAGGTAATAAATTATCTAGATAATCAGATATTAAAAAAAATACCTGATAAATTAATTTGAGGTGTATAAATGAAAATAAA